>NZ_JBEOVF010000002.1:0-472805 GCF_040295365.1 Streptomyces sp. NPDC002838 | reverse complement strand
CAGTCGAAGGGCCCGAACCCGCGCCGGTCGCCCTCGCGTACCCGCACCGTGCGCGGCCGGATGCCGTGCTCTTTGAGCTTGGCCTCCAGGAACGCAAGCGTCAGCTTCGAACCGACGACGGGAATGTCGGACCGCTCGCGCAGCAGATACGGCACGCCGCCGATGTGGTCCTCGTGCCCGTGGGTGAGCACCACGGCCACGATGTCGTCCAGGCGGTCCCGGATCGAGGTGAAGTCCGGCAGGATCACGTCCACGCCGGGCTGGGTCTCCTCGGGGAACAGCACGCCGCAGTCGACGATGAGCAGCTTGCCGGCGTGCTCGAAGACGGTCATGTTGCGGCCGATCTCACCCAGGCCGCCCAGGGCGACGACCCGCAGCCCTCCCTTGGGCAGTGGAGGGGCGGCTTTCAGTTCTGGGTGGGGATGGCTCATACCTTGACGCTACCGCAGAGTTTCGGGGAGTGATCCATCGCCTGGGCGGTCTCTCGCCCCGACGGTCGGAGCACTTCATCATGGCGGCCGGAGACGTGGTGCCGGCAGCCGTACGCAGTGGTCGACGGTCACCGGGCCCTGAAACCGAACATTGTCGCGGGGCGGACGCTGGGCATGTACCACCCGCTGCCCTGGGTCGGGACATCGCTGCGCGGCCTGTCCTGCCCGACCGGGCTGAGGGCCGTCGCCGGAGCCACGCTCACCTGCCACGGTACGAGGGGCGACGGCTCGCTGATCGACGTCCCCGTGCGGACCGTCAGGGCGACGAGCGGCTCCATCACATGGATGTTCGAACGCTAGGTGAGGGTCCACAGCGGTCGGTGACGGCACCTCGGCCGTAAGGCCGATGCCCGGCTCCCGCACCGCAGGCGCCTTCGGCCGATCGGCTGATGCCGGTGCCCTGGTCGCCGCCGAAGAATGAGATCGCAGCCGGAGGACGCCACTGACCAGGTGATACCTGCGCACGGCATCGGCGCCGCGGTGTCCCGGTCGTTCCCGCCCCGTTCCCGGCGGCCGACCGGGCTGCGACCTCGTTCGAACGGAGACACCGCCCTGATGACAGTTCGTGCCGTGCCGGCCCCTGCTCCGGCGGACATCGCCGCCCCGCCGCGGAAGCCGCCGTACCGCCGGGTCAGATCGTTTCCGCGTCGCCGTCGTGTGCCGCTGCTCGCCACGGTCACGATGCTGCCCCTGTATCTGGTGTGGGCGCTCTTCCGCGCCAACGGCGGCGGAGATCTCGCGGCTCAGGAGACCTGGGCACGGTTCGCCGCCGAGCACGGCGATTCCGCGTACGGCCTGTTCTGGTTCAGCGGGATCCACACCGCGAACTACAGCGTGATCTCGCCGTATCTGATGGGCTTCTTCGGCGTGCGGACGATCGCTGTCGCCTCCGGGCTGGCCGCCGGGTGGCTGGCCGCGGTGCTGTTCGAACGGTCCGGGATCCGGCGCCCGCTGCCTCCGGCGCTGATGGCCGCGTTCGGCCTCTGGGTCAACATCGCGGCGGGACGTGTGACCTTCGCGCTCGGCGTCGCCTTCGCCCTCGCCGCGTGTGTGCTGCTGGTGGGCGAGCGCCGCGTGTGGCTGGCCGCCGGGTACGCGATGCTGGCGACGGCGGGCAGCCCGGTGGCCGGACTCTTCCTCGTCGTGGCGGGTGCGGCCTACGGCCTGCTCCGCGACTGGAAGCGGGCCGCCGCGCTGACGGTTCCGCCGTTCCTGGTGGTGGGGACGACCACGCTGCTGTTCCCCTTCCATGGGGAGGAGCCGATGGCGGCGGGGCGGATCCTGTGGCCCATGCTGCTGGGCGTGGCCGTGGCGGTCTTCTCGCCGCACCGCTGGCGGGTGGTGCGGCTGGGCGGCGCCGTGTACGCGGTGGGTGTCCTCCTGACCTTCCTGATCCCGTCGCCGATCGGCGCCAACGTGGAGCGGCTCGCCCTGCTGTTCGCGCCCGCCGTACTGCTCGCCGCCCTGCTCTCGGTGGACCAGCGGGACCAGCGGTACCGACGCCCGCGGTACGGGCGCGGCGCGCTCGCCCTGGCCCTCACCGGCTCCCTGCTCTGGCTGGGATCCGGCACACCCACCTCGTTCCTGCGGGGGACGGGGGAGGTACCCGCGTGGGCCGCTGACAGCCAGGGTGTCGTACGGGCCCTGAATCGGCTCGGCGCCCACCGCACCCGCGTGGAGGTCGTCCCGGCCCACGACCACCGCGAGTCCGCCGTGCTGGCCCCGTACGTCAATCTGGCACGCGGCTGGAACACCCAGCTCGACGTCACCCGCGGCCGCCTCTTCTACGACGGCACGCTCACCCCGACGACGTACCGGGCCTGGCTGGACCACTGGGCCGTCGGCTTCGTCGTCCTCCCCGACGCCGAACCCGACCGGTACGGGGAGGCCGAGGCACGCCTGCTGCGCGGCGGCCGGCCCGCGTGGCTGGAGCCGGTGTGGAGCGACGCGCACTGGCGGGTGTACCGGGTGCGGGACGCGGTGCCGCTGGTGTCGGCGCCCGCCACCGTCGTGCGCACCACGGACGCCGCACTCGACGTGCGGATGCCGAAGCCGGGTTCGGTGACCGTGCGGGTGGCGTACTCGCCGTGGCTGCGCGTCGAGGGCGCCTGCCTGCGGAAGGAGGGCGAGTTCACGCGCCTGACGGTCGACAGGCCGGGCGTGTACCGGATCGGCTCGGCGTACCTCGCGTCCGCCTCCCCGTCGGATCGGGCCGGCTGCTGACCCCTCAGCGCGGCGCCGGTCCGCTGCTGCGGCGGACGACGAGGTCGACGGGGACGACCGACTCGGGCTTCGGCGGCTCGGTGGATCCGTCGATGCGGTTCAGCAGGAGCCGCAGTGAGCGGATGCCGATCTCCGCGAAGTCGGTGCGGACCGTGGTCAGCGGGGGCAGCAGATGGGCCGCCTCCGGGATGTCGTCGTAGCCGACCACGCTGACCTCGTCCGGCACCGGCCGCCCGGCCTCGTGCAGCGCGTGCAGGACGCCGAGGGCCATCTGGTCGTTGGAGACGAACACCGCCGTGACGTCCGGCCGCGCGGCCAGCCGACGCCCCAGGTCGTAGCCGGAGTCGGCGCTCCAGTCACCGACGAGCGGCTCGGGGACGTCGACACCGGCCGCCTCCAGGGTCGAGCGCCAGCCGGCCGTCCGATGGTCGGCCGAGGTCCAGCCGGTGGGGCCCGCCAGGTGCCAGACGGTGGAGTGGCCGAGCCCGAGGAGGTGCTCGGTGGCTTTGCGGGCCCCGGCCCGGGAGTCGCCGGTGACCAGGTGGGTCTCGCTGTCGAGGCCGTTCTCCAGCACCACCAGCGGGGTGTCGAGATGGGTGTCGGCCAGCGCCCGGCCCACCCACAGCTGCGGGGCGATGGCGATCACGCCGTCCGCGCCCTCGGCCGACAGCCGGTCCACGGCCTCGACCACCGTGTCGTGGTCGGCCGTGTCGAGGGCGATGGAGCTCACCAGGTAACCGGCCTCCTGCGCCGCGGTGTTGATCGCGGTGAGGACGGAGGCGGGACCGTAGCGGGCGGCGTCGAAGGAGATGACCCCGAGCATCCGGGTCCGGCCACTGGCCAGCGACCGGGCGCTGCGGCTGGGACGGTAGCCGAGCGTACGCATGGCCTGGGCGACCGCCTCGCGCGTCGCGGGGCGGACGGACGGATGGTCGTTCAGCACGCGGGAGACGGTCTGCTTGGAGACGCCGGCCAGCCGGGCCACGTCGTCCATCACGGGACGCGAACCCGCGAAGTTCCGTCTGCTGCGCCCCTTCGGAGCCGCTCCGTCGGCGGCGCTTCGGGTCATGGTGACAGTTTCCTCGACATCGTTACGGCGGCCTCGTCCCGCCCGGCAGGACCACAGCATAGGCGGGACGGTCCCGAGGACTCGGGGCGCCGAGCCCTCGGGGACCACGTCCGGGTCGGTGTGTCAGCCGGCCCGGACCGTCCAGCGGCGGCGGATGATCCACTCGGCGTGCGTGACGGCGGCACTCTCCCCGGCACCGACCGCCTCCCGCGGCACGTACACGGGTGCGTCCGGGTGCAACGGCAGCACCCGCAGCCGTAGCCCCTCGGCGCGCAGGGCGTCGGCGGGCAGCCGGTCGACGCCGAGGTCCCAGACGCGCCCGGAGAAGAACTGGTCCGCCACGAGCGTGTCGCCCACGTACGCCCGCCCCACGTCCCCGCTCCAGTACAGGCGCAGGATCGTCCCCGGCGGCAGGTCGTCCGGTACGTCGACGTGGTACTCGGCGGCCACGGTGTCGAAGTGCTTGTCCGCGGGCGCGCTCGCCCGGTCCAGCACGCCGGTGGCCGTGTCCGGCGCGGGACCGGCGGACCGCACCGGCGTGACCGCCACGGAGGTGCCACCGGCCCCGGAACCGGCCGCCTTGGAACCGGTCGCCTCGGAACCGGTCGCCTTGGAACCGGTCGCCTCGGAACCGGCCCGCACCGCGTAACGGGTGAACACCCCGTCCGCCGACACGCTCACCGACGCCCCGTCCACCACCGGCGCCCGCTCCGGCGCCGGCAGCACCGCGAACGACACCGGCGCGTCCGAGCCGTGCAGCCGTACCTCCTCCCGGCCGAACGGGTCGAAGACGACACCCGCCTCGCACAGCACCAGCCGCTCGACGCCCCAGGCCACGCCCCGGTAGGCGGTGCGTGCCGTCGCCGCGTCCAGGACCAGCAGACCGACCCGTCCGCCGTCCGCCGACTCCACCTCGACCAGCGCGTCGGTACCGGGTCGCAGTCCGGTCACCAGCACCCGGTCGCCGACGGGGGTGACGTCCCCGGACGGCGTGCTGACCGACGTCACCGTCGCCGCGTCCAGCGCGAGTTCGGGGGCGATGCCCTCGGTCGCGGCCAGCACCAGGACCGTTCGACCGTCCACGTCGACCGTGCACACCGGCTGGGCGGTGGCCCACTCCAGCCGCAGCCCCGCCACGTCGAGCCGCAGCGGCCAGCAGAAGTAGGCACCGCGCGGCACGGTGACGGGAGCGGTCGGCAGGGTCAAGGTGCCCCCGTCGCCAGGGAATTCGACAGTGAACGACGTCTCCGGGTGGTCCGGCAGCGGCTCGTGCGGCTGGTGGTTGTTGACGAAGAGGAACCCCGAGGTGCCGTCGGTGCGCACGGCCCACCGCAGGGTGTCCCGGTCGTCCTGGCCGCTCGGCCGGCGCTCCGGCAGTACGGACTCCATCGGCGCGATGCGGTCGCCGAAGTCGGCCAACAGCAGGTGCTGGAGCCGCAGTTCGTGGTACGTCGGCCGGTACTGGCCGTACTCGCCGAGCGGTGCCTGGAAGTCGTACGTCAGGACCGGCAGGTCGTTGGGATAGCCGGTGGCGTGGGACTCCTGCAGCGTGGTGAGCTCACCGGCCGGGTTCGTGCCGCCGTGGAACATGTAGAAGCCCTGCCAGACCGAACCGCAGCCGATCTTGGTGAGGCCGAGCGCGCCGATGTCGTCGGCGTCGACGCGCGGCCGGCGGTGATACGACACCGCCATGCCGCCGCCCAGCTCGCAGGTGGCCCAGGGGAAGCGGTCGGCGAAGGCGTCGGGTTCGCCGCCGCGCACGGTCGTGGGCCTCAGGTCGGCGCCGATGCCCTCGTCGTCGCGCTGGTGGGTGAAGAAGAAGTGCTTGCGGCAGGTGTCGGGCCAGCCGCCGTCGGCCTCGGTCCAGAAGGTCTCGGTGTAGCCGCCGTACAGCGGCAGCAGCTCGTCGGGCGGGAGCTGGACCCCGCCCCAGGCCGTCGACGTCCACAACGGGGCGCTCATGCCGGCCTCCTGGGCCAGCCGCTTGAGGGTGAGGAGGTGGCCGGGCTGGTCGTAGAGCTCGTTCTCGATCTGGATCGCCACGATCGGGCCGCCGTGGGCCCGGTCGAGGCCGCGCAGTTGCTCGGCGATGGCCGCGAACCAGGTGCGTACGGGCTCCAGATAGGCCGGGTCGTCGGTGCGCGGGGTGCAGTCGCGGGCCAGCAGCCAGTCGGGCAGGCCTCCGTTGCGGACCTCCGCGTGGGACCAGGGGCCGATGCGCGGGATGAAGTCCAGGCCGTGCCGGGCGCACAGTTCGGCGAAGCGGCGCAGGTCGCGGTCGCCGTCGAAGCGGACGCGGCCCTCGGTCTCCTCGTGGTGGATCCAGATGATGTAACTGGCGACGGCCGTGACCCCGCCCGCCTTCATCTTCAGCAGTTCCTCCTCCCACTCGGCGGCCGGGCAGCGGGAGTAGTGGAACTCGCCGGAGACCGGGAACCAGGGGCGCCCGCCGCGCGTGAGCCAACGGCTGTTGACCTCGATGGGATCGGGGACCCCGGGGGCGTCGGAGAAGGGCAGATGCCCGGTCAGCGGGGGACCGGCGGGGGAGGGGACGCGCAGGTGGTGCGGGTGGGCCATCAGTTGTTCTCCGGTCCGAGGTCGGGAGTGTCGGTGAGCCGGGCGCGGGTGCCGGTCGTGGCGTGCAGCTCCAGCAGGACGAGCTCGTTGGCGCCTGGGCGCAGCACCGGGCCGGGGACGTACAGCGTGCGCTGTGGGCCGCGGTTCCAGTAGCGGCCGAGGTGGAAGCCGTTGACCCACGCCTGGCCCTTGGTCCAGCCGGGCAGCGAGAGGAAGGTGTCGGCCGGGGTGTCCACCTCGAACGTGCCGTGGTGGAAGGCGGGCACGGCGTCCGTGACCGCCTCGGACGGCACGAACGGCACCGCGCCCAGGTCGCCCAGCGGGACGGGCCGGCACTCCCAGCCGTGCAGGGCGGCGCCCTGGAAGGACACCGGGCCGAGCAGACCCTTGGGCGCCCCGATGCGCGGGCCGTAGTTGACCCCGCCCTGGTTCTCCACCAGGACCTCGAGGACGGCACCGGGCTCAGGCACCCGCACGGGCAGCGTCTCGTCGTGGCGCTCGCGTTCCAGTACGCCGA
This sequence comes from Streptomyces sp. NPDC002838, assembly GCF_040295365.1. NCBI lineage: Bacteria > Bacillati > Actinomycetota > Actinomycetes > Kitasatosporales > Streptomycetaceae > Streptomyces > Streptomyces sp. NPDC002838. Next base: position 465,928 of record NZ_JBEOVF010000002.1, on the reverse strand, counting down.
CGGAGGCGCCGTCCACGAAGACCTGCGCGCGGTCGCCGACCCCGCCCGCGAAGTGCAGCGGACCGTCGCCGGAGGCGGGAACGGTGGTGCGGTAGAGGACGTACCCGGAGTGCGTCCCGAGTTCGTTCATCGTCACCGGGTCCTGGGTGCGCACCGCCCCGTCCAGGGTGCGGAGATACGGCAGCAGCGCCGCCCGGCGGTCCAAGTCCACGGCGAGGGGCGGAAGTTTGGCGCCCGGCGCCGGCGCCGGCTCGTCGGGGACCGGCGCGTGCCGGGCGATGACCTCGCGGAACGCGTGGTACTTGGGGCTCGGGTCGCCGCACTCGGTGAGCGGGGCGTCGTAGTCGTACGACGTGACGGTGGGCGCGTAGGTGTGGTGGTGGTTGGCGCCGTTGGTGAAGCCGAAGTTGGTGCCGCCGTGGAACATGTAGAGGTTGACGGAGGCGCCCGCGGACAGCAGCCGGTCCAGGTCGGCCGCGGCGTCTTCCGCCGACCGCACGTGGTGCGGCCCGCCCCAGTGGTCGAACCAGCCGATCCAGAACTCGGAGCACATCAGCGGGCCTTCGGGCCGGTGGGCGCGCAGCGCGGCCAGATGCTCGTCGACCCGGCTGCCGAAGGTGGCCGTGGCGACCGTGCCGGGCAGGCTGCCGGCCGCCAGGTGTTCGGCATTGGCCTGGTCGCAGGTGAACAGCAGCTCGTCGACACCGCGGGAGCGCAGGGCCTGTTCGACGTGCTTGAGGTACGCGGTGTCGTCGCCGTAGGCCCCGTACTCGTTCTCCACCTGTACGGCGATCACCGGACCGCCGTTCGCGGCGAGGTGCGGCAGCAGCGGGGGCAGCAGCTGGTCGAGGTAACGGTCGAAGGCCTCGGTGAAGCGCGGGTCGCTGGTGCGCAGCCGGATGCCGGGGTCCGGGACGAGCCACGCGGGCAGCCCGCCGTCGTCCCACTCGGCGCAGATGTACGGCCCGGGGCGCAGCAGCACGTGCAGGCCCTCGGCCCGCGCCAGGCTGAGGAAGCGGGGCAGGTCGAGCAGGCCGTCGAGGACGAGCGTGCCGGGTTCGGGCTCGTGGAGGTTCCACGGCAGGTACGTCTCGACGGTGTTGAGTCCCATCAGCCGCGCCTTGCGCAGCCGGTCGGTCCACTGGTCCGGGTGGACGCGGAAGTAGTGCAGGGCCCCGGAGATGATCCGGAACGGCTCGCCGTGCAGGAGGAAACCGTCGGACGACGTGGTCAGAGCGGGCATTCGGGGCTTCCCTTCGGGTTCGGAAATGCGGGGCCTTGGTCCAGAGGGTCGAGCGGCTTCGGGGCGGCGGTTCAGCGGGTTCGGGTGCTGCGGATCAGCCAGAGCGTCGCGGCCAGACACAAGGCCGAGACGCCGCACAGCAGCAGTGGAACCGCGCGGATGCCGGCCTCTTCGATGGCCTTGCCGAGCGCCGGGCCCGCGGCGACACCGCCGACCATGGACGCGGCGATGACCAGGGCTCCTGCGCGTCGGGCACGCGGGGCCGCGCGGTGCAGCCAGGGCAGGCCGGTGGGGAAGATCGGAGCGATGAACAGACCGACACCGGCGTACGCGTACGGGGCCAGGGCCGGTATCGAGGCGAGCAGCAGACAGACCGTCATGCCCGCGCAGGAGACCGTGATGATCGTCTGCGCCGAGAAGCGCAGGGCGATCGGGGCGACCAGGAACCGGCCGACGGTCATCATCAGCCAGTAGACGGAGGTGGCGGTCGCTGCGGCCCCGGCGCCGTAACCGACGGTCTCCAGATGCGTGGGCTCCCAGCCGCCGACGCCCGCCTCGATGCCGACGTGCAGGACGTACAGCGCGACGAACACCGCGAGCACCGAGCCCAGGCTGCGGCCGAGGACCCGCCCGCCGTCGGCCTCGGGGCCGGACTGCGGCCCCGGCGCGCGGTCGCGTACTCCCCGCAGGCACAGGAGCAACGGCAGGTTGGCGAGCGCGAAACCGAGGAAGACCGCCGGGTAGTGGGCGGAGCCGACCGCGCCGATCAGCGCCGGGCCGAGGATCGCGCCGATGCCGAAGTGCGCGTTGAGGATGTTCAGCATCGCGGTCGAGCGGTGGCCGAAGCCGACCGCGAACAGCTGGTTGAGGCCGTAGTCGATGCCGCCGAAGCCGAGCCCGGCGAGGAGGGCCATGGCCAGCGCGGCGGGCCAGTTCGGCGCCAGCGCGAAGCCCGCCGCACCGACGGCCATCAGCAGGTACGAGGCCCCGAGGATCTGCCGGTTGCCCAGGGCGTGTGTCGGAAGTCCCGCCTGCCCCGCGACGCCCGGCACAGGGCCCGCCTTCCGGGCGGACGACGGGACTTTCGACACATGCCCTGGCCGGCCGTAGAGCCGGTCGAACAGCAGCACACCGGCCACGCCGCCGACGAAGTGGGCGCTCAGCCCCAGCCCGGCGCCCGAAGGCGTCAGCCCGAACTTTTCGCGGAAGGCGGGGATGGCCGGCCCGTACAGGGCCTGGAGGGCGCCGATGAGGAGGAAGCCCACACAGGAGGCGACCACGGCGGCGGGGCTGAAGATCGGGACGTCCGGCTGTGCGGATGCCATGGGCCCGCTGTCGATGACGCGCTTTTCCCCCGGCACTGCACACCTCTCAATCGCTCCGACGGTCAGTGATGTTACCGGTAACATCACTCCCGTCAAGATTCCGGGCAAGGGTGGCGGGAAAGGCCGGGTGTTGGACTGTTCGTCCAGAGGTTGGATGTGTAGTCTAGAGAAGGTCTAGAGAACCTGATTGTGGCAGCGAGGAGGCGTCGGTGGACGAAGTGAGCGTCGAGGCCGAACGGGACGCGATCATCGCCGCGCTGACGCCCGTCATCGACGGGATCGCGGCGACTTTCGGCCCGATGTGCGAGGTGGTCCTCCATGACTACCGACGGCCGGAGGAGTCGGTGGTCGCCCTCGCCGGCTCGGTGACGGGTCGTGCGGTGGGCGGTGCGATGAGCGAGATCGGCATGCGGATCGTCGCCCGGGGCGAGGACGCGGGCGACGAGCTGAACTACGTGACGCGGACCCGGCCCGGGAAGACCGTCAAGTCGTCCACGATGGTGCTGCGGGACTCCACCGGCGCGGTGTTCGGCGCGGTGTGCGTGAACCTGGACGTCACCGCGGTCACCGAAGCCCACACCCTGCTCGGAGCGCTCGCCGGCATCGGCCGGACCTCCGCCGAGCTGCCGGTCACCGCCTTCGGCAACGACATCGACTCGGTCGTCGACGTCATCCTCGACGACCACCACCTGGGACAGCACCAGAGCTGGGCCGGCCTCGACCGTGCGGCACGCCTGGAGCTGTTCCGCAGCCTGGACGAGCGGGGGGTGTTCGCGGTGCGCCGCTCGGTCGAGCAGGTGGCCGGCCGGCTCGGCATCTCCCGCGCCTCCGCGTACAGCTACCTCGCCCAGGCCCGGGCGGCGACCGACACCACTTCCGACTCCGCTGGAGGGCACGCGTGACGACCACCACCCCGCCGGTCACCCTCGACGACATCCGTGACGCGGCCGCCCGGCTCAAGGGGGTCGCGCACCGCACGCCGGTGCTGCGCTCGCGCACGCTGGACGCGCTCGTCGGCGCCGAGGTCCACCTCAAGTGCGAGAACTTCCAGCGCGTAGGTGCCTTCAAGTTCCGCGGCGCCTACAACACGGCCTCCCGGCTCGCCCCGGAGCAGCTGGCCCGGGGTATCGCCGCCTACTCCTCCGGGAACCACGCCCAGGCCGTCGCCCTGGCCGCGCGGGAACTGGGCAGCACCGCGGTGATCGTCATGCCCGAGGACGCCCCGCCCTCCAAGCAGGACGCCACCGCGGGCTACGGCGCCGAGATCGTGTCGTACGACCGCTACAGCGGCGACCGTGTGGCCATCGCCGAGGCCCTGGCCGCCGAACGGGGCCTGGCGCTGATCCCGCCCTACGAGCACCCGCACGTGATCGCCGGGCAGGGCACGGCCGCGCTCGAACTCCTCGAAGAAGTGGGGGAGTTGGACGCCCTGATCACACCGGTCGGCGGCGGCGGGCTGATCGCCGGGAGCGCCACGGCGGCCAAGGGCCTGTACGCGGGCATCCGCATGATCGGCGTCGAGCCGGAGGCCGGGGACGACACGAAGCGGTCCCTGGAGGCGGGCCGGCGCGTCGCGATCCCCGTGCCGCACACCATCGCCGACGGCCAGGCGCTGCACACCCCCGGCGAACTGACCTTCTCCATGAACCGGCTGCTCGTCGACGCCATCGCCCTGGTGTCCGACGACGAGATCCGGGACGCGATGCGGTTCGCGTTCGAACGCCTGAAGATCGTCGTCGAGCCCAGCGGTGCCACCCCGCTGGCCGCCCTGCTCGCCGGCCGGGCGGGCCCCCTCCCGCGCCGGGTCGGCGTGATCATCTCGGGCGGGAACGTCGACGCCGAGCGCTTCGCCCGGCTCTGCGGGACCGCGGCCTGACACCGGCCTCGCCGTCACCCGAATGGCGGCGCCGGGTGGACAGGCGGACGATGGAGTGGTGGGGCGCGGCCCCCGCCGGTGCCGTTCGTGGTGAGCGGGCGACGGAGACCGGCCCCGGCCGTACGGACAACGGCCGGAAGGGAGACCCGTCATGCTTGAGATAAAGACGCTCGACAAGCCGGACGAGCGCCGTGACTTCCCCCGGGGACACCTGGAAGCCGTCCACCTCACCGGACTGGACTTCGCCGTGGCGACCTTCGAACCGGGCTGGCGCTGGACGGAGTCCGTGGCACCGATAGCGGGCACGGACAGCTGCCAGATCCACCACAACGGCTACATCGTCCAGGGACGCCTGCGCATCCGCATGGACGACGGCGCCGAGGGCGAGCTGGGTCCCGGTGACGTCTTCGTATGCCCGCCGGGGCACGACGCCTGGGTCGTGGGCGACGAACAGGTCGTCGCGTACGACTTCGCGGGGGCCATGGCGAAGGAGTACGCGAAGTCGGACTGAGCCTGCCCGCAGGCGCGCGCCTCACACGGTGATGACGATCTTCGCCCGTGCGTGCTCCTTCTCCAGATGCCGGATGGCCGCGGCCGCCTCACTGAGGGGGTACGTCCGTTCGACGACCGGGGTGATCTTCCCTGACTCGGCGAGCTCCCGGAGCGCCGCGAGGTTCTCCTTGCTGGCCTTCTCCGGGAGTTCGAGCAACCGCTGACGGACGAAGGGGGACACCAGGCGCCGCTTGAAGAAGAGCGACATGGGGCCGAAGAAGCTGCCGCCCTCGTACACGCCCCCGCCGGACAGCACGAGCGTTCCGGTCGGGGGCAGTACACGCCGGAACTCGCTCAGCGAGCGATTGCCCACCAGGTCCAGGACGACGTCGTACCGACGCCCGCCGCGGGTGAAGTCCTGCCGGGTGTAGTCGATGACGTGGTCCGCGCCGAGCGACCGGACGAGCTCCACGTTCCTCGTCCGGCACACGCCGGTGACCTCCGCGCCGTACGCCTTGGCGATCTGCACGGCGAACGTACCGACGCCGCCCGAGGCCCCGTTCACCAGTACCGTCTGACCCGCCCGCACCCCGGCCACGTCCCGCAGACCGATGAGGGCCGTGTTCGCGGCCAGCGGCATCGCGGCGGCCTGTTCGAACGTGAAGCCCGCCGGTTTGACGTCCACCGCGCTGTCCTGGGCGCACACGAACTCCGCGAACGCCCCGTCGGCCTCGCCGAACACCTCGTCGCCCGGGTGGAGCCCCTTGACCTCGCTGCCGACCGCTTCCACCCGGCCGGCGAAGTCCCTGCCCCGGATCCTCGCCTTCGGCGCGCGGAGCCCGAGCACCAGGCGCGCGATCTTCGGATCGCCGTGCATGAGGTGCCAGTCGTACGCGTTGACCGAGGCCGCGTGCACCCGCACCAGCACCTCGCGGGCCGCGGGCACCGGCTGGTCGACCTCCCTGAACTCCAACTCGTCCGCCGTGCCGTACCGGTCCTGGACCACTGCCTTCATGGGTCCCCCCTCTTGTTACTGCGGAGCGTAGGGACGGAGAGCCGGGACCGACATCAGGGACAAGCCCTAGTCCCCCGGGATGAACCCCCGAACCCGCCCCCTGCCGCCCTTCCCCGCGCCGTGCTGTACTCGCAGTTGGCGGCGTGATCAGATGGGAAGAAGGCGTCCGACGATGTCTCCGAGCTGCCGCGCGTTGCGGCACTCGTGCATCTCGACCAGTTCGGCGTAGGAGGGGGCCGCGGAGTCGCCCGTGCCCCACTGGGAGCGTGCTTCCGGGTTCAACCAGTAGACGCGGCGAGCCCGTTCGGTGAGGTGCCGTACGGCCGGGAGGTTCGGGTCGCTCATGTTCGTACGGGCGTCCCCGAGGACGAACACGGTCGTGCGCGGGCCGACCGCGTCGCCGTACCGCTCCGCGAACTCGCCCAGCGCGACGCCGTAGTCGCTGCTGCCGTGCCAGCCAGTGAGGGTGGCCTCCGCCCGGATCCGGGCGCCGAGCCCCTCCGGACCGGCCGCGCCGTGCACGAGCAGCCGGGTCACCTCGTCGATCCGGTTGACGAAGGCGAACACCCGCACCTTGCTGAACTGGTCGTGCAACGCCTGCACCAGCAGCATCGTGAAGTCCGAGAACCCGGACACCGAGCCCGACACATCGCACAGCAGCACCAGTTCGGGGCGGGCGGGACGGCGTCGGCGCAGCACGGGCTTCATCGGCACGCCGCCGGTCGACAGCGACCCGCGCAGGGTGCGGCGCAGATCGATCGTGCCGCGCGCGGCCCGGCGCCGGCGGGCGGCCAGCCGGGTGGCGAGCTTGCGGGCGAGGGGCTGCACCGTCCTGCGCAGCTCGGCCAGTCGGTCCCGGCCCGCGAACAGGAAGTCGACCCGGTCGGCGGTGGGCGCCACCGCCCGCCGGGCGATCTCGTCCCGGCCGCGCCGCTCGGCGACCCGCCGCCGCGCCTCCGCGGCCACCATCCCCCGGAACGCCTCGATGCGCCGCCGGAGCTCGTCCTCCAGCAGCCGGTCGGTGAAGCCCGAACCGCCGTGCTGCGCACGGACGTTGTCGCGGACCCGGGCGAGCAGCGTCTGCGGGCGGAGCCGGTCGAGCGTCCGGTACGAAGACCAGCCGTCCGACGCCGGGGAGGAACCGTATCCGCCGAAGCCGTCGACCGCCTCGGCCGCCAGCCGGCCCATCAGGGTCTGATCGTCGGCGGCCAGCGCGGCCGCGAGTCGGTCGCGCAGGTCGTCCCGGTCCGCGGGCTCCTGCTCGGGCCCGCCGACGCCCCGCGGGAAGTACAGGTCGAAGACCGGGTCGAACACCGGCCGCTGGGCCGTGCCGTGCAGCAGTGTCGCGGCCAGCCCCTCCCGCAGCCGTTCACGATCCGCGAGGCCCAGCGCCGCCACCGCCTCGGCCGCGTCCACGGTCTCGCCGGTGCCGATCCGGATGCCGTGCGCGCGCAGCGCCCCGACGAGGGACGTCAGCCGCTCGGCGACGCCCGCCGGCGTGCTCACAGGGCGTCCAGGTCGAGCTTGGCGGTCGCCTTCAGGACGTCGTCCTGGTGCTTGAGGAGCACCCCCAGGCTGTCGCGGACGACCGTCTCGTCGAGCGTGTCGGCGCCCAGCGCGAGGAGCGTGCGCGCCCAGTCGATGGTCTCCGCGACCGACGGCACCTTGCGCAGGTCCATGGCCCGCAGCGCCCCGACGACGCGGACCACCGACCGGGCCAGCGCCTCGTCCAGCCCGGGCACCTTCAGCCGGACGATCCGGCGTTCCAACTCCTCGTCCGGGAAGCCGATGTGCAGGAACAGGCAGCGGCGGCGCAGCGCCTCGGACAGCTCGCGGCTCGCGTTCGAGGTGAGCACGACGAAGGGGCGGCGGGTCGCGGTGATCGTGCCCAGCTCGGGGACGGTGACCTGGAAGTCGCTGAGCACCTCCAGGAGCAGACCCTCCACCTCGACGTCCGCCTTGTCGGTCTCGTCGATCAGCAGAACCTTCGGCTCGTCGCCGCGGATGGCGGTCAGCAGCGGGCGGGCGAGCAGGAACTCCTCGCTGAAGATGTCCGGGCGCGTCTCGTCCCACGACTCGTCGCGGCCCGCGCTGATGCGCAGCAACTGCTTGGCGTGGTTCCACTCGTACAGCGCCCGGGACTCGTCGACCCCCTCGTAGCACTGCAGGCGCACCAGCCGCGCCTGAGCGACCTGCGCCACGGCTTTGGCGAGCTCGGTCTTGCCGACCCCGGCCGGCCCCTCCACGAGGAGCGGCTTGCCCAGGCGGTCGGCGAGGAAGACGGTCGTGGCGACCGCGGGCGACGCGAGATAACCGGTTTCGGCGAGACGCGCGGAGACGTCGTCGACGGATGTGAACAACGGGGCCTCCCGGTCGGCGGCGGTACCTGGCCGGTCACTATCTAAGCGCTTGTTCACCACCTCTGTCACCCGGAATCCCGCGGTCCTGACCTGGTACCGATCTGCAGTGGACGCTGGTCTTCGACGGCGCCAGTGCCCGCGCCGGCGCGCGGGTGGAGACGCTGGAGGGGCTGGCCACGGCGACCGCCGCGGCGCCGCTGGACGCGGCCGGCGTCAAGTAGGCCCCTTGGGCACGAGTCAGGGGCGGCCGTCGACTCGGCCGCCCCTTCGTCGTCGTACTCACGCCGCCACCGCGACCGCCCCCACGGCCGGAGTCCGCAGCACCCGCCGGGCCGTGGCCAGGCTCGTCCCCAGCGTCGCCGCCGCCGCGATCGACACGACCCCGAGCCAGATTCCCAGGCCCTGGTGCGGCAGCACCGAGTCGGTGCGCACGACGGTGAACGGGATGATCCCGGCCAGCGCGGCCACCGTGCCGAAGAACAGACCGGTGACTGTCAGGATCAGCCCCTCGGCGCCCACCATGCCGAGCACCTGCCCCGGAGTCGCCCCCGCCAGGCGCTGCTGCCCGAACTCCCGGCCGCGGTACGTGGTCGCCGCGTACAGCGAGTTGACCAGCATGACGCAGACGAAGACCACGATGATGCCGACGACCGTGAAGTTCAGCGTCTCCAGGTTCTTGGCGTCGACCGACTTGGTCAGCCCCGAGGCCTCGACGGCGTCGCTCTCCACCGCCTGCATGTACAGCGTGGCCGTGGCGACCGCCGTGAACAGGATCAGCGACATCAGGATCCCGGCGAGGTGGTCCGCCCGGCGGCGCAGATTGCGCACCGCCAGCCAGCCGCTCGCACCCGTCAGCGGCAGCCGGTCCAGCAGGCCCTTCAGCAGCCGCGGCGACAGCAGCGCGAAGCCCACCGACAGCAGGATCGCCCCGTAGGCCGGCGGCGCCATCAGCGCCGAGTCCGTCGCCGAGAACGCGAAGGCGGAGGACACCGACACGGCGCCGGCCACCAGAGCGGCGCAGGCGAAGAACTGCCGTGCCACGCCCCGCTGCCGCCGTCCGCGCGTCGCCCGCCGTACGGCGAGGAACGCGGCGCCCGCCGCCGCGAGCAGGGTGATGTCGACGCCCGACATCAGTGCGATCGGACCGAAGGAGTGGTCGACGGACCGCGCGACCTGCCCGCTGTCCTGGAACACCTCCAGCAGTGCCCGTCCGCCCAGCATCGCCGGGCCGATGGCCAGCACGGCGCCCGCCAGAGCCACGGCCACCGCCTCACCCACGACCATCCGCTTGAGCTGCGCCGGGGTCGCCCCCGAGCAGCGCAGCAGCTCCAACTCGGCGCTGCGCCGGCGCACATTGACCGTCAGCGTCGAGGCGATGGCGAAGAACACCAGCAGAGTGCCGTAGCCGCCGACCACGCCCGCCGCGGTGGACAGCGTCTCGGCGCTCACCGAGTCGACGCCGTCCCGCGCGGCCGTGTCGTGCATCGAGTTGAACGTCATGATGATCGCCGCGCCCAGGAAGGCGGACAGCAGCGTCGCGAGGAACCGCCCGGGCCGTTGCCGTATCGACCGCATCGCCAGTACGAACATCGCTCACACCCCCGCCATCATGTCGTCGCCCAGGTGCGCCAGCCGCTCGGCGACCGCGTCCGGCGTCGGCGCGTCCATCCGCCCGGCCAGCCGCCCGTCGGCCAGGAACAGCACGGAGTCGGCGTAGGAGGCGGCGACCGGGTCGTGCGTCACCATCACCACGGTCCGGCCGTGCACCCGCACCGCGTCCTGGAGCAGTCGCAGCACGCCCCGCGCGGAGCGCGTGTCGAGGGCGCCGGTGGGCTCGTCCGCGAAGATCACCCGGGGCTCGGTGACCAGCGCACGGGCGATCGCCACCCGCTGCCGCTGACCGCCGGAGAGCTGGTCGGGGCGGTGCCCGAGCCGGTCGCCCAGACCGACGGCCGTCAGCACCTCCCGGGTCCGCTCGCGGTCGACGCGCCGCCCGGCCAGCTTGAGCGGCAGCACCGTGTTCTGGGCGACGGTCAGTGTGTCGAGCAGGTTGTACTGCTGGAAGACGAACCCGATCCGCCCGCGCCGGAACTTCGCCAGCTCCGCCTCGCCGCCGCCCGTCAACTCCGAGCCGTCCACGCGCACGATGCCGCTGTCGGGCAGATCGAGCCCGGCCGCGCACTGCAGCAGCGTGGACTTGCCCGAGCCCGACGGCCCCATCACCGCGGTGAAGGTGCCGCGGCCGAGGCAGAGCGTGATCCCGTCCAGAGCGGTCACGGCACTGTCGTCCGTCCCGTAGGTCTTGCTGACCTTGACCAGCCGCAGCGCTTCGGGGGCGGGTCCCGTGTCGTGGGTGCGTCGCGCGCCTGTGCGAAACATCGTCATCACTCTCCGTCCGGCACGCCGTGTGCCTCGCTCAAGAAGCTACGGAGACGGCGGCCGGGGCACATTGGGCGCAGAACCCGTATCGGGGGGTGTACTCAGTGACACCCCGGGACCCGATGCGGCAAGGTGATCACCATGACTGACGGATTGACCTGGCTCGCCGAGCCCCAGTCCATCGCCTACGGCGGCTACGGCGTCGTGATCGCCCGCGACCTCGCCTCGGAGACGCTCGCGAAGCGGGTCGCCGACACCGTGTTCCGCCAAAAGCTGAGCCCCCGCTCCGTCGGAGAGCTCACCGGCCGCCAGGCGCAGGATGTGCTGGAAGGCCTCTTCGGGGACGTCTTCCAGGGGATCGCCCTGCGCCACGGGGAGATCGGCGAGTGGGCGTACGTGGTCAAGTACGGCGGCTGGCAGGGCGAGTTCGGCGGCGGACCATTGATCGACCGTGGTGGTGCGCACGTCTTCCACCTGGAGTTCGAGGAAGAGAACGGCAAGCCGGTGCCCCCGCAGTTCGCCTACCGCCACGACGAACGTCTGATGTGCGCGTTCAACCTGCACCTGGACGGCTCCTGGGGATACGACGGCGTAGAGGGCGACCCCGAGGTGGCGTCCGCCGTCGAGGAACGGCTGGCTGCCGCCGGACTGCCCGACCACGAACGGGACCGCCGTGAGGTACACCGCACCTCACTGGAGGTCCTCGAACGGCACTTCGGCCTCACCCTGCCCCGTCGGCCGATCCTGGAGGAGACCCTGCCCACGCTCCTCCTGAAGCAGCTGTGACCGGGCTGTGACCGGAGGTATGGCCTCCGCCACAGCTCGACCGGCCCTGTCCTGATCGACTCGGCGGATGCACAGAAGCACCGCCGTGGCGACCCTGGCCGCCACCGTCGCCCTCACCCTGACCGGGTGCGGAAGCACCCGCGCCGACGGCGGGTCGCAGCCCACGACCTCCGGCCCGAGCGGCTCCGCCCCGGCGTCGTCGTCGCAGCAGCCGCGGCACATCAGCGCCGAGCTGCGGAAGCTGGAAGACACGGCCTGCGGTACGACGGCACCGCGGCCGACGGGCGAAGAGACCTCCTCGCCACCCGCGACGGAAGCGGTGGGGGACCAGCCCCCGAACTACGCGGACAACAACGCCTACCGGCGCGCCCTGCCCTTGAAGGGCCTCTCCGTCTGCCGTGGCGAGGCCCACGTGAAGCGGCTGACCGAGAAGCTCAAGGACTTCCCCGTCGACAAGGTCCGGGTCGACACCGAACTCTCCCGCCTCGGCTACGGCTACGAGGTCGAGCAGCTCCGGACCGTGGACGACACCGTCCAGTTCGTCATCGGCCTGGACGGCGTGTGCGTCACGGGGACGCTGGTCCCGAGCCAGAAGAACGCCATCGAGGCGCACGGCCCCTACATGGAGGGCGGCTGCGTCGAGCCTGCCTACGGACACTGAAGGCGGCATTCCCGGCGTGCCCCGCGAGCTGCTCGGCTGCCGTCCGGCCGCTACGAGCCGGCGTCGCTCGCCCGACCGCTCACCAGCACCACTTCCAGGATGCGCGGACCGTGCACCCCCTCGACCCGGTCCAGCTCGATGTCGCTGGTCGCCGAGGGCCCGGAGATCCAGGTCAACGGGCGGGCCGGGTCGAGGCGTTCGAGGGCCTGGGGGATCGACGAGACGACCTGCTCGGGGACTCGTACGACACAGACGTGGTGGTCGGGGACGAGGGTGATACGGCGGCGCCCCTGGTCGGGCGAGCCGTCCAGCACGATCGTGCCGGTCTCGGCGACGGCCACCGCGCACGCCGTGATCACGCTGTCGACCCGGTCCAGCTCGTGCGGGCTGCTCTCCGCCCGGTCGGGGACCCGCTCGGCCTCCGCCGCCGCGAGCCACTGCGGATCCAGGCCCGGCGGGACGAGCACCGTCTTCGCGCCCCGCGCGGCCAGCATCCCGGCGATCGTCGCCGGCAGGTCGGCGGCAGTGCAGCGGTGCACGATCGCCCGGTAGTCCGCCAGGTTCTCGGCCAGCAGGTCCACCGTCTGCTCGACACTCCGGTCACCGTGCTCGCGCAGATAGTCGCGGGGAACCGCCTGTTCGTACGGCGTGTCGTCCTGTACGTCCGCGAGCGCGCGCCGCACCCGGCCCAGGATCCGCTCCCTGCTGCTCACTTCGCGGCCCCCTTCTCGTCGTTCCCGCCGTGTGTGCGCTGCCACCAGTCGCGGAACGGCTCCGCCGGCACCGAGGGAAGGTCCCGCGTGCCGCTCCACGCGCTGCCGGGGCCCGGGAGGGTACGGGGGTGCAGGCGCCGGGTGCGCGACGCGAGCCGCTGGCCCGTGCGCAGGGCGGCCGGGCGCGTGAACGCCCAGCGTGCCGCGCGCATGGCCGCCCGCTCGGCGGCATGCCCCTTTGCCGGCTTGAGCACCACCTTGTTGCCCTCCCGCGTCACCGGCCCGCCCTCCACCACCCGCTCCCGCAGGTGCACCAGCACCTCGGGGATGTCGATGGCGACCGGGCACACCTCGTAGCAGGCCCCGCACAGCGACGAGGCATACGGCAGCGAGGCGTCGATCTCGCTTGCCGTGCCCCGCAGTTGGGGACTGAGGATCGCGCCGATCGGACCCGGGTAGACCGAGCCGTAGGCGTGGCCGCCGGCCCGCTCGTACACCGGGCAGACGTTGAGACACGCCGAGCAGCGGATGCAGCGCAGGGCCTGGCGGCCGACCTCGTCGGCGAGGGTGTCGGTGCGGCCGTTGTCGAGCAGGACCAGGTGGAAGGTCTGCGGGCCGTCCTCGTCCGTCGTACCCGTCCAGGTCGACGTGTACGGGTTCATGCGCTCGGCCGTCGAGGAACGGGGGAGTGTCTGCAGGAACACCTCCAGGTCCCGCCAGGTCGGCACGATCTTCTCGATGCCGACGACCGAGATGAGGGTCTCGGGGAGGGTGAGGCACATCCGCCCGTTGCCCTCGGACTCCACGACGACCAGCGTGCCGGTCTCGGCGACCATGAAGTTGGCACCGGAGATGCCGACCTTGGCGCGCAGGAACTTCTCGCGCAGGTGGAGACGGGCGGCCTCGGCGAGTTCGGCGGGCGTGTCGGTGAGGCCCTCGGGCGCCGGGCGCCCCCACTCGCTCATCTCGCGCGCGAAGATGTCCCGGATCTCGCCCCGGTTGCGGTGGATCGCCGGGACGAGGATGTGCGAGGGCCGGTCCTTGCCCAACTGCACGATCAGCTCGGCGAGATCGGTCTCGTAGGCCCGGATGCCCTCCGCCTCCAGCGCCTCGTTGAGCCCGATCTCCTGGGTGGCCATCGACTTGACCTTGACGACCTCCGACTCGCCCGTCTGCCGGACGAGTTCGGTCACGATCCGGTTGGCCTCGTCGGCGTCGGCGGCCCAGTGGACGGTGCCGCCAGCCGCCGTCACCGATTCCTCCAACTGCACGAGGTAGCGGTCGAGGTGATGGAGTGTGTGGTCCTTGATCCGTTTGCCCGCATCCCGCAGCGCGGCCCAGTCGGAGACCTCGGTGACGGCCTTCGCCCGCTTGGCGCGGATCGTGTGCGTGGCGTGGCGCAGATTCCCGCGCAGTGTCTGGTTGTTGACCGCCTCGTGCGCGGCCTTCGGGAAGGCCGGCATTCCTACGAACGTGCCGCTCATGCCGCCGGTTCCTCCTCCGTGCTCGCCAGGATCTCCGCGATGTGCACCGGCCGCATGCCCGTCTTGAGCCTGGTCATCGTCCCGCCGATGTGCATCAGACAGGAGTTGTCGGCCGCGCACAGCACCTCCGCGCCGGTCGACTCGGCGTTGCGCACCTTGTCGGCGCCCATCGCCGCCGAGACATCGGAGTTCTTCAGGGCGAAGGTGCCGCCGAAGCCACAGCACTCGTCGGCCCCCGGCAACTCCACCAGCTCCAGCCCCTTCACGGCCTGGAGCAGCCGGCGGGGGCGGTCGCCGAGGCCCAGCCCACGCAGCCCGTGGCAGGTCGGGTGGTACGTCACCGTGTGCGGATAGCAGGCCCCGACGTCCGTCACCCCCAGCACGTCCACCAGGAACTCCGTGAGCTCGTACGTCTTCGGCACGACCGGCGCCAAGGTGGCCGCGAGCGTGTCCCCGCGCCCCTCGGCCCGGGCCCGCTCACCCATCCGCGGATACAGCTCCCGCACCATCGCCCCGCACGACCCGGACGGCGTCACGATCGCCTCGTAGTCCCCGAAGACGTCGGAGAAATGCCGGGCCAGCGGTTCCGCCTCATGCCGGTAGCCGGTGTTGTAGTGCGCCTGTCCGCAGCAGGTCTGGGCCATCGGGAAGTCGACCTCGACGCCCAGCCTGGTCAGCAGTTTCACCATGGCGCGCCCGGTGTCCGGATAGAGCGTGTCGTTGACACAGGTCAGGAACAGGGCGACACGCATCGCGGCTCCTAGTGGTTCGATCATCGGATGAGTGCAGCCTAGTCCGGGCCAGTGGCCCGGGGGAGTCCCCGTCACCCCACGGCGAGCCGCGCCTGCGCCTCGCGCCACCGGGCCGTGTCGCCCTGTGGCTCGTACCGCGTCAGCGGCTGCGTACGGGTGAGCAGTCCGCGCATCCCCGCCAGGTCGCCGACGAGCCCGTGGGCCCGGGCCTGGACCAGGACGTTGCCGAGGGCGGCGGCCTCCGTCGGGCCCGCGACGACCGGCAGCCCGCAGGCGTCGGCGGTCAGCTGGCACAGCAGGGCGTTGCGGGTGCCGCCGCCGACGACGTACACGACATCGACGGGGTGGTCGGCCAGGCGCTGCGCCTCCTCGACGGCCCTGCGGTGGGCCAGGGCGAGGGAGTCGAGGATGCAGCGCGTGACCTCGGCGGGGGACTCGGGCACCGGCTGCCCCGAGGCACGGCAGGCCTTGGCGATCCGCTCCGGCATCCGGCCCGGCGCCAGGAACGCCGCGTCGCCCGCGTCCACGACCGACCGCAGCGCCGGCACCTTGGCCGCGTCGAGCAGCAGCCCGCCCAGCTCGGGGTCCCCCCAGGCCCGTACGCACTCCTGGAGCAGCCACAGGCCCATGATGTTGCGCAGATACCGGATCGTGCCGTCCAGCCCCAGCTCGTTGGTGAAGTTGGCCCGGCGGCTCTCCTCCGTCAGCACCGGCGCGTCCAGCTCCAGGCCCGCCAGGGACCAGGTGCCGGTGCAGATGTACGCGAACCGCTCGCCCCCCGCCGGGACGGCCGCCACCGCGGAGGCGGTGTCGTGCGAACCGACCGTCGTCACCGGGACCGGTCCGGCCAGCCCGGTCTCCTCCAGCACCTCCGGCCGCAGTACGCCCGCCGGGTCGCCGGGCTGCCGCAGCGGAGCGAACAGGCCGAGGTCGATGCCGAGCCGGGAGGCGACGGCGGACGACCACGTGCGCGTGCGGGGGTCGATCAGCTGGGTGGTGGAGGCGTTGGTCAGCTCGGTGCCCTGCTCGCCCGTGAGCCAGTACGTCAGCAGGTCGGGAATGAGCAACAAGCGCTCGGCATACGGCAGTTGAGCCGACGACCGCGCCGCGACGAGCTGGTACAGCGTGTTGAAGGGCGCGTACTGCAGCCCGGTCGCCGCGTACAGCTCGTCGGCGGGCACCGTCGCCCACACCTTCTCCGCGATCCCCTCGGTACGGGAGTCCCGGTAGTGCACGGGGTTGCCGAGCAGCGCCCCGTCGGCGTCGAGCAGGCCGTAGTCCACGGCCCAGCTGTCGATGCCGACGGAGTCGACCTGCCCCGCCGCCCGCAGCCCCTCCAGGACGCCTCCGTACAGCGAGAGCACGTCCCAGCGCAGTCCTTCGGGTACCCGGACCGGCCGGTTGGGGAAGCGGTGCGCCTCGGTCAGCTCCAGGCTGTCGGGGCCGACGCGGCCGACCATGACACGCCCGCTGGACGCGCCCAGGTCGACCGCGGCGTACGACTTCACGCCCGTCACCGCAGGAAGGCGGCCGCGACGCCGGCGTCGACCGGGACGTGCAGACCGGTGGTGTGCGTCAGCTCCCCGCCGGTCAGCGCGAAGACCGCGTTGGCCACGTGGTCGGGCAGCACCTCGCGCTTGAGGATGGTCCGCTGGGCGTAGAACTCGCCCAGCTTCTCCTCCGGCACGCCGTACACGGCCGCCCGCTGGGCGCCCCAGCCGCCCGCGAAGATCCCGGAGCCGCGCACGACGCCGTCCGGGTTGACCCCGTTGACGCGAATGCCGTGCTCACCCAGCTCGGCGGCCAGCAGCCGCACCTGATGGGCCTGGTCGGCCTTGGTCGCGGAGTAGGCGATGTTGTTGGGCCCGGCGAACACGGCGTTCTTCGAGGCGATGTAGACGATGTCGCCGCCCAGCCCCTGCGCGATCATCACCCGGGCCGCCTCGCGCGAGACGAGGAAGGAGCCGCGCGCCATGATGTCGTGCTGGAGGTCCCAGTCCTTCGCGGAGGTCTCCAGCAGCGGCTTGGAGATGGAGATCCCGGCGTTGTTGACCACCAGGTCCACGCCGCCGAAGGCCAGTGCCGCCGCCTTGAAGGCATCGGCGATCTGCTCCTCGGACGTCACGTCGACGGTCACGGCGACGGCCTTGTCGGGCCCGCCGAGCTCCTCGGCGACAGCCTGGGCGTTGCCGGCGTCGAGGTCCGCGATCACGACACACGCGCCCTCGGCGGACAGCCGCTGCGCGATGGCCTTGCCGATCCCGCTGCCCGCGCCCGTGACGAGCGCGATGCGCGTCGCCAGCGGCTTGGGCTTGGGCATCCGCTGGAGCTTGGCCTCCTCCAGCGCCCAGTACTCGATGCGGAACTTCTCCGACTCCTCGATCGGCGCGTACGTCGAGACCGCCTCGGCCCCGCGCATCACGTTGATCGCGTTGACATAGAACTCGCCGGCCACCCGGGCGGTCTGCTTGTCCTTGCCGAAGGAGAACATGCCCACGCCCGGCACGAGCACGATCGCCGGGTCGGCGCCGCGCATCGCGGGGGAGTCGGGCTCGGCGTGCCGCTGGTAGTAGGCGGCGTACTCCTCGCGGTACTCGGCGTGCAGCTCCTTCAGGCGCGCGATCACCTCGTCCAGCGGAGCCGTCGGTGGCAGGTCGAGGACCAGGGGCCTGACCTTCGTCCGCAGGAAGTGGTCGGGGCAGGAGGTGCCGAGGGCCGCGAGGCGCGGGTGCTCGGCGCTGGCGAGGAAGTCGAGGACGACCTCGGAGTCGGTGAAGTGGCCGACCTGCGGGCGGTCCTGGGAGGCCAGTGACCGGATCACGGGGGCGAGAGCGGCGGCCCGCTCCCGGCGCTCGGCGGCACCGAGGGCCGCGTACCCCTCGATGACCGGGCCGAAGGGCTCGGCCTTCCCGCGCTCGGCGAGGAACGCCTCCGCGGTGCGGATGATGTGCAGCGAGTTGCGCTCGCACTCCTCGGACGTGTCACCCCAGGCGGTGATCCCATGGCCGCCGAGGACGCACCCGATCGCCTGCGGGTTGGCCTCCTTGACCGCCGCGATGTCCAGCCCGAGCTGGAAACCGGGCCGCCGCCAGGGCACCCATACCACCGAGTCGCCGAAGCACTCGGCGGTCAGCTTCTCCCCGTCGGCCGCGCAGGCCAGCGCGATGCCGGAGTCGGGGTGCAGATGGTCGACGTGCGCGGCCTCCACCAGCCCGTGCATCGCCGTGTCGATGGAGGGAGCCGCACCGCCCTTGCCGTGCAGGCAGTAGTCGAAGGCGGCGACCATCTCGTCCTCGCGCTCGACGCCCGGATAGACGCCCTTCATCGCCCGCAGCCGGTCCAGCCGCAACACGGCCAGCCCGGCCTCGGTCAGCGTGCCGAGGTCGCCCCCGGACCCCTTCACCCACATCAACTCGACGTCACCGCCGGTGACGGGATCGGTGTCGGTGCCCTTGGCGGACGCGTTGCCGCCGGCGTAGTTGGTGTTACGGGGATCGGCGCCGAGCCGATGGGAACGGGCGAGGAGGGCGGCGGCTTCGGGGTGGGGTGCCATGAACCTTCAGTCCTTACGTGAAAAAGGGTGAGTGGAGCTTCAGGGGCGCGGGGAACTGCGCGGCCAGCCACAGACGGCCCGCAGCCCGCAGACGACAGATCCGGGCAGACGCTCACGCCCCCCAACCGGCCTGCTGACCGCCCACCCGCTCCTCGGCGATCTTCGAGGCCCACCCGGAACGGGCGTACGCGGCGATCGGGTCGGCATCCAACCCCATCTCCTCGCGCACCTCGGCCAGCAGCGGTCGTACATCGGTGTTGTACGCGTCCATGATCACGGCGTTCGCACCCAGCACGTCCCCCGAGCGCTGAGCCACAACCAACGCCTCCCTATCGACGAGCAGCGCCTTCGCCGTGGCCTCCTGCACGTTCATCACCGACCGGATGATCGCCGGAATCTTCGCCTCGATGTTGTGACACTGGTCGAGCATGAAGGCGACCTCAGGGGCGAAGCCACCGCCGCGGATGACCTCGTACATGATCCGGAACAGCTGGAACGGATCCGCGGCCCCGACCATCAGGTCGTCATCGGCGTAGAACCGCGAGTTGAAGTCGAACCCACCGAGCTTCCCCTCCCGCAGCAGCGTGGCGACGATGAACTCGATGTTGGTGCCGGGAGCGTGGTGCCCGGTGTCGACCACGACCTGCGCCTTCTCGCCGAGCTTGAGGCAGTGGGCGTACGCGGTGCCCCAGTCCGGCACATCGGTCGTGTAGAAGGCCGGCTCGAAGAACTTGTACTCCAGCAGCATCCGCTGCCCGTCGCCCAACCGCTCGTACACCTCCGCCAGGCCCTCCGCGAGCCGGTCCTGGCGCTCCCGGATGTCGTCCTGCCCCGGATAGTTCGTGCCGTCGGCGAACCACAGCTTCAGATCTCGCGACCCGGTGGCGTCCATGATGTCGACGCACTCCAGCAGGTGATCCAGCGCCTTGCGCCGTACCGCCGCGTCCGCGTGACAGATGCTGCCCAGCTTGTAGTCGTCGTCCTGGAACGTGTTCGAATTGATCGCGCCCAGCTTCACGCCGTGGTCCTCGGCGTACTTCGCCAGCGCCGCGTAGTCCTCGACCTTGTCCCAGGGGATGTGCAGCGCGACCGTCGGGGCCACGCCGGTGAACTCGTGCACCTTGGCCGCGTCCGCCAGCTTCTCCCACGGGTTCCGGGGGACACCCGCCTGCGCGAACACCTTGAAGCGGGTGCCCGAGTTCCCGTACGCCCACGACGGCGTCTCGACTGCCTGGGTCTTGAGAGCGGCCTTCACCGCAGCGAGCTCGGTCACTTGGGGGCTCCTTCGTATGAATCGATTCAAAGCGCGAAGCTATGGGGCGTCCGCAGGGGTGTCAAGAGTTCCGGCAAACCCCGCCTCCCACCCGACTTCCGTGCTCTGACCGTGACCTTTGCCTATCAAACGCCTGTCGAAAGTTTTTCGACCCGGACCCATTGACGTGCCATGGCTGGCACGCCTAACGTCCCGGCAACCAAGTTGAAACCTTTCACGACGCCGAGACGGCCTTCCGCCGGCGTCGTCGAGGAGCCCCTCATGACCCACCCGTCCGAAGCGGGTCCGGCCCCGGTGTTGTCGCTCAAGGACGTTTCGAAGTCCTTCGGAGCGGTGCGCGCCCTGCGGGACGTGTCCCTGGAGCTGTTCCCCGGCGAGGTCCATGCCCTCGCCGGTGAGAACGGCGCGGGCAAGTCGACCCTCATCAAGACGCTCGCCGGGGTGCACCGACCGGACGCCGGCCAGGTGCTGTTCGAAGGCGAGCCCGTCGTCTTCCACGGCCCGGGCGACGCCCGCGACGCCGGTATCGCCGTGATCTACCAGGAGCCCACGCTCTTCCCCGACCTGTCGATCGCCGAGAACATCTTCATGGGCCGCCAGCCCCGGCGCGCCCTCGGCCGCATCGACCACAAGGCCACGCACACCGCGACCCTGGCCCTGATGCAGCGCCTCGGTGTCGAACTCGACCCCGACCGTCCCGCCCGCGGCCTGTCGATCGCCGACCAGCAGATCGTCGAGATCGCCAAGGCCCTCTCCTTCGACGCCCGCGTCCTGATCATGGACGAGCCGACGGCCGCCCTCACCGGAAGCGAGGTCGCCCGGCTCTTCGGCGTCGTACGCACCCTGCGCGAACAGGGCGCCGCCGTTCTCTTCATCTCGCACCGCCTCGAGGAGATCTTCCAGATCTGCCAGCGGGTGACCACCCTGCGCGACGGCGCCTGGATCGCCAGCGAGCCGATCGAGGGCATGGCCGAGGACGATCTCGTGCGCCGCATGGTCGGCCGCGACCTCGACGAGCTGTATCCGAAGCAGGAGGTCAAGCCCGGAGAGGTCGCCCTGAGCGTGCGGCGGCTGACCCGGGAGGGCGTCTTCACCGACGTGTCCTTCGACGTGCGGCACGGTGAGATCGTAGGTCTCGCCGGGCTCGTCGGAGCCGGCCGTACGGAGGTCGCCCGGGCCGTCTTCGGCATCGACCGCTGGGACGCCGGTGAGGTCGAGGTGGACGGGCGCAAGCTCATCAACGGGGCGCCCTCCACCGCCATGGCATCCGGGCTCGCCCTCGTCCCCGAGGACCGCCGCGCCCAGGGCCTGGTGATGGACATGTCCATCGAGCGCAACATCGGCCTCACAGGCCTTCGGACGACCGTCAGGGCCGGCCTCATGGACCGCGGCGCCGAACGCAGCCGCTCCCTCGACTGGGCCGTCAAGCTCCAGGTCAAGTACGCCCGGATCGCTGACACCGTCAACACGCTGTCCGGCGGCAACCAGCAGAAGGTCGTCCTCGCCAAGTGGCTCGCCACCGGCCCCAAGGTGCTGATCGTCGACGAGCCGACCCGGGGCATCGACGTCGGCACCAAGGCCGAGGTGCACCGGCTGCTCAGCCAGCTGGCCGCCGACGGGGTCGCCGTCCTGATGATCTCCTCCGACCTGCCCGAGATCCTCGGCATGGCCGACCGCGTGCTCGTGATGCACGAGGGCCGCCTGACTGCCGAGATCGCGCGCTCCGAAGCCACCGAGGAAACCGTGATGGCCGCAGCCACCGGGAGGGCCGCCGCATGACGGTGATCACTCCCAACAAGGCCCCTGTCACCGACGTGCCCAAGTCCAGCGGCACCCGCCTGGTCGACCGCGTCTTCAAGATGCGCGAGCTCGCGATCCTGTTCGTCTTCGCGGCGATGATCATCATCACGCAGATCGGCAACAGCGAGTTCCTCACCGAGCAAGGCATCAAGGACCTGCTGCTGAACGCGACGATCCTGGTCCTGGTCGCCACCGGCCAGTCCCTGGTCGTCATCAGCCGCAACGTCGACCTCTCGGTCGGCTCCACGCTCGGCATCAGCGCCTTCGCCGCCGGCACGTACCTCCAGGGCGGCGGCAACCCGGTCGTCGCCGTGCTCCTGGCGGTCCTCATGGGCATCGGCTTCGGTCTGCTGAACGGCCTCCTGGTCAGCCTCGGCCAGGTGCCCGCGCTCGTGGTGACGCTCGGCACGCTCTACATCATCCGCGGCATCGACTCGATCTGGGTCGGCTCCCGCCAGATCACGGCGGCCGACCTCCCGGACGGCTTCGTCGACTTCGGCTCCGGCGGCATCTCCGCGGTGCCGTGGCTGGCGCTGATCGCTCTCGCCGTCCTGGTCGCGACCGCGTACTACCTCAAGCACTTCGGCAGCGGACGCGAGCTGTACGCCCTCGGCTCCAACCCGGAGGCCGCCCGCCTCGCCGGCATCCCGGTGCGCAAGCGGATCCTCACCGCGTACACCTTCTGCGGTGCGCTGGCCGGGCTCGCCGGCGCCATGTACCTGGCCCGCTTCGGCAACGTCGACTCCGGCACCGGCAACGGCTACGAACTCACCGTCGTCAGCGCGGTCGTCGTCGGCGGCGTCGTCTTCACCGGCGGCTCCGGCAGCGTCTACGGCGCGGCCCTCGGTGCCCTGCTGCTGACCTCCATCAACAGCGTGCTGCCCGCGCTCGGCGTCAGCTCGGTCTGGGTGCTCGCCATCAACGGCATCCTGCTCATCCTCGCCATCGCGGTCGACCGGATCGTCGCGCTTCGCGTGGCCACCGCCCTGAAGAAGAGGAACGCCCGCCATGGCTGACATCTCCCTGAGCCGAGCGATCCGCTGGGACACGGTCGTCGGCGCCCTCCTCATCGTGGTCCTGCTGCTGTCCTTCGGCACCGTCGACGGCTTCGGCAACGCCCTCAACCTGTCGTTCCTGATCGGCAACACACTGCCGATCGCCCTCATCGCCCTGCCGATGACCCTGCTCGTCGTCTCCGGCGAGATCGACCTGTCCGTCGCCTCGACGGCCGGTCTGTCCGGTGCCGTGATGGGCGCCCTGTGGAACCAGGGCATGACGATCGAGACGATCATCCCGATCTGCCTGGTGCTCGGCGTGGTGTGCGGGCTGATCAACGGTCTGCTGGTGACCAAGCTGGGGCTGCCGTCGCTGGCCGTCACCATCGGTACCCTCGCCGCCTACCGCGGCATCGCGCAGATCGTGCTCGGCTCCGACGCGGTGACCGACTTCCCCACCCAGTACCTGGACTTCGCGGCCGGACGCATCGGCGACACCTTCATCCCGTACGCCTTCCTGCCCTTCCTGGTGCTGTTCGCGATCGCCGTGGTCGCACTGCACGCCACCCCGTTCGGGCGGTCGCTGTTCGCGATCGGCGCCAGCGAGGAGGCCGCGCGGTTCGCCGGCATCCGCGTCAAGCGGCAGAAGCTGATCCTGTTCACGGTGACCGGCCTGATGGCCTCCCTCACCGGCATCTTCTGGGCCCTGCACTACGCCAGCGCCCGCTACGACAACGCCACCGGCCTCGAACTCTCCGTCGTCGCCGCGGTATTGCTGGGCGGTATCGACTTCGACGGCGGCAAGGGCACGCTCGGCGGCGCGATCGCGGGAGTCTTCCTGCTCGGCGCGCTGCAGAACGTGATGAGCCTCCAGGACGTCTCCGCCCAGTCGCAGATCGTCGTCACCGGCGTTCTGCTCGTCCTCTCCGTGCTCGGCCCCCGGGTCGCACGCCAGATCTCCGTCGCGAGGGCCGGGCGCAGAGCCGCCTCAGCGCCGGTGTCCAAGGAGCCCACGCCGACCTCATAGGTCCAGGGCAGCCACGGACGACCTCGTCAACAGCTCCACTCACCCTCGTAAGGAAAAGACATGCGCATGGCATCCATCCGCCGTACCTGCGCGGCCCTCGCCGCCGTCACCTCCCTCGCCCTGGCCGCCACCGCCTGCGGCGGCACCACCAAGGAGGACGTCAGCAACGAGGGCGCCTCCGCCGCCACCGGCGGTTCCGCGGACCCCAACGCCGAGCTGAAGAAGGGCCTGACCGTCGGCTTCCTGCCCAAGCAGGTCAACAACCCCTACTTCACCTCCGCCGACAAGGGCGGCGAGGCGGCCCTGAAGGAGCTGGGCTCCAGCTACAAGGAGGTCGGCCCGTCCAGCGCCACCGACACCGCCGGCCAGGTCTCCTACGTCAACACGCTCACCCAGCAGCAGGTCGACGCCATGGCCGTCTCCGCGCAGGACCCGGGCGCCCTGTGCACCGCGCTCAAGCAGGCGATGAAGAACGACATCAAGGTTGTCACCTACGACTCCGACACCACCGCCGACTGCCGCAACGCCTTCGTCTCGCAGGCGTCGGCCGAGGACCTGGGCCGCACCGAGGTGCAGCTGCTCGCCGAACAGATCGACTACAAGGGCGAGATCGCGATCCTGTCCGCCGCGCAGACCGCGACGAACCAGAACATCTGGATCGACTTCATGAAGGAGGAGCTCAAGGACCCCAAGTACAAGGACATCAAGCTC
The DNA here is from genome assembly GCF_040295365.1 of Streptomyces sp. NPDC002838. NCBI lineage: Bacteria > Bacillati > Actinomycetota > Actinomycetes > Kitasatosporales > Streptomycetaceae > Streptomyces > Streptomyces sp. NPDC002838. Next base: position 441,483 of record NZ_JBEOVF010000002.1, on the reverse strand, counting down.
GTCAAGGTCGCCTACGGTGACGACGACGCCCAGAAGTCCTTCCAGCAGACCCAGGGCCTGCTCCAGGAGTACCCGAACCTGAAGGGGATCATCTCCCCGACCACGGTCGGCATCAAGGCGGCCGCCCAGTACCTGTCGGGCTCCAAGTACAAGGGCAAGGTCAAGCTGACCGGCCTCGGCACCCCGAACGACATGCGCAAGTACGTCAAGAACGGCACCGTCGAGGCGTTCGAGCTGTGGGACCCGGCGAAGCTCGGTGAGCTGGCCGCCCGTACCGCCGTCGCCCTGGTCTCCGGCCAGATCACCGGCAAGGAGGGCGAGACCTTCACCGCCGGTGACATGGGCGAGTACACCATCGGCAAGGACGGCGTGATCAGCCTCGGCAAGCCGACCGTCTTCGACGCCAAGAACATCGACCAGTTCAACTTCTGATCACCAGCATCTGCCAGTCGATTTTCCCCGACCCCCACGGAGGTGCGGTACTTCATGCAGCGCGTCTGTTTCCTGCTCAAGGTCCGTCAGGACAGGATCGCCGAGTACCGCGAACGCCACGCCGCCGTGTGGCCGGAGATGCTTGAGGCACTTTCGGCCACCGGTTGGCACAACTACTCGCTCTTCCTGCGCGACGACGGCCTGCTCGTCGGCTACCTGGAGACCGAGGACTTCGAGGCCGCCAAGGCAGGGATGGAGGCCACCGAGGTCAACGCCCGCTGGCAGGCCGAGATGGGCCCCTTCTTCGAATCCCTCGACGGGGCCCGCCCCGACGAGGCGATGAAACCGCTCACCGAGGTGTTCCACCTCGCCTGACACCCCTCCCGTGCTGCCCCCTCGCCGACAATGGAGTCCCCCGAGATGAAGAGACGTACGCTGCTGGGCGCCGCCCTCGCTGGAGCCGTGATGACCCCCGCCTTCGCCTCCGGCACCGCCCGGGCCGCCGACCCCGGCCCTTCGGTCACCCGGAGGACCACCACCACGCTCGACAGCCAGGCCATCTTCTTCGTGTCGTACGACGGCCTGGTCAACAACAACTCCTTCCAGAAGAACGGCCTGCTGACCTACAAGGGCTACCAGTACGCCGCCTGGTACACCGCCGACCGCAACGCCGTCGTCGGCCGCCGCGCACTCGGCGCGAGCACCTGGGCCACCGTCAAGGTCGGCCACACGCTCCGCTACAACGACTCCCACAACGTCATCTCCATGGGCGTCTCCAAGGTGGACGGCCGCCTCCACCTCAACATGGACTCGCACAGCGACGGCTTCACCTACGTCAAGTCGGTGGCCGGCCTCCTGGACAACCCGGCCGGGCTGAGCTGGACCGCGAGCCGCTTCGGCGCACCGCAGTCCACCCTCGACGGACTCGTGCTCACCTCGCAGTTCACCTACCCCCAGTTCATCTCGACCCCCGAGGGCCGGCTCCAGCTCAGCTACCGCGTCGCGATCTCCGGCAACGGCCGCAACGCCCTCGCCGAGTATGACGGCACCAAGTGGACCAACCTCGGCGAGTGGTCCAGCTCCACCGGCACCTACACCAGCGAGCACGGTTCCAGCACGGCCCGCAACATGTACCTGCACGGCATCGACTACGACGTCAACGGACGGCTGCACTCCTTCTTCACCTGGCGCGAGCAGAACGGCGCCGTGATGTGCAACAGCGGCGGCATCACCAACCACGACACCGGCTACGTCTACTCCGACGACCGGGGCCGGACCTGGCGCAACAACGCGGGCACGGCCGTCGGCACCACCGGCGGCTCCGACAAGGTGTCCGTCAACGACAGCGGCCTCGTGGTCGACCCGCTCAACCCCGACCACTCCCTGATGAACCAGGAGAGCCAGGCCACCGACTCCGCCGGCCGCCCGCACGCGATCATCTCCTACGTCCCCGGCCGCTTCGGCCAGTGCACCACCAACTACGTGGCCAATCGCACCGCGAACGGCCGCGCCTTCCACGTCCGCAAGAACGCCTCCGGCACCTGGCAGAAGACCGAGATCCCGGTCCCGCTGAACTCCAGCCAGCGCACCAAGCTGGTCCTGGACAAGTACAACAACGCCTACGCGATCTTCCCCTTCGGCCGGATCGCCGGCGCCTCGGCGGCCTCCGGATACACCGACTGGAAGCTCCTGTTCGACGGCAGCGGCCTCAACGCCTTCGGCGAGGTCGTGATCGACGAGATGAGGGTCAAGGCCGACAACGTCCTGTCGGTCATGTACCAGGAGAAGTCGAGCGGCACGACCCCCTCGGCGCTCCGCGTCGTCGACTTCGCGTTGCCCGCGTGACCGGGCCTGATGCGTGAAGAAGGACGGTAATGTGAAGGCCTTCCGGCCACCTGTCGCCACCCTGGAGGTACCTGCCTGATGTCCCAGTCGGTGGGTATCAAGGACGTCGCCCGTGTCGCCGGAGTCTCCGTCGGCACGGTCTCGAACGTCATCAACCGTCCGGACACGGTCGCGACCGAGACCCGGGCGCGGGTGCTGTCCGCGATAGACCGGCTGGGCTACGTCCGCAGCGAGTCCGCGCGCCAGCTGCGCGCGGGCCGCAGCCGGATCATGGGCCTGCTCGTGCTCGACATGGGCAACCCCTTCTTCGTCGACGTCGCGCGCGGTGCCGAACGGGCCGCGCGCGAGGCCCAGCTCGGCGTGATGGTCTGCAACAGCGCCCAGAACCCGAGCGAGGAGGCCGAGTACCTGTCGCTCTTCGTCGAGCAGCGGGTGCGGGGCGTGCTGCTGACCCCCGCCGACGCGACGGGCCGCAACATCGAATCGTTCCGGCGGCACGGCATTCCCTTCGTCCTCGTCGACCGGGTCGCCGAGGGCACCACCGAGTGCTCGGTCTCCGTCGACGACGTGGCGGGCGGCGCGCTGGCCGTACGCCACCTCGTCGATGCCGGGCACCGCTCCATCGCGTACGTCAGCGGCCCGCCCGGCCTCAACCAGGTCAGGGACCGCCGAACGGGCGCCCTGAACGCCCTGGCCGAGGCGGGGCTCGGCCCGGAGTGCCTGCGCGAGCTGCCCACCGAACGGCTCGACGTGGCCGCCGGCCGGGACGCCGGTGCCCGCCTCCTCGGCCTCGCCGACCGGCCGACCGCCGTGTTCTGCGCCAACGACCTGCTCGCCCTGGGCGTCCTGCAGGCCATGTACGCGGCCGGCGTCGGTGTCCCGGAAGACCTCGCGATCGTCGGCTACGACGACATCGAGTTCGCGGCCGCCGCGGCCGTCCCGCTCACCTCGGTCCGGCAGCCCGCCGTCACCATGGGCGCGCTGGCCGCGGAGCTCCTGCTGGAGGAGACCGAGGCGGAGAGCTCGCCGCGCAAGCACGAGCACCGCCGGGTCGTGCTCCAGCCCGAACTGGTGGTACGGCGCTCCAGCCTGTCGGCCCGCTGAGCCGCCGCAGAAGGAGCGGCCTACTGAGCCGGCGTTCAGCAGCTGTCGGCCGCCCTGCTGTGCCGCCGTTCAGCGGGCGTACGTGATCCCCGGACATGGCAGCCCGCCGGACATGTGCTGAACTGGGACGCGGCCAGCAGTCCGTCCGCACCGGGAGCCCCGTTGACCGTCAGCTACCGCCAGCCCGGCGTCGTCCTCACCGACCGCCACTTCACCGTGCCCCTCGACCACGACGACCCGGCGGGGGAGACGATCGAGCTCTACGCCCGCGAGGTCGTCGCGAGCGACAAGGCGCACCAGGACCTGCCGTGGCTGCTCTACCTCCAGGGCGGCCCCGGCTTCGGGGCGAACCGCTTCGTCGGCAAGCAGGCCTGGCTCGGCCGTGCCCTGAAGGAGTTCCGCGTCCTGCTGCTCGACCAGCGCGGCACCGGCCACTCCACGCCCGCCAACCGGCAGACGCTCCCGCTGCGTGGCGGCCCCGCCCAACAGGCCGCCTACCTGACCCACTTCCGTGCCGACGCGATCGTCCGCGACTGCGAGGCGATCCGCCCGTCCGTCACCGGCGGCGCCCCCTGGACCGTCCTCGGCCAGAGCTTCGGCGGCTTCTGCACGGTGAGCTACCTCTCCACCGCCCCCGAAGGCCTCAGCGCCGCCGTGATCACCGGCGGCCTGCCCTCGCTGGACGCCCACGCCGACGACGTCTACCGGGCCGCCTACCCCCGTGTCGAACGCAAGGTCACCGCGCACTACGCCCGCTACCCGCAGGACGTCGAGCGCGCCCGGAACATCGCCGAGTACCTGCTGCACCACGCACCGGTCCTGCCGAACGGCTACCGGCTCACCGCCGAGGCCTTCCAGTCCCTCGGCAACCTCCTCGGCGGCGGCGAGGGCAGCCATCGCCTGCACTACCTCCTGGAGCACGCTTTCGTCCGCACCCCCCAGGGCCCGACCCTCGCCGACGCGTTCCAGGAAGAGGTCCAGGGACTCCTGTCGTACGCGAGCCACCCCCTGTACGCCCTCGTCCACGAGGCGATCTACGGCCAGGACGAGCGCCCCACCGCCTGGTCGGCCGAGCGCGTCCGCACCGAGTTCCCGCAGTTCGACGCCGCCAAGACCCTCACCGGCGACGGCCCGCTGCTGTTCACCGGCGAGTCGGTCCACCCCTGGACGTTCGACTGCGACCCGGCCCTGCGCCCGCTGCGCGAGACCGCCGACCTCCTCGCCGCCCGCACCGACTGGCAGCCCCTGTACGACCCCACCCGCCTCGCGGCCAACGAAGTGCCGGTCGCTGCGGCCGTCTACCACGACGACATGTACGTCGACACAGCCCACTCCCTGGAGACGGCCCGTGCGATCCGCGGCCTGCGCACCTGGGTCACCGACGAGTTCGAGCACGACGGCGTACGGGCGGGCGGCCCCCGCGTCCTGGACCGGCTGCTGGCGCTGACGCGGGACGAGGTGTGATCCGGCTCTGGGATGTCATGGGCGCGGGCTAGTCTGCGGAACATGACCGAGCCGACGATCACTCAGCTCCAGCCCATGCCCGACGACTGGCAGCGCGCCCTCGCGGTCGTGGCGCACCCGGACGACCTCGAGTACGGCTGCTCCGCCGCGATCGCCGCCTGGACCGACGCCGGCCGCGAGGTCGCCTACGTCCTCGCGAGCCGCGGCGAGGCGGGCATCGACACGCTGGAGCCCGCCGAGTGCGGCCCGCTGCGGGAGCGGGAGCAGCGGGCGAGCGCGGCCGTCGTGGGCGTGTCGGCGGTGGAGTTCCTCGACCACAAGGACGGTGTGATCGAGTACGGCACCGCCCTGCGCAGGGACATCGCCGCCGCGATCCGCCGGCACCGGCCCGAACTGGTGATCACCCTCAACCACCGGGACACCTGGGGCGGCGTCGCCTGGAACACCCCCGACCATGTCGCCGTCGGCCGCGCCACCCTGGACGCGGCCGGCGACGCGGGCAACCGCTGGATCTTCCCGGAACTCGTCGAGCAGGGCCTTCAGCCCTGGAACGGCGTCCGCTGGGTCGCCGTCGCCGGTTCCAGCGCCCCCACGCACGCCGTGGACGCCACACCGGGACTGGAGCGGGCGGTGCGCTCGCTGCTCGAACACCGCACGTACATCCAGGCGTTGACCAACGCGGACCCGGAGACGTACGTACGGGAATTCCTGACGGGGCACGCCGTCCAGACGGGGGAGCGGTTCGGGGGCAGGCCCGCGGTGGCGTTCGAGCTGTTCGGCAGATGACGACGGAGGGGGAGCCGACGATGAGTGACAGCGAGCCGCTGGCGGAGCGCTTCGAGGAGCACCGCGGGCATCTGCGGGCGGTGGCCTACCGCATGCTGGGTTCACTGGCCGAGGCCGAGGACGCCGTCCAGGAGACCTGGCTGAAGCTGAGCCGCACCGACGCGGGGGACATCAGGAATCTCGGAGGCTGGCTGACCACCGTGGTCGGCCGGGTCTGCCTCGACATGCTGCGCTCGCGCACCGCACGCCGTGAGGACCCCCTGGACGACACCTTCGTCCCCGACCCCGTGATCCGGCCCCTGCCGCGGACCGACCCGGAACAGGAGGTCCTCCAGGCCGACTCGGTGGGCCTCGCCCTCATGATCGTCCTGGAGACGCTGGAGCCCGCCGAACGGCTCGCGTTCGTCCTGCACGACATGTTCGCGGTGCCGTTCGACGACATCGCGCCGATCGTGGACCGCGGTTCGGCGGCTACCCGCCAACTGGCCAGCCGGGCCCGGCGCCGGGTGCAGGGGGCCACTCCCTCGGCCGACCCGGACCTCGGCCGGCAGCGCGAGGTCGCCGACGCGTTCCTGGCCGCCAGCCACGTGGGGGACTTCGAGGCCCTGGTCGCCGTCCTCCACCCCGACGTCGTGCTGCGGGTCGACTCCGGGGTCCTGGTCGGCGGTGCGGCCGCTTCGAAGGTGGTGCGCGGTGCGAAGGGCGTCGCCGAACAGGCCATGGTGTTCCGGCAGTTCTCCGCGACGGCGCGGGTGGCGCTCGTCAACGGCGCGCTCGGATTCGTCAACGCCCCCGACGGGCGACTGCAGTCGGTCATGGGCGTCACCGTCGCCGACGGCCGGATCGTCGCGATGCACATCCTGGCCGACCCCGAGCGCCTGGCCGGCCTCGAACTGCCGGACGCTCTCGGATGAGTCAGGCGGCCACAGTCAGTGTGCCGGCGTGCGGTGCGGGCTCACGACCCGCCCGTTCGGCAGGAGCTCACCGGTGTCGTCGAAGACGATGGTGCCGTCGCACAGCAGGTGGGTGGGGCTCCTGCCTTTGTCGGCTCCCTCCTCTGTAGTAGCCGAGCTTGTTTTCCGTTGGATGAGGGGACCCCCACAAGGCCGGAAACTCGTCGGTGAGTTTTCGTTCCGTATGCTGAACGACATGCGAGATCAGCCAGTGGACCGTCCTGACCTGCGCGGCGACTGCGAGCAGTGCTTCGGGCTGTGCTGTGTCGCCCTGCCTTTCGCCGCCTCCGCGGATTTCGCCATCGACAAGCAGGCCGGGAAGCCCTGCCCGAACCTCCAGGGCGACCACCGGTGCGGCATCCACACGACACTGCGGCAGAAGGGCTTCACCGGCTGCACGGTCTACGACTGCTTCGGCGCCGGGCAGAAGGTCTCACAGGTCACCTTCGGCGGCCGGGACTGGCGCACGGGCCCGCGCGAGGACGCCCGGCGCATGGTCGACGTCTTCCCGGTCGTACGTCAGCTCCACGAGCTGCTCTGGTACCTCACCGAGGCGCTCACCCTGCCGGCGGCCCGCCCCCTCCACGCCGACCTGCGCCGGGCTCTGGAGCGGACCGAGGCGCTCACCCGCGGGACCCCCGAGGAACTCGGCGCGTTGGACGTGCCCGCCCACCGGCAGGAGGTCAACGTGCTCCTGCTGAAGACCAGCGAGCTGGCCCGGGCGGGCGTCCGCGGCAAGAAGAAGAACCGCCGGGGCGCGGACCTGATCGGTGCCCGCCTCAAGGGCGCCGACCTGCGGGGCGCCAATCTCCGCGGCGCCTACCTGATAGCCGCCGACCTCACCGGCGCCGATCTGCGCGGCGCGGACCTGATCGGCGCCGATCTGCGCGGCGCCGACCTCACGGACGCGGACCTGACCGACGCGTTCTTCCTCACCCAGCCCCAGCTGAACGCGGCCAGGGGCGGTGAGGGCACCCGCCTGCCGGAGTCAGTCACCCGCCCCGCGCACTGGGCAGCGCAGCTCTGACGCGGCCTCGTCGGGCTCCCGAGCGGGCGCGACCGTGCCGGTGGCTGTCCGGCGCTCCAGGTGAAGCCGCAGTCCTTCCGGCATCAGCGTGAGCCGCTCGGCCACCCGCAGCCGGTAGTCAGGGTCGGGCCGCAGCTCGTAGCGGCGCAGCAGCAGGCCGAGCACCAGCGTGGCCTCGTGCAGCGCGAACTGGCGCCCGATGCAGGCCCGCGCCCCGGTCCCGAACGGCTTGAAGGTGTGCGGGGGACGGGACCGTACGGCCCGCGCCTCGAAGCGGTCCGGGTCGAACCGCTCGGCGTCGGCACCCCAGACCGCGGGATCGCGGTGCAGCATCGGCGTGAGCACCAGCGTCCACGCGCCCCGTCGCATCGGGTGCGTCCCGGCCAGCACCGTGTCCTGCCGTGCCTCCCGGGCGAAGGCGGGCGCGGTCGGCCACAGCCGCAGCGACTCGTCCAGCACCCGGCGGACGTACCGCAGCTTGGCCACCTGGTCGTAGCCGGGCACCCCCGCTCCGCCCCAGACGTGGTCCACCTCGGCGCGGGCGCGGGCGGCGACGTCGGGATGGCGGGCGAGGTAGTGCAGTGCGAAGGACAGGGCGCCCGAGGTGGTCTCGTGGCCCGCCACCAGAAAGGTGATGACCTGGCGGCGGACGTTCCGCTCCGGCAGCCGCTCCCCGGTCTCCGGATGGGCCGTGTCCAGCATCCGGTCCAGCAGGTCCCCGTCTCCGCTCGCCGTACGCCGGGCGCGGACGAGGTCGTCGACGGTGCGGTTGAGGTAGGCGATGTCGGCCGCGTTGCGGCGGGCGGCAGCACGCATCAGCCGCGGGAAGGGCAACGCGTTCAGCTGCTGCGCATAGGTGAGCGTGCCCACCATCGCGGTCACGAAGGGGTGCGGCCGGGCGCGCTCGAAGGAACCGAAGTCGTGACCGAATCCGGTCCGCGCGATCGTCTCCAGCGTCAGCTTGGTCATGTCGCCGGGCACGTCCACTGCCCGCCCGGCCGCCAGCTCGCGGTCCCAGTGGTCGGTGAGCCGCCCGGCCACCGCCAGCATCATCGCGTGGTAGCCCTCCATCGCCTCCCGGCTGAAGCCCGGGGCCAGAACGTCGTGCGCCAGCTGCCAGTTGGGCTCGTGGTTGTACGCCGTGAACAGCCCGTCCCCGGCGACCGGCCGCAGATTGGCGACCCCGAGGCCCACATGCTTGGCGAAGCGCGACTCGTCCGCGAGGTCGGCGACGAGATCGGCGCCCCACACGAACACGAACTCCCTGCCGAAGGCCTTGCGTCGGAATATCGGTCCCAGGCGCCGGCCGTACCGGAGGGTGTCCTGCAGCGGCGTACGCCGACTGGAACCGAGTACGTCGCCGAGCAGGGGAAGCCGCCGCGGCGGACGCGGAATGCGGCGCAGCTCCGGCCAGCCCTGCTCGGCGCCGCGGAATCCCCTGGGCAGTCCGGTCCCTGTCGACGTCTCCGCCATGACGCGATCTCCCTTGCGGCAGCGGCATGTTGAGCGTGCTGTGCGCGTGTTGTACGTGGATTCAATAGAGGGGCCTCAGTGTCGTCCCGCTGTTGAACCGACGTCAAGTAAAGTGCGGGTATGGCCCCGAACCAGGGCGAGCGCACACGCCGTCGGCTCAGCACCGAGGAGCGCCGTGAGCAGCTGCTGTCGGTAGGGGCGCGGCTGTTCTCGGAGAGTCCGTACGACGACGTGTGGATCGAGCAGGTCGCCGAGATCGCCGGGGTCTCACGCGGGCTGCTCTACCACTACTTCCCGACCAAGCGGGATTTCTTCGCGGCGGTCGTCGAGCGCGAGAGTGAGCGGATGCTGAGCATGACTCAGGCCGTGCCCGGAGTCCCGGTGCGCGAGCAGCTCGCCGCCGGCCTCGACACGTATCTGGAGTACGTCCACGCGCACGCCCACGGTTACCGTGCCTTCCACCGTGCCGACGCGGCGGGCGACCAGAGCGTGCGCAGGGTCTACCGGCGGGCGCTGGCCGCGCAGGAGCGGCAGATCCTCGCGGCGCTGGCCGCGGACCCGGAGTTCGGCCCGCTCGCGCAGGCGCGGCCCGACCTTCGACTGGCCGTCCGAGGCTGGCTGGCCTTCACCACCGCCGTCTGTCTGGAGTGGCTGCGCGGCTCGGATCTCTCGCGGGAGCAGGTGCGCGACCTGTGCGCGCGGGCGCTGCTGGGTGTCATCTCCTCCTGACATTCACCGGTTCACGGTCACTCATGGTTGGCTTCACCCAAGATCTTCGATAGGTTAGGCAAGGCTTACCTAAGGAGGTTTGGGATGGGTGACAGCCAAAGCTGGACGGCCGCGCCTTCCGCGGCGGAGCGGGCCCGGTCGGTGCTCGCCGCCGCGTGGTCCTGCGCGGTGACCGCGGAGGGTGGCCGCGAGGAGTTCGTCGGCGCGCACACCGTGGCCGAGGACGGCCGGGTGCTCCTGCACGTGCCGGAGGACAGCACTCTGCTCGCGGCCGCGATCTGCGCACCCCGCGGCGAGCCGTCCGCCGTCCTGGAGTTCGCCGACGTGGCGCCCGTCCCCGTGCGCAGCCGGATCCGGGCCCGGCTCTGGATGGCCGGATGGTTCGTCCACGAGGACGGCCACCTGGCGTTCCGCGCCACGCGCGTGGTGCTGCGCCCGCCGTCCGGTGCGGTCGTCGTCGACCTCGACGAGTTCGCCGCCGCCGCGCCCGACCCGCTGGCCACGGCGGAGGCGCGGCTGCTCACCCACCTCGCCGACTGCCACGCCGATGCCGTCGAGCGGCTCACCCGCCTCGTCGACTCCGACAGCCTGCACGGCGCGGTCCGCGTCCAGCCACTCGCCGTCGACCGGCACGGACTGACGCTGCGCATCGAACGCGCCCGCGCCCACGGCGACGTACGCCTGGCGTTCCACGCGCCCGCCGACGACGTCGCCCAGCTCACGGAGCGCATGCACGTCCTGCTCACCCAGGCCACCGCCGCGTCCCGCCCGCGGGCCCTACAGCGGCAGCGCGCAGACGGCGACGGGTGAGGCGAACGGCTCGCCTGCGAGCCGCAGTTCACCGCTGCGCGTGTTCACATGGAACACGCTCACGGTGGAGGACTTCTGGTTCGCCGCGAACAGCAGCGATCCGTCCGGCGAGAAGGCGATCTGGCGCGGGAAGTCACCGGCCACCGGCACCGTGTCCAGCAGCCTGAGCCGGGCGCCGTCCGCCTCCACCACGTAGCGCGTGAGGCTGTTGTGGCCCCGGTTGGCGAGATAGGCGTACGCGCCGTTCGAGGTCACCAGGATCTGCGCCGGGTAGCTCGTGCCCGATCCCGTTCCCGTGGACTGGGCCTCACCGACGCTGAGGCGACCGGTCTCGGGGTCGTAGCGGCAGACCGCGACCGTGTTGTCGACCTCGTTGGCCAGATACGCGTGGCGGCCCCCGGGATGGAAGGTGAGATGACGCGGCCCGGCTCCCGGCCGGGTGTGCGCCTGCGCGACCTCGGTGAGCCTGCCGGTCTTCTCGTCCAGGCGGTAGGTGTACACGGTGTCCGTGCCCAGATCGACGGCGAGGACATGGCCGCCGTCGGGGCTGGTGATGAACTGGTGGGCGTGCGGGCCGTCCTGGCCGGGACCGGGCGACGGGCTGGAGTGCGTGACCAGGTCGGTGCGCTCGCCGAGCGCGCCCGAGGCCTCGATCGGGTGCACGGCCACGCTGCCGGAGGTGTAGTTGGCGCTGAGCAGCCAGCGCCCGCCCGGATGCACCGACAGATGGCAGGGCCCCCCGCCTCCGGTGCTCCGGCTCCCGAGAACCTTGCGGTCGGACAGCCGGACGGCGGTCACCGCGCCGTCATCCTGCTCGTTCACCGCGTACAGCGTGCGGCCGTCCGGACGCAGCGCGAGGTACGACGGGTTGGCGACGTCGGTGAGGGTTCCGCCTGCCGTGATACGGCCGCTTTCGGCGTCGTAGGTGGCGAGACCGATGCCCGTGCCGCCGCCCTCGACCGAGGTGTAAGTGCCGAGGTGGAGCGGGCGAGGGCCGGAGGGCTTGCCGGTATCGCGCGGGGCGCTCGTCGTGGCGCGCGGGGCACTCGGACTGGGCTCGGACGCCGGCGGTTCCGTCTCCGACGGCGCGTCACCGCACGCGGGCAGGGCAGCCGCGGCGGCCGTTCCCGCGAGGGCGCCGACGAACCGGCGCCTGCTCCAGCCACCACTGCCCATGTCCACACCTCAGGTCGTCGCATCGTCCCGGTCGCGACAGCCACCTTGGCGTGGATCACCCGCCAGGTGCAACAACGGCACCCCGCGTTGCGTAGAGCGCAACAGGCCCGGGTGTTTACCAGTCACCGTCCTCGACCGGCTTCCCCGGCGCGTCCTTGAGCGGCTGCACCTGCTGCGCCGAGGGCTCCTGCCAGGGCTCGTGGTCGTCCCCGAGCCAGTCACCGACCGGCTTGACGCCCCCGAGGGTGTCAGTGGGGGCGAGATCCTCGGCGTCCTGGTCGTAGTAGTCGAACCAGGGCAGCCCGGCGCGGGTGTACGCGGCGCGGTCCACGGGGGAGGGCGGGGGAGCCTCACCGGTGATGCGGCGCCACTCGGGGGGCGTCACCAGGTGGACGAACACGCGCCCGGCGGGCTGCTCGGACCAGTCCTCCAGAGGCCGGTCGTCCCGGTAGACCTCCTGCCGCATCGAACCGCCGACGCCGAGACCCATCGCGGCCGCGGCCCGCGGCCGGCCCGCGGGGGCCGCGCTCCCGGCCGGAGCCGCCATGGGCATCGCGGCTCCGTACCCCGGAGGCGGCAGGATGATCGACCTCTCCCGCTCCACCCGCAGCCGCTCCTCCTCGCGCCACCGGGCCAGCTCCCCGTCGTTCAGCCGGAACGACTGCAGCTGTACGCCGCCCCACACCTCCTCGCCCGTGACCTGGCCCTCGACGGTCGCGCCCATCCCCAGCGGCACCGCCACGAACTGGCGGACCGTCCCCTTGCCGGAGTTGATGCCGTCCAGCCACGGCTGGCGCGGCAGGACGACGTAGTTCTGCGGCTCGCGGGAGAGCCGGCCGCTCCAGGGGAGACCCGAGACGGCGCACACCTTTCCCGCCCCCACCTGCAGGGCGGCCGGCTCCGTCGTGCCCGCGAAGCTCAGCCACATCGCCTCGCGCAGGTACACCGGCAGCATCACCCCGCCTCGTGCCCGCCACTGCTCGGGGACCGTGTCCGGACAGTCGGAGACCCGGCGCAGAGGGAACTCGCCGAGGCCCGGCGGCAGCGGATGGGTGCCCGTCTCGGGCAGACGCAGCGTGCGGACGAACCGTACGGCCACACCGCCCGGCAGCCGCAGTGTGTTCCCGTCGATCCGCACGGTGGTGTCGGTCATGGGCCCGCTCCCTCGCATCCGGTGCCGGCCCCGTCCCGGCATCCCCTCACCAAGAACGCCCGCCGAACCCGGTACGGTTCCGCCACAGCTGCTCCTGAACGCCCATGCGCTCGCGCAGCCGGGTCAGACGCGGCATCCGCGCGCGCTGCTCCCGCGACACGCGGTCCAGTTCCTCCAGCAGGCGATGCGAGCGGTGCTCGGTGTCGAGCTCGTCGAGGATGCGGTTCACCTCGGTCAGGACGGCGCCGAGCAGCTGCCAGTTCCGGGTCTCGCGCTCGGCCTCCTCGCGCAGCAGCAGGGCGAGCTTGTCCCGGGTGCCCACCGCCGTACGCAACTCCGCGGCGAGCCGGGACTCCGCCGCGTCGGCGTTGAGGCTGACGTGGGTGGTGACCAGCACCGCGAAGCTGACCACCGCGTCGGCGATCTCGGACAGCAACTGCTCCAAGACGGCGCCCGTCTCCTTCGCGAACAGCGGCTCGGGCTCACGCTCCTTCGCCAGGTCGGTGAGGGTACGCGCGAGCACCCGCAGGACGACCGTGCAGATCTCCAGCGTGTCCAGCCCGGTACGCAGCACGACTCGGTGCAGCAGGCCCTCGCGCACGCGCGGATTGAGCCGCAGGCTGTCCTCGGCCTGCCTCAGCGCCGCGTCCACCTCGACGATGTCGTGGTCGAGCCGACGTGCCTCGTGCAGCCGCGCCGCGGCCTGCTCGACCGGTGTGCGGCCGGCGGCCTCCTCGCCGATGCGCAGCATCAACTGCCGCAGCCGGCGGGCCAGTCCCTCCAGCGACTCACCGGCCTCCTCCACCCACACCGGCGGCGCGAGGAGCAGATTGAAGCCGAGCCCGACGACCGCGCCGATCAGTGTCTCCACCACGCGCGCCCACGCCGTGTCTCCGTGGGTCGTCACTCCGAGGACCAGCATCGCGCTGATCGCCACCTCCGGCACGAACTCGTCGACCCGCACCAGGCGCCCCACGACCAGCGAGGCCACGATCAGCAGCGCCAGGCTCCACCAGGTCAGCCCCACCAGCAGACTGAAGGCGATGGCGACGAGGACGCCGGCCACCACGGAGTTCACCCGGCGGATGCCGGTGGTGAGCGTGGCGTAGAGGGTGACCTGGACGACCAGAAGCGCGGTCAGCGGCGCGGTGAGCGGCGCCGCCTCGGGGCTGAGGCGCAGCGCGATGACATACGCGATCGTCGCCGCGGCGGCCGACCGCAGCGTATGGACGACCACGGGATCCCGGCGCCGCCTCACGAACCGCCCAAGGGACGCCGTCCCCTCACGCACATCTCGCATCCTCGGGCTGTCCCTTCCACAGATGGACCGAAGGTTCTCATTGAGGACCGTGACTGTCCGCGACTGTCCGCAAGGAAGCGTAGATGGTCATTCCGGTACGACAGGAGAGCGGGGCGGCCTGTTCCTGAGGAAAACCCCAGTCCTCTCCCCGCGGTTGTCCGCACCCCGTTTTCTGCGGACAGCCGCATGGCCCCCGCCGCTCCGGGACGAAAGCCTTGGATCATGACATGGCAACGGACCGGAGCAATCCTGACCCTACTCCTCACCCTCGGCACCGCTGCCGTGGCCGCCACCCCGGCCGCGGCGGCCCCCGCACCCGCCCCGACCGTCGTCGAGGCACTCGACCGCGCGGCCCATCCGCTCAGCACCGTCGAACCGGAAGGCGACACCCGTGATCTGCGCGCCCTCGACCGGATGATCGGCGACGCCGACGTGGTCGGCCTGGGCGAGGCCACCCACGGCTCCCACGACTTCTTCGCCCTCAAGGACCGCGTCTTCCGCCACCTCGTCGAGGAGAAGGGCTTCCGCACCTTCGCGCTGGAGGCACCCTGGAGCACCGGTGTGCGCCTCGACGACTACGTGGTGCGGGGCAAGGGCGACCCCCGGCGCATCATGCGCGACGAGTTCCAGCGCGACTACCTGTGGTGGAACAACACCGACTATCTGCGGCTCATGGAGTGGATGCGGGCGTACAACGTCCGCCATCCCGACGACCCCGTCCGCTTCATGGGCGACGACATCGCCTGGACCGGGCCCGAGGTGTACGACGCGGTCGCGGACTACGTGGCCGCCGCCCACCCCGAGTCGAGCGCCCGACTCGCCGAGCTCTACCGCGGCCTGCGGCCCACCGTGGCGACGGGGACGTACATCGAGCAGTACCTGCACAAGCCGTACGCCGAGCGCCTGGAGATGGCCGACCGCACGGGCCGGGCACTGGAGTTGCTCAGGAGCCGGGCCCCGGGCGCCGACCGGGAGGCGTACGACCGGGCCGTGCGGAACGCGACGGCGATCGACCGGACCGCCCGCCAGTACGCCTTCGACGTGGAGGATCCCACGCAGATCGCCGAGGCCAT
This sequence comes from Streptomyces sp. NPDC002838, assembly GCF_040295365.1. NCBI lineage: Bacteria > Bacillati > Actinomycetota > Actinomycetes > Kitasatosporales > Streptomycetaceae > Streptomyces > Streptomyces sp. NPDC002838. Next base: position 426,158 of record NZ_JBEOVF010000002.1, on the reverse strand, counting down.
GCGCTACCGGGACAGGACGATGGCCGCCAATGTCGTCCGGTGGCAGAAGGACACCGGCACCAAGGTGCTGCTGTCGGCGCACAACAACCATGTCGGCTACGTCCCGGAGGAACCCGCCGAAAACCCCATGGTGCAGGGTGCGTTCCTGCGCGACAGCCTCGGCGCGGGGTATGTGAGCGTCGGTCTGACGTTCCACCACGGCTCGTTCAACGCCACCGGCCAGGACGACGCCGCCATCCGCCACTGGACACTGGGACCGCCCGGCCCGGGCAGCAACGAGCGGACCCTCGACCGGGTACGCCACCGCGACTACCTACTCGACCTGCGCTCCGCCGGGTCACCGGCCCGCGAGTGGCTGCACCGCGCCCGGCCGACGCGCAGCATAGGCACCGCCTATCCGGACGGCCCGCACGACATCGCGCTCGCCCGCAGCCACGACGTCCTGATCCACCTTCACCAGGTGGCGGCGGCGCGACTGAGGGACCAGTAACCGACCAGGTCAGGCGTAGAGCTTGTCCAGGAAGGCGGACAGGTTGCCCGTCGTCCGGGCTATCTGCTCCTCCAGGGTGAGGCTCTCCTCGAAGCGGGCTGCTGAGTCGGGGACCTTCTTGCCGCGGACGTACAGGGAACAGGCGAGGTCGGTGCACATGTACAGGCCCACCGAGTTTCCCTCGCGGCCCGCCGCGCCCGCCTTGCGGGCCGTCATCAGCGAGACGCCGCCGCCCGGGTGGGTGGTCAGGCACAGCGAACACATGCTGCGGTGAAGAAAACCTCGCTGCGAGGACGGGAACCGCAGGGTCACGCCGGCGAGCCCCCCGTCCTGCTCGGTCACCAGATAGCTGCGGTCGGGTGCTCCCGGATCCCGCCAGCCGAGGAAGTCGAGGTCGTTCCATGGGCGTTCGTCGAGGTCCCGGGGCACGGCCAGGCGTTTGGCCTCGCCCTTCGAGCAGTTGATAAATGAGTTGCGGATGTCCTGCTCGGTGAGTGATCTCATGGGGGCCTCCCGTGGTCGTGCGGAAACCTAGGGTGCCTAGGCAAGGGGCTAGGTTAGGCAGGCGGAGTGAGGGGGAGCCAGTGGATTTCCGTGAGGTGGGGTCACCGCGGGCGCGGACCGCACTGCTCCATGTGGCGGCCCTCTCCGAAGGGCCGGCCGTCGCCGCCGACGTGCGCATCACGCTGAACTTCCACCCGGACCGGCTGGTGCGCGGGCTGCCCATCCTGGAGGCGCTGGCCCGGGACGGTACCTACCACTCGCAGTTTGTCACGGGCACCAGCAACGGTGGCCTCACCGCGCATCCCGGCGGTGACCGTTGGCGCTGGGAGAGCCGGATCTTCGGCGGTGCCTACGACGACGCGCTCGCGCACGACCGGCCCGTGTACGGCGCCCTGAACTTCCGCCGCCAAGTGGTCGGCGCGGCCCCCCGGTTCGGCTCCTCCCACTTCCGGCTGACCGGCGAGGCGCTCGCCCGCGCCACCTTCTGCTACCCGGACAGCGCGGCGGAACCGGACCACTTCGGGGTCGCGGCCGGCATGTCCCTGATAGCCCTGGCCGAGGCGGACGAACAGGACGCCCTCAACGACTACATCGAGGCCCAGGTCCACGCCGGAGTCCTCCTCACCCGGGACGTGGAGGCGCTCGTCCTCGACGCCAGTTACCGCGGCACACCCGTCGAGACGGCTGCCCGCCTGCTGCCCTGCCCGGTCGAGTGGCACCCCGGCTACCGGCTCACCGTGGCCGAACTGCGCCGCCACGCGGACTACCGGGGGCAGGAGTACGTGGAACTGGGCGGGCACATCGCCCAGGACGGCCGCCTCGACCCGCGGATCATCGGCGACGCCGCCCGCACGGGCCGCCACGCACTCCAGGACCTGAAGATGGTGTGGCACACCCTCGCCCGCTTCGGTGCCCCCGAAGGCGCGGGCACCGCCTGCCCCGAGGGCGCGTCCGATGCCGAGGGTGCGGCGGCGGGCGTCGGCCAAGGCGTTCCGTACGCTGTACCGGGAGCGCACGCCGGACGCCGGGCGGTGGCTCAACAGGGTGGTGGCCGGGCGTTACGTCGAGGACGTGTGGGCGGCCGGCTGATCAGAGGAACGAGAAGGGGGCGGGTGCAGGTGGTGGACTCCGTGGACTCCATGGGCCCAGCGGACTCGATGGACCAGGCAGGCTCGTCGGACTCCTGGCAGCGGGCCCGGCGTGTCCTGGAGGGGGCGCGCGTGGACCCCGCCCGCCTCGCCCGCCTCCGCCCACTGTCCGGCGGCACGTACAACGCCGTCGAGGAACTCCTCCTCACCGACGGCAGCCGCTACGTGCTGAAGGTCGCGCCCGCACCGACCGCCCCCTGCCTTCGGTACGAGAGCCGGCTCCTGGTCTCCGAGACCGAGTTCTACGGCGCCGCCGCCGAGGCCGGAGTCCCCGCGCCGCACGTGGTCCATGTCGGCGAGGAAGCCGCCGTAGGACACCTGCTGATGACCGCGTGCCCGGGCGAACCCTGGGACGGTTCGCTCACGGAGGCCGAACAGGTGCCTCTGCGGGCGGAGTTGGGACGTCAGGTGGCCCGTCTGCACCGGGTGACCGGGCCCGGCTACGGCTACCCGTCCGGCGCCCTCGGCCCGCTCGCCCCCGACTGGCGCACCGCGTTCACCGCCATGATCGAAGCGATCCTCGCCGACGCCCGCCACTACCGGGCGCGACTGCCCCGCCCCACCGACGAGGTCGCCCGCACGCTCCGGGCCGCCCTCCCCGCCCTCGACGAGGTCACCGTTCCGTGCCTGGTCCACTTCGACCTGTGGCGGGGGAACATCCTGGTGGACCGGCCGGCGGCGGGGGAGGAGCCCCGTATCGGCGGGCTCATCGACGGGGAGCGCATGTTCTGGGGCGATCCGCTCGCCGACTTCGTCTCTCTGGCCCTGCTCGGGGACATCGAGAAGGACGAGGCGTTTCTCGCGGGTTACCGGGAGGCCGGTGGCCGGGCCGAGTTCGACACCCCGGCCAGGCTCCGCCTCGCCCTCTACCGCGCCTACCTGTACTTGATCATGCTCACGGAGACGATTCCGCGGGCGGTCGACGCCGGGCAAGAGCGCTGGGTCCAGGAGGCCGTAGCCCCGGAACTCGTCGCGGCCCTCGACGAGATCGAGGACTCCGCGTCCTGACCCGCTCCCGGACGACGCGCGGTACTTACTCGACCGCCCGGCCGTGCTCCGTCCCACTGACGCTCGGCCGTACGGGACCGGGCGCCGCACCGACGTTTCGCAGGTCATCGCGGAGGTACTCGCGTGTGGCCCGGACGACGCGAAGGGAGGATGCCGTGGTCGACCACCGCCACGAAGCACCCGGTGAGCACGGTGACCCCGTCCCTCGGGACCTGCCGGACCAGCAGGCCGACGCGGGCGAGGACCCGTGGGAGGTCACTGCCGAACGCGAGGAGGGTGACAGCGGCGACACCGAGGAACCCGACGAGACCACCGAGCCCGCCACCGACGTCCCCGACACCGACGAGGCCGGCACCGGCCGCCAGGGTGCGCCGCGCTCGGGTTCCGTGCATCCCGAACAGCCGGTGCCGGACGAGTCCTCCGCCTGACCGCTCTCAGCCGACCTTGCGGCCCCTCATCGGTTCGGTCCTCTCCCCCGCGCCCTGCTGCATGCCCTGCAGGAACTCCTCCAGCACCTCTGTCGCCGTGTGCTCCGGGCGCCAGCCGAGTTCCGTACGCGCGCGCGTGCAGTCCATCAGGGGCAGCCTGAGGACCGCGTCGAAGAGGTGCGGCGAGGCGGGCAGCAGGTGCAGGCCCCACGCGGCGGCGATCGCCGAGCGGGCCGCGGTGCGCGGCAGCCGTACCGGGCGGGCGTCGAGCATCTCCCCCAGCAGCTCCGCGTCGACCGGCGGTTCGCCCGCCAGGTTGAAGGCGCCGCGGACGTCGGAGTGCAGCGCGAGCCGGTACGCCTTCGCCGCGTCGTCGGTGTGCAGCGCCTGGACGCGCAGGCCCGGGATGTCGGGCAGGAAGGGCAGCAGCTCCGGCCGTGCCAGCGGGCCCGGCAGGAAGCGGCCGCCGAAGATCCGGCGCTGCTCGCTCGCCGACTCCCGCTTGAAGAGGAACGCCGGCCGCATCCGCACCACCCGGACCCCCGGGTGGTCGCGCTCGAACGTGTCCAGGGCGCGCTCGAGATAGGCCTTCTCCCGGCAGTACGCGGCGTCCGGCCAACCGTGCGTCGGCCACGACTCGTCCACCGCGTGCTCCTTCGGCCCCGGCGAGTACGCGCCGACGGACGACGCGTGCACCAGCGTCGGCACGTCGGCCGAGGCCACCGCGTCGAACACGCGGATCGCACCGAGCACGTTGGTGCGCCAGGTCGCCGCCGGGTCGTGCGTCGGCTGGAACGCCCAGGCCAGATGGACCACGGTGTCGGCGCCTTCGAACTCCTTGACGAGGTCGGCCTGGTCGGACGCCAGATCGATCCCCGACCAGTCCGTCTTGGCAGGCGCCCACTCGGGAATCCGCCGGGCCACGCCCAGCACGGACTCCACCGCCGGGTCCTCGGAGAGGAGGCGCACCAGGCTGGTGCCGACGTTGCCGGTGGCGCCCGTGACGACAATCCTGCTGCCCGTTGAAGTGGTCACCTTCGACTCCTTACGGCCGCTGGGTCGACGGGGACTGTCCCGAGTACCCGGTCGAAGGCGATACACGCGGCCCGTGGCGCCACAGCCGCCCGGGAGATGATCACGTCATGAGTGAGATCATCCTGATCTCCGATGCCAGGGTCGCCGCCGTTCCGGTCGAGGAGTGCGGGGAGCCCCTGGTCGACGTACGCGGCTGCCTTCAGGTGGACGACCGCAAGCGCGAGGATTCCCACGGTGCCGAGGTCCACGTGCGGCGGGGCGTGCTCGACCGGCTTCTTCGGGCGCAGGCACTGCTGCCCGGCGGCCTGCGCCTGCTCTTCGTCGAGGGATACCGCCCGCCGGCCCTGCAGCGGGCCTACTTCGAGGAGTACGCGGACGAACTGCGCGCCGAGCACCCGGACTGGTCCGCCGACCGCCTTCGCTCGGCGGCCAGCCGTTACATATCCCCGCCCGAGATCGCCCCGCACACCGCTGGAGCCGCCGTGGACCTTACGCTCGCCGACACCGACGGCCGCGAACTCGACCTCGGCACCCCCATGAACGCCAGCCCGGAACAGAGCGCCGGCGCCTGTTACACGGCATCCGCCGACATCACCGACGAGGCACGAGCCCACCGCGCCGTCCTGGGCGAAGCCCTGAGCGCGGCGGGCCTCGTGAACTACCCCACCGAGTGGTGGCACTGGTCGTACGGCGACCGCTACTGGGCCCTGGCCACCGGCGCGCCCGCCGCGCTCTACGGGCACCCGCGAAATCGACGCCTCCTAGTGCCCCGGCAGGCAGCGTTTGCCCGTTAAGGAGCGGCGTCCAGTGCGTGCCGGGCGTCGCGACGGGGCGAACGTGGCCCGTCGGGGCACTAGCTGCCCCCTAGGCGAAGGCGTTCACGCCCGTCCGCTCCGCCGACAGTTCCCACAACCGGGCCGCCTGCTCTGGGTCGATGGCGTAGTCCTTGACCCCCTCGCGTTCGCCGTCGGCCGGAGCGGGCTCGGCGATGTCGCAGTCCTCCAGGTACACGCCGCCCAGGCCGGCCAGCTGCGGTGACGTCGCCGCCCAGACCTGGGTGGCCGCGCCCTGCTCCGGTGTCTTCATGCCCTCGACGTCCAACGGGTTGCCGTCCTCGTCGATCCAGCCGTTCGCCACCATCTCCTCCTTCGGCAGATGCCGCTGGAGGGGCGTGAGGATGCCGCCGGGGTGGAGTGAGAAGGCGCGTACACTCCGGTCCCGGGCGAGCCGGTCGAGGTGCACGGCGAACAGGACGTTCGCCGTCTTCGCCTGCCCGTACGCCTCCCACTTGCCGTAACCGCGGCGCCAGTCGATGTCGTCCCAGCGGATGCCGGAGAAGTGGTGGCCGCGCGAGGACACGGAGACCACGCGGGCGCCGCCGGGCTCGATCGCCGGCCACAGGCGGTTGACGAGGGCGAAGTGCCCGAGGTGGTTCGTCGCGAACTGCGCCTCCCAGCCGGGTCCGACGCGCGTCTCGGGGCAGGCCATGACCCCGGCGTTGTCGATGACGAAGTCGAGCGTGCGGCCCGAGGCGAGGAACCGCTCGGTGAAGGCGCGCACGCTGTCCAGGTCACCGAGATCAAGCTCGTCCACCTCGACGCCGTCGAGGCTGTCCAGCGCCTCCCGCGCGGCGGCGGGACGGCGGGCGGGGACGACGACCCGGACGCCGGCCTTGGTGAGCGCGCGGGTGGTCTCCAGGCCGAGGCCCGAGTAGCCGCCGGTGACGATCGCGAGCCGTCCGGTCAGGTCGAGGCCCGCCAGGACGTCGTCGGCGGTGCTCCGGGCGTCGAAGCCCGAGCCGATCTTGTGCTGTGCGATGCTCATGCCCGGAAACGCTACGTTTTGGAGCGCTCTCGAAGGCAAGCCGCCGGGCGGCCCTGTCCGGTGGGCATGAGAAAGCCCCGACCGGACGGGGGAATCACGGTCGGGGCGGTCTGTGCGTGGGTGCGGATGGCGGTCGCCTCTCGGCGAAAGGCTCCACAGGGCTTCAGCCGAACGATCGTCCCTGTGGGCAAAAGGTGAGGCCCGGGGACACTGTCCCATCCGCACCCACGGTTTGTTCAACTGGCAACCACCCCTGGATGTTCCGCACTTCGTCGCCCGGCGCGGTGATGTGTGTCACCGCCGCCAGGCCCTCGGAACGGCCTCGCTCCAGAGGTTCTCCGCCTGCAGCAGCAGGGTCCCCAGGACGGCCGTCCGGTCGGGCCCCTGTGCGGCGTGGTCCCGCAGCCCCTCCTGCAGCCGCCCGTGCAGCTCGCGCATCGCCTCCTCGGCCCGCCCGTCCGGCCGCGTGCCGTCGCCGCCGTCCAGCAGACGGCGGCTCTCCGCGTGGCACGCGTCCCCGATCCACTCCAGCAGCTGTGCGTACGATCGCAGCGCTGAGCCTTCGGGCGGTGCCGGCGTCCGGTTCTCGTCGGCCGCCACCGCCAGGGTCCGGGTCAGCGCCCTGATGTGTCCGGTGATACCACTCCACCGCTCGTCCTCCTTCTCGGACGGGACGGCCGACGGGGCCCGGCGGACGGCACGCAGCGGGCCGGCCGTCAGCCGCAGACTCTCCCGGCTCCACCCGCGCGCCGACCGCAGCGCCTCCAGACGCCGCTCCAGCCGCGCCGAGCCACTCGACCAGCCGGCGGCGGACTGCGCGTCCCACTCGGGCTCCCGCAGGTCGCCGGCGACGCTGTGCAGCACGTCCCCCGCCTCCCGGGCGAGGGCCGCGAGGTTCTCCCGTACGTCCCGCAGATGGATCGGCGGCAGGACCAGTGCGTTGACGGCGACCCCGATGACCGCGCCCAGCGCCGCCTGCGAGACCCGGTGCCCGACCGCCGACGCCGAGACGGTGCCCGAGGCGAGGGTGAACACGGCGGTGGTCGCTCCGTAGATGCCCTGGTCGCCGAAGCGCGGCCAGTTCGCGAGCAGCATCAGCACCGGTACCGACAGGGCCAGCGCGCCCAGTGTGTCACCGGTCAGCGCCTGCGCCGCCGACGCCAGCAGTGTCCCCGCGCAGATCGCGGCGAACTGCTGCGCGGCCTGCCGCAGCGAGCCGTAGACGGTGGCCTGCACCAGCACCACCGCCACCCAGGGCGCCATCAGGGCGAGCGGGTCGCCCAGCCAGTCGCTCGCCACCAACCAGGCCAGCAGAGCGGCCGCCGCGGCCTTGAGCGACTGCACGACCAGATCGCGCTCCCGGCCGGGACCTCGCAGGGCCGCCCGGGCGGCCCTGCCGACGTATTGTGCTTCCCTCCGTACGGCATTCGTCGTCATCGGCAGCGGGTATCCGCACCGCCCACCACCTCACGCGGGGCAGCCACCCGCCACCAGGGCTCCGTACCTCACGCCAAGGGGCTCTCCGCCAGCGACGCCAGCAGGTGCGCGGGGTCGTCGTAGATCGCCTCCGCTCCCGCTTCCTCCAGGTCGGTGCGCGGGATGCCGCCGCACAGCACGGCCACGCAGCACACCCCGGCCCGGCTGCCCGCGCGCATGTCCCAGACGGTGTCGCCGACGAACACCGCACGCTCGGATGGCACTCCGGCCAGTTCCAGGGCGTGTTCGACGGGCTCGGGCGCGGGCTTGCCCTCGTCGACGTCGTCCGCGCTCGCCGTGGCGGTGATCGCGTCGTCCGCGTCGATCGCCCGGCGCAGCGCGGACAGCTCGGCGCCGCCCGCCGAGGTGGCGAGCACCACCGTCCAGCCGTCGCGGTCGAGGCGCCGCAGCAGCCGCCCGGCGTCCTCCAGGGCGGGCAGCCGGTCGAAGTACTGCCCGTAGAGCGTCTTGTGCGCGGCGCTCAGCTCGGTGTCCCGGTCCTTGTCCCGGTCGTCGCCCAGGAGGTGGGCGACGAGATCGGTGGCGCCCAGGCCCACGGCCCGGTGGATGGCGTGCATCGGCACCTGGTGGCCCGCCTGCCGGAAGGCCTCCCACCAGGTGGCCACATGGAGGTGGTTGGTGTCGACGAGGGTCCCGTCGACGTCGAACACGGCGGCCCGTCCCATGCGCCCGTCCCTTCCTCTCGCACCGCCCGAGCACCACCTCGGGCATCACGTCGAGTACCACCTCAGCCGCTCGCCACCCGCTCCGGAACGCGTCCCTCCCGGGTCCAGGCCAGCAGCTCCTCCAAGGCCCAGGTGGTGACCACGCGCTCCGCGGGCACCCCGCACTCCTCCGCCCGGGCACACCCGTGGATCTGCCAGTCCAGCTGGCCGGGCGCGTGCGCGTCGGTGTCGATCGAGAACAGCACGCCCGCCTCCACAGCGCGCCGCAGCAGCCGCCGGGGCGGATCGAGCCGCTCGGGCCGGCTGTTGATCTCCACGGCCGTGCCGGACTCGGCGCACGCGGCGAACACCTCGTCCGCGTCGAACTCCGACTCGGGCCGCCCCCGCCCGCTGACCAGCCGCCCGGTGCAGTGCCCCAGCACGTCCGCGTGCGGATCGCGGACGGCGGCCACCATGCGCCGGGTCATCGAGCGGGCGTCCATGCGCAGCTTGGAGTGCACGGACACCACCACGACGTCCAACCGGTCCAGCAGCTCCGGCTCCTGGTCGAGCGAGCCGTCCTCGAGGATGTCGCACTCGATGCCGGTCAACAGCCGAAACGGCGCCCACGTCTCGTTCAGTTCCGCGACGATGTCCAGCTGTCTGCGCAGCCGGTCGGGCGACAGGCCGCGTGCCACGGTCAGCCGGGGCGAGTGGTCGGTGAGCGCCGCCCACTCGTGGCCGAGCTCCGCCGCCGTGCGGCCCATCTCCTCGATCGGGCTGCCGCCGTCCGACCAGTCCGAGTGCACATGGCAGTCCCCGCGCAGCAGGGCCCGCAGCCGCTCGCCGCCCCCGGCCGGCGCAGCGTCGGCCTCGCCCTCCAGCTTCTCCAGATAGCCGGGCACCCGGCCGTCCAGCACCTCCCGCACCACCTGCGCCGTCTTCGGGCCGACGCCCCGGAGGGACTCCAGCGTCCCGGCGTACGCCCGCTCGCGCACCTCGTCCTCGGGCAGTGCGGTCAGCACCCGGGCCGCCGTACGGAAGGCGCGCACGCGGTACGTCGGCGCGCGGGACCGCTCCAGCAGGAAGGCGATCCGGTCCAGGGCCTCGACGGGATCCATCGCCACCTCCACCTCCAGAGTTCCCCAGGGGCACGGGCGCCGCACGGCGGGCGGCCGGTTTGTCGGGTACGCGTCCGGGTACTGCGATGCGTCATCACCTCGCCCGCGTCCACGAGGAGGCCTGACATGTCCGCCCCCACCGCCCCACGCAGCAAGGTGGCCGTGATCACCGGTGCCGACTCCGGCATCGGCAGGGCCACCGCCGTCCGGCTGGCCCGGGCGGGGATGGACATCGGCATCACCTGGCACAGCGACCTCAAGGGCGCCGAGGAGACCGCCGAGGAGGTCCGCGCCCACGGGCAGCGGGCCGCCGTGGCCCAGATGGACCTCACCCGGCTGCCCGTCGCCGCCGGCACCGTCGACGAGCTGTGCGACCGGCTCGGCCGACTCGACGTCCTGGTCAACAACGCCGGTACGGGCACCATGACGCCCTTCCTCGACCTGGAACTGGACGACGTCCGCGAGGTCATCGAGGTCGACCTCGTCGGCCCCTTCCTGTGCGGACAGAAGGCGGCCCGGCACATGATCCGGCAGGGCGACGGCGGCCGGATCATCAACGTGACGTCCGTCCACGAACACCAGCCCCGGGTCGGGGCCGCGCCGTACTGCGCGGCCAAGGGCGGGCTCGGTCTGCTCACCCAGGTCATGGCCCTGGAGCTCGCCGAGCACGGAATCACGGTCAACGCGGTGGCGCCCGGCGAGATCGCCACGCCGATGACCGGCCAGGAGGACATCGACCCGCACACCGAGGACCGCCCCGGCGTCCCGCTCGGACGGCCCGGCGACGCCCGCGAGGTGGCGGCCGTGATCGCCTTCCTCGCCGGCCCCGACGCCACCTACGTCACCGGCGCGTCCTGGAGCGTGGACGGCGGCATGCTCCGGATGGGCCCGCAGGCCGGCTCGCACCTGGGCAGCGACGAGTGGCGGCGACCGTGAACCGGCGCGCTGGACGGGTGACGCACGCCTCTCCCTCCGGCAGGATGCGCTTTACGCTCTATCCATGACCGAAATCGCGAGCCCGCACATGACGTATCCGCGGATCCTGGTGCTCGGTGTACAGCCGGGCACGCCGCCCTTCCGGATCGTGGAGATCGACGGCCAGGTGGTCGGTGAGGCGAAGGCCGTCACCGACGTCCTGGAGGCCGCCGCCGCGTTCGGCATCACGGTCCATGACCTGGACGACCCGGACGTGGTCCGCTGGGTGGGCGGCGACAAGTTCACCTGGACCCGCCACTGACCGACCGCGTCGGCCGACCGCCGGTGGGCAGGGAGCGCCCGCGATGGCAGCATGAGCCGGTGACCTCAACTCCATTTGACGTGGACGCCTTTCTGCGGCGACCGCTCACCGCGCGCCTGGCCACGAACGGTCCGACGGTGCGCCCCGTCTGGTTCCTGTGGGAGGACGGGACGTTCTGGGTTCTGACGGGACCGTGGACCCGACTGTTCGCGCGCGTGCGAAACGACCCCGACATCGCGCTCGTCGTCGACGAATGCGACCTGGCGACGGGCCGGGTGCGGCAGGTCATCGCGCGCGGCAGCGCCCGGCTCGTGCCCTTCGACGTCGAGCGCGGGAGGCGCAAACTCGTCCGCTACCTGGGCGCGGACGAGAGCCGATGGGACACGCGCTTCGTCCATTACCTGTACGACGATCCCGCTGAGCGAGGCACCACGTGGCTGTGTCTGACGCCCTCCTCGCTCACGGCCACCGACCTCAGCTATGCACCGCCCGGCTCAGCCGCCGCCCCAGCAGCAGATAGCCCACCAGGGCCCCGGTCGTGTTGAGGATGACGTCGTCGATGTCGAAGGCCCGACCGGTGACCAGCGCACCCTGCGCGAACTCGACCAGGAGCATCACGAACGCGGTCAGCAGGAGCACGCGCAGGATCCCGCGCGTGCGCGGGGCGACGACCGGCACCAGGATGCCGAACGGGACGCCCAGCAGCAGGTTTCCGCCGATCTGCTTGACGGCGTCCCGCAGCGCGGGCTGGTCCAGATAGGCCCGCAACGAGCGTCCCGGACGCATGTTGGTGTGCGTCAGCGCCTCCGAGGCGGGGGAGGGCTGCAGTGTCAACCGGGCCAGCACGACGGCGAACGCCACCATGACCGCGAAGGCGCACAGCATCGCCAGCAGCCGGAGCAGGAAAGGAAGTGGGCGTCGTCCGGTCGTCCTGCCCGGCTTGGCGGGCTTGTCGGTCTTGGGCTTGTCGGTCTTGGGCTTGCCGGGCTTGGGCTTGTCGGATTTGGTGGTGCGCAGGCGTGACGAGACACGCGGACGTGCGGCTGCACGGGCCATGCGGTCCTCCAGTCTTCAACTTCCCTGCGTAGTAAGGCGATTACCCGAGAACCGCCCGAGAATGCGGCCACGCCGCCCCCGGCCCGTAGATATCGGCCGGGGGCTCGACGCGCACGGCGGGCACGACGCGCTCGTCCTCGCCGCCTTCGTGTCGCGCGCCGTGAAGGAAGCCGGGGCCGGCGGGGTCGTGGTCGCCCCCGTGCACTGGACCCCGGTCGGCATCCTGCCGGGCCTGGCCTTGACCGCGCCGGCCGTGGGCCTCGCGGCCGTGGCCGTCACCGGCCCGAGGCTGCTCGCCGCGCCGGAGCGGGCGCTGCCGCTCCGGCGTCTGCGGTCCGGCCACGTCGGGGACTACGTGGCCTGGGCGCTGGTCGGCGCCACCCTGCTCGGCGCCCTCGCCCTGCCGGGTGTGCTCGGCGCCTGATCAGCCGGCGTAGCTGACCTTCACCTCCTTGAAGCCGAGGGAACGCAGCAGACCTTGGAGCATGTTCGTGGTGTTGGTCTCGGCGCGCTCGGTCAGCTCGCTCTGCTTCGCCGCGTCGCTGATGTGCCGGACGGCGAGCTTCTGCACGGCCTGCTCGCCGTTGGGGTTGTCCGAGAAGAGGTCACCGAGGCGGTCGAGGAGACCGCGCTGCTTGGAGACGGCGTAGGAGCGGTCGGTGTCGAGGGCCGGCTTGCCCAGTGCGGCGTGCGGCAGCCGGAGGGTGGCGGACGTGCGGTCGTCGTTGACCGTCACGTCCTTCTCGCCGACCTTGCCGAGGTCGACGAAGGCGTCGACGGTGCCCGCCCCGACGTACAGGGTGCGGGAGCCGCGGATCGCGTCGGGCAGGAACTTGGCGTCCTTCTCCAGGTCCACGACGACCTGGAAGTTGCCGGAGGCGGCGTCGTAACGGCTGATGTCCTGGATGGACTCGAGCAGTGCGGGACCGGAACGGTCGTGCGTCTCCGTACCGAACAGGTCCTTGAGGCCGGGCAGCACGCTCAGCCGGATGCCGGCGAAGAACACGACGAGCACCAGTACGACGGCGCTCACCGCCTTCGCCCAGCCGGGCATGCGCTTGGACATGCCCCTGATGGGAGTCGTCATGGCGACGGCCCTCCTTCCTACTGATGCGAATGCCCTCCAAAGGCCTTGCCAGACCGTCCCGTTGGCCGATTGATGCCGCTGACGGAGGCAGGGAGGGCGCACTAGCGTGGAGAACTCTCCGTACCGGCGCTTCTGGAGACCCGGATGAGCGCAGACAGCACCTCCCGGCCCCTTTGCCCCATGCACCACGTGACCTTCCCCGAGCCCGGACCGCCCCGGCTCGGCACCCTCGCCACCGGCACCCCGGTCTGGCTCGTGACCCGGTACGCCGAGGCACGGCAGGTACTGATGGACCCCCGGTTCGACCGGAGCTCCCTGAAAGCCGAGGACGCCCCGCCGCTGCTCGTCGTACCGAATCTGCTGGACGCCCCGGACGGCCTCCTCAACCAGGACGGCCCCGCGCATCAGCGGCTGCGGGGCACGGTGCAGCGGGCGTTCACGCCCCGGGCGGTCGCCCGCTGGCGGCCCTGGGTGGCGTCGGTGGTGGAGACCCTTCTCGACGAGTTCGCGCAACGGCCCCCACCCGCGGACATCGTCGAGGGGTTCACCCGTCCGCTGCCGGTCTCCGTCATCTCCCGTCTGATGGGGCTCGACCACGCGGACTGGGAACGCATCCGGAACTGGGCCGACCACGCCCTGTCCGGCGGCGCGCACACCGCCGAGGAAGTCGGCCTGGCCATGCGGGACTTCGCGGTCTTCGCCGCCGACCTGGTCGCCGAGCGACGCAAGGACCCGGGCGAGGACCTGGTGAGCGGGCTGGTGGCGGCGGGTGACGACCTCGGTGTCGACGAACGGCAGCTGGTGATACTGACCTTGGGCCTGGTCGTGGCCGGACACGAGACCACCATGACCGCCCTCGGCAACATCGTCGTCCACCTCCTCACCGACGGGCGGGCGGCCTGGCCGGGGCTCGCCGAGGACGAGGAGGCGGCGGCGACCGCGGTCGAGCAGCTGCTGCGGACGGTCCCGCTGAGCGAGGGCAGGGTGCTGCCCGGCCTGATCCGCCGGGCCGTCGAGGACGTCGAGATCGGCGGCGTGACCATCCCGGCGGGCGGAGTGGTCGCGGTCCAGATCAACTCCGCCAACCGCGATCCCGACGTCTTCCCGCCGGGCCCGCCCGACCTGTTCGCGCCGCCGGCCGCGCCCAGCGTGGTGTTCGGCGCCGGTCCCCACCACTGCCTGGGCGCCTGGCTCGCCCGTCTGGAACTGGGCCTCGCCCTGCACCGCCTCGCCGTCCGATTTGCAGGACTGAGCGCCGAGTTCACCCCCGAGACCATCGAATGGCGGGAGGGGCGGATGACCCGCAGTCCGCGACGGCTGCCGGTGTCCTGGTGAGGGGGCTTTTCGAAGCCCGCTAGTGCGGCTTGAGTTCACGGTCACCGGACGGCCGCGACCACCACACCCCCTCCCCGTGCGTCAGCCCGGGCAGCCGCAACTCGATCTCGCGCACCCGCCGGGCCGGCAGCTCGCCCGTGATCAGCCATGCCGTCGCGCCGCCCGTGGTGCCGGTGAACTCGGCGCCGACGGTGGCCAGTTGCGTCGTCACCGGGGCCAGCGCGTCGAGCGGTACCTCCGCCTCGAAGGCGTGGTACGGCTCGTACAGCCGGGTGCCCGCCTCCTCCAGGGCGCGGCTCAGCACGATCGGCGTGAGCCCGCGGAAGTCGGCGGCGGTGCTGATCGGCGCGCAGAAACCCGACCGGATCAGCGTGACCCGGTAGTCCGTGACGGGCGCCCCGCACAGCCCGGTCGTCAGCGTCGCGTGGACCGTCTCCTCGATGGCCTGGTGGAAGGCCCGGGGGAGCGCGCCCAGTTCCGTCTCGTACGTGAACACCCCGCCGGAGCCGCGCGGTCCCGCCTCCACTCGCAGCCCGATCGTCGCCCAGTAGCGGGTGCGGTCGTGCCACGGCATCTCGTCGCAGGCCTCACCCGTCCCGGTCGGCCGCTCCAGGAAGCGGACGCGGCCCGGCTCGAAGTCGGCCTTGATCCCGAAGTCCTGGGAGAGCGTGGCCGCCAGCACCTCCATCTGGACCTCGCCGTACAACAGCAGCGCGGTTGCGCCGGAGGCCGCGGGGCGGGCGTGGATCAGCGGGTCCTGGTCGGCGAGGGTGAGGAGGGCGGAGCGCAGCGCTGCGGCCTGCTCGGGGTGCCGGGCGCGGACCAGGGTCTCCAGCGTCGGTGGCGCGAACTGCGGGGCGCGGTCCGTGAGAGCACCGAGGCGGTCGCCCACCCGGATGCCGGGCACGCCGGTGAGGGCCGCGATGTTCCCGGCGGTGAGCGGTTCGGGCCGGCCGACGACCTCCACACGCGTGACCCGGCCGGTGACCTCGGTGGTCCGGCCGTCGGCCTCGCGCCGCAGGAACGTCAGGCGCTGACGCGGGGTCACCTCACCGCCGTACAGGCGCAGATACGCCGTTCGCTCACCGCCGGTTTGCGGCCGTACGGCGAACACCGTGCCGCGCGGGGCGGAGCCCGTCGCCGTGGGTGCCGGCGGGATCAGCCGGACCACGCCCCCGACCAGTTCGGCGACGCCCTGGCCGCCGAGGGCGGAGCCGAAGAAGAGGGGGTGGAAGGAACCGTCGGCGGTGCGCGCGGCGAGGGCCGTGCGCAGGTCGTCCGCGGTGGGCTCGGGACCGTCCACCACCGCCGCGAGGACGCCCGGGTCGACCTCGGCGAGGGCCTCGGCCAGCCGTCGGTCGTCCGGCCGGAGCGGGGTCACACGGGCCCGGTCGGTGCCGATGCCCGTCACAGCGGTGAGCGGCGCGACGTGCGGGGTCAGCCTGCGCCGGATGTCGGCGAGCAGAGCCTCGGACCGGGCGCCCGCCCGGTCGATCTTGTTGACGAAGACGAGCGTGGGCAGCCGCAGCCGCCGCAGCGTCCTCATCAGCACCCGCGTCTGCGCCTGCACGCCCTCCACGGCGGACAGCAGCAGCACCGCACCGTCCAGGACCTCCAGGGCGCGCTCGACCTCGGCGATGAAGTCGGAGTGCCCCGGGGTGTCGATCAGGTTGATCTGGGTGTCGCCGACCGTGAACGCGGCGACGGCCGAGCGGATGGTGATACCGCGCTGCCGCTCGATCGCCCCGTCGTCGGTGCGGGTGTCACCGGTGTCGACGCTGCCGAGCCGGTCGATCGCTCCGTGGTCGAACAGCAGCCGCTCGGTGAGGCTGGTCTTACCGGCGTCGACGTGGGCCAGAATTCCGATGTTCAGGGTGTGCATGCGGGGTCGTGTCCTCGAAAGCCGTCGTCCAGTGGGGGTACCGGGGGATTCCGAGGGGTCGGCGCATGCGAGGGATCCTGACGTGAGAGAACACGGACGCGGTCATCATGGCCCGCCCCCGAGGGCGGTCCGCAACCGGTTTTCGAGTGGCCCGTAGCATGAGCCCCGGCAGCCGGAATGATCATGCGAGGAGCGGATAGTGCGAGATATCGCCGTGTTCAGCGGGAGCGCCCACCCCGAGCTGGCCCAGGAGGTCTGTGCGCATTTGGGCGTGCCGCTCAGTCCCACCCGGGTCAGCCGGTTCGCCAACGACTGCCTGGAGGTGCAGCTCCAGGAAAACTGCCGGGAACGGGACGTCTTCCTCATCCAGCCGCTGGTCAAGCCGGTCCAGGAGCACCTGGTGGAGCTGCTGCTGATGTGCGACGCGGCGCGCGGGGCGTCCGCGAGCCGGATCACCGTGGTCATGCCGCACTACTCGTACGCCCGATCCGACAAGAAGGACGCACCCCGCATCTCCCTCGGTGGCCGGCTGGTCGCCGACCTGATGGTGGCGGCCGGCGCGAGCCGCGTGCTGGCCATGACGCTGCACTCGCCCCAGGTCCACGGCTTCTTCTCGGTCCCGGTCGACCACCTGCACGCGCTGCGCGAACTCGCCGCGCACTTCCGGCAGTACGACCTGACCCGCACCACCGTCGTCTCGCCGGACCTCGGCAACGCCAAGGAGGCCGCCGCGTTCGCACGGATGCTCGGCGCCCAGGTGGCCGCCGGCGCCAAACAGCGGTTCGCGGACGACCGGGTCAGCATCAACTCCGTCATCGGCGAGGTCGCCGGACGGGACGTCATCGTGCTGGACGACGAGATCGCCAAGGGCAGCACTGTCCTGGAACTCCTGGACCGCCTACGGGAGTTGGGGCCGCGGTCGATCCGGGTCGCCTGCACCCACGGCCTGTTCGCGGACCGCGCGCTGAAGCGGATCGGCGAGCAGCCCGACGTACTGGAGATCGTGTGCACCAACACCGTGCCGGTGGCCGAGGAAGAGCGCACGGACAAGCTGCGGATCCTCACCGTCGCCCCCGCGCTCGCCGAGGCCGTACGGCGTATTCACAACGGTGAGTCCGTCAGCGCCCTGTTCGACGCGCCGCGAACCGAATAGACAGGCACGGCACCACGCGCACGACGGTCACAGCGAACCGGACGTGGCCTCGGGCCGGCCCAGGGCCGCGTCCAGCGTCGGCATCGGGGGCAGCAGCCGGGACAGTCCGGTGACGCGCAGGACCCGCAGGGTGAGCGGATGGGTGCAGACCAGGAGCAGCCGGCCGCCGTTGTCGAGCACCCGGGCGCGGGCGCGGTGAAGCAGGCGTAATCCGGAGCAGTCGAAGAACTCCACGCCGCTGAGGTCGATCACCAGGCGGACGTCGGGACGCCCGGTCACCCGGTCCAGGTACGGGATGATCTCCACGGCCGCGGCGATGTCGATCTCCCCGCGGAACTCCAGCACCGTGTGGCCCCGGTCCTGGTGGACGCGCAGATGCCGGGTCAGCGGTGCGGGTTCCTGCTGCACGACGACATCCCCTCCCATGCGTCACCTGCGTCACCGGGCCCGAACCCGTTCCCCGCCCTGCAAGTTACCCTCGGTGGAGTGAATTTGAGCATGTTCGATTGACATATGTCTTCGAATTGCGAAGGCCACCTTACGACAGGGCCTGCCAGGCCTTGGTGAGCGCCTGGCGGAACTGCTGGGCCTGATGCGCCGAGAGGTCCCGCAGCATCCGCTCCTCCAGCTCACGTACGGGCCCCTCGTGCTCCGCGAGCAGCTCGCGGCCCGCGTCGGTCAGCAGGATCAGCAGCTCGCGGCGGTTGCGGGGGTTGCGCTCCCTGCGCACCAGCCCGCGGCTCTCCAGGGACCGTACGAGATCGGCGATCGACTGGGCGGTGACGAACGAGTCACGGGCCAGTTGTGCGGCCGACAGTCCGTCGTGCCGCTCCAGGACGGTGAGCGCGGTGTACTGCAGGGCGGTGATCCCGGACGGCTTGACCAGCTCATCCAGGTGGGAGCGCACGACGAGCTCCACCTGTTTCACCATGTAAAGGAGCGACGGCGGCGCCTTGGTTGCCTGAGTGTCGAGCATGAGTTCACACTAGAGCATTGACAGGAAACCTGTCTGTAAAGAGACTGCGAACCAACAGGAAACCTGTTCGTTGAAATCTTGGCAATGACGCTGGGGAGTGGTGATGACCACCTTCGAGATCGAACCCGGAAAGCTTTTCATCGGGGGACAGTGGCGCGAGGCCGCGGACGGAGCGCGCACCGAGGTGGTCGACCCGTCCCGGGGTGCGGTCGTCACCACCGTCGCGGCGGCGGGCGCCGCCGACGTCGACGCGGCCGTACGCGCCGCCCGCGAGGCATACGACGGCGGCGCATGGTCCGGGCTGAGCGGCCGCGAGCGCGGCCGGATCCTGCACCGCGTCGCCGAACTGATCCGCGAGAACGCCGACGAGATCGCACAGCTCGAGAGCCTCGACGTGGGCAAGCCGATCACGCTGTGTCACGCCGTCGACGTGACGAACGCGGCCAACGACTACGAGCACTTCGCCGCCCTCGCCCACTCCCTGCACGGTGCGAACCGCGACACGCCCATGAACGCCGTCGCCTACACCCGGCACGAGCCGCTCGGCGTGGTCGCCGCGATCACGCCGTTCAACTTCCCGCTGATCCTGGCCGGCTCCAAGATCGCACCAGCCCTGGCGGCCGGCAACACCATCGTGCACAAGCCGGCCGATGAGACCCCGCTCAGCGCCCTCTTCATGGCCAAGCTGCTGCAGGAGGCAGGCGTCCCGGACGGCGTGGTCAACGTCGTCACCGGCACGGGCCCGGTGGCCGGCGACGCGCTCCTGAGGCACCCCGGCGTCGACAAGGTCGCCTTCACCGGCTCCACCGCCGTCGGCCGGCACGCCGCCAGTGTGGCCGGCGAGGCGCTCAAGCCCGTCACCGTGGAGCTCGGCGGCAACGCGGCCCACGTCGTCTTCGAGGACGCCGACCTGGAGAAGGCGGTCGGTGCGGTCATCAAGGGCTTCGTCTTCAACACCGGCCAGTTCTGCATGGGCGGCCCGCGGCTGCTGGTGGCGCGCTCGGTGTACAGCACCATGCTCGGCATCCTCGCGGACGCCGTCCCCGGCGTGCCGGTCGGCGACCCCCGTCAGCCCGAGACGGTCGTCGGACCGATGGCGGGGGAGAAGCACCTGAAGAAGGTCGAGGAGTACGTCGACCTGGCCCGCAAGGAGGGCGGCCGGATCGTCTGCGGCGGCGAACGGCTCGACCTCGACGGAGGCTACTACTACAAGCCCACTGTGATCGCCGACCTGCCGAACGACTCCCGGGTCGTCCAGGAAGAGGTCTTCGGCCCGGTCCTCACCGTGCAGCCCTTCGACTCCGAGGACGAGGCCGTCGCACTCGCCAACTCCACGCCGTACGGCCTGGCTTCGGGCATTCAGACGACCAACCTCGCCCGCGCCCACCGCGTCGCCGACCGGCTCCAGGCGGGCATCGTCTGGATCAACGACTGGGCGATGCTCGACCCGGCCGTGCCCTTCGGCGGGGTCAAGGACTCCGGCTTCGGCCGCGAGTACGGGCCCGAGGCGTTCGCCGCCTACACCAAGGTCAAGTCCGTCGTCGCCTCGCTCGGCTGAGCGCGCCGGAGGCTCACCACCAACAAGGAGTTCCCGCGATGTCCCTCACCACCCGCGCCGCCGTCGTCGAGTCCGGCGGAGCGCCCTTCACCCTCAGCGATGTCGTCCTCGACGAGCCCGGACCGCACGAGGCGATCGTCCGTATGGTGGCGACCGGCCTGTGTCACACCGACCTCGGCGTCGCAGGCGGCGGACTGCCCTTCCCCCTCCCCGGAGTCCTGGGCCACGAGGGCGCCGGCGTCGTCGAGGCCGTCGGATCGGCCGTCACCGGTGTCGCGCCCGGCGACCATGTCGTGCTGTCCTTCACTTCCTGCGGCGACTGCCGCAACTGCCGGGGCGGCCACCCGGCGTACTGCGCCACCTGGCTGCCGCTGAACCTCATCGGCGGCCGCCGGGCCGACGGCACCAGCACCATCAGCCGCGACGGAGAGCCGCTCGGCGGCCACTTCTTCGGCCAGTCCTCGTTCGCCGAGCGGGCCCTGGCGGACGAGCGCAGCCTCGTCAAGGTCGACGCCGACGTGCCGCTGGCGTCGATCGCCCCGCTGGGCTGCGGCGTCCAGACCGGCGTCGGCGCCGTCTGGAACGTACTGAAGCCGGTCACCGGCAGCACCGTGGTGGTCCTGGGCGCCGGAGCCGTCGGCCTGTCGGCGGTCATGGCCGCCGCTCTCACCCCCGCCACCACGATCGTCGCCGTCGACCGCGTCGGCGAACGCCTGTCGCTGGCACGCGAGTTGGGCGCCACGCACACCGTCAACGCGGGCGAGTCCGACCTCGGGGAGGCCCTCGCGGAGATCACCGGCGGCCAGGGCGCGGACGGCATCGTGGAGACCACGGGCAGCGTCGCCGTCCTGCGCCAGGGTGTCGACGCGCTGGCCGCCCGCGGCACCCTGGTCGTCGTCGGCGCCCCGCCGTTCGGCACCGAGGTCGCCCTGGACGTCAACGGGCTGCTCGGCGGCAAGCAGGTCGTCGGTCTCACCCTCGGCGACGCCGAGACGCAGACCTTCATCCCCGCCCTGGTCAAGCTGGTGAAGGAGGGACGGCTCCCGCTGCACCGCCTGATCAGCACCTATCCGTTCGCGGACATCGACCAGGCGGTGCGGGACATGGGCGCGGGCAAGGCGATCAAGCCCGTGCTCACGTTCTGAGCCCACGGCACCCCGGCCCCCGGGCCTCGGCCCGGGGGCCCCGCCTCAGAAACCGCCCTGCCGGTAATCGCTGTCCGAAGAGGCGGTCGTGGCGGTGACGTTGTACCGGTCGCCGCCCGCGTCACGGTGGCCCTGGTCGTGGTTGTACTGGAACGTGAGCCGTGCTCACCCGGTCGGGTGCCACGGGGCGGGCGCCGGAGTGCGACGGAGCGGTCCATGCGGGCGGCAGCGGCGCGGGATGGGGCGAGAGCGACGGCGGCTCGACCCCGGCAGACACCCTACGGTGTGGACGCCTGGCCCCGGGCCTGGGAGCCGGTGGCCTGTATGTGACCCGTCACCGGCTCGCGTGCAGGGCGACCAGCAACTGCCAGACCTGATCGGCGATTTCCTCCGGGCCGGCATCGAGCAGTCCGTGCAGCCAGTCGGCCAGCACTCCCGCGAAGGTGGCAGCGACCGCCGAAGCCACCAGCGGGGCGTCCGCCGCGCCGGCGAGTTCGCGCTCCCGCAGGCTGTGGGCGCGCAGATCCCGGTGCAGCACGCGGCCGAGAGGGCCACCACCGCCCGGGGCCAACAGGGCCCGGTACAGCGCGGCATGCGGGGCGAGTGAGGCGAAGAACTCCGCCAGCGCGGGCGGCGCGTGCACCGGGTCGGGCCGTCCACGCCAGGCGTGCAGAGCCTCCACCGCCTCCCGGACGACGTCCGCGCAGGCGTCGACGGCCAGGGCCTCCAGTCCGTCGTAGTGGACGTAGAACGTGGCCCGGCCGACGCCGGCGCGGCGCACCAGCGCGGCCACGCCGACCTCGGACAGGGGGCGCTCGGCGCACTCGTCGAGGAGGGCCCGACGCAGCCGCGCCCGGGTGCGCGCGGCCCGCGGGTCCTCGGGCCGTTCCCGGTTCATCCGGCGAGCAGGACGGCACCCAGGGCGAGTGCGCCGGGCAGGGCCTGCGCGAACAGGATGCGGGGGTTCGCGGTGGCGGCACCGTAGAGGCCCGCGACCACCACGCAGCACAGGAAGAACACCTGAACCCGGAAGCCGGTCGGATCGGCGGCGATCAGCCCCCAGACCAGCCCCGCCGCGAGGAAACCGTTGTAGAGCCCTTGGTTGGCGGCCATGGGCGCGGTCGCCCGCGCCATCTCCGGCTCGAACCCGTGCAGCGCCCTGCCGGGCTTCTTCTGCCACAGGAACATCTCCGTCACCAGGATGTAGGCGTGCAGGACGGCAACGAGGCCGACCAGCACGGAGGCCAGGATCTCCATGTGCTTCCTCTGCTTCTTGGACGGATGTCCACTATAGCTGGGCAGCTGTCCAGAAGTTGCCGACGCGGAAGACGCTTGCGGAGCAACACCGCAGGTCCGTAAGGGCACTTGTCGATGTGTTGGTTTCTGATGGACAGTGACGGAACCCTCACGTCCGCCTTGCCGCAGGTTGATCCTTTCTGCTTCAAACCCGATAAGCTCCCGTTCGGCACTGCGAGTTGACGCGTGAGCGATTGCTCGTCCCGCGGTGCGTACTCATGAGTGCGGTCCCCTTGCACACCCCCCTTGTTCGATCGTGTTGTTCGAAGGATGCAGATGGAACTCGCCACTCCGCCCCCGGCGGCGCGGGCCCCTGTCGCCTGGTACAGCTGGTGGTTGATGCCGCTGGCCTTAGGAGGCGGGACGGTTGCCGCCACGTTCATGAGCTCCGAGCGAATAACCACGGCCGTCGCGGGCGCCGCCGCGACGGCGGCCAGTGCCGTGTGCGTACGTCTCCTCGTGCGCACCCGCGGCCAATTACGGCGGGCGGAGAGCTCCTTCCGTACCTCGCAGGCCGAGCACTCCCAGCAGTGGCAGCAGCACGTGGCCGGCCTGGAGCGGAAGTACCAGGCCGAACGCGCCGCGCAGGAGGCGCAGTTCGCCGACGCCGCGGGTGCCTACGAGGTGCAACTCGCCGAGCGGTCCCGGACCTTCGAGGAACGGATCGCCGAGCAGACCCAGGCGTACGAGGACCGGCTGGCCGACCAGGCCAAGTCCTACGAGGCCCAGCTCACCGACCAGGCCGAGGTCTGGCAGGAGCAGCTGGCGCACCAGCGGGACGCCGTCGCCCGCCTCGCCGGCGAGCAACTGCCGGACGCACTCAAGCGCCTGCGGGAGGGTGAGGCCATCGACGACCTCCTGCCCACCACCAACCAGTGCGCGAAGGTCAGCGCCGACCTCCAGGCCGAACTCCGCAAGATCCTCAGGACCGCCCTGATCGGCGTCGAGGAGGAGTTCAACCGGTCGACCTCCGCCGAGCAGGCCGTCATCAGCATCGGCAACCGCATCCACGTGCTGACCAGCAAGCTCCGTGGTCGCCTGCACGAGATGCAGGGCGAACACGGCCGTCTGCCGGCCGTCGCCCGCGGTCTGATGGAGCTCGACCAGGAGATCGGCCCCGCCGACTGTCTCGCCGCCAGCATCGGCGTGCTGGGCGGCTCGGACCGACCCGGCCGGCAGTGGCAGGAGCCGCAGCGCCTGCTGAGCGTGGTGCGCGGCGGCGTCGGCCGGATCAAGGACTTCCACCGGGTCGAGGTGCGCCATCTGCCCGAACTCGGCGTCGACGGCGGGCTGGTGGACCACCTCACGCTGATCTTCGCCCACCTGCTCGACAACGCGGCCCGCTACTCGCCGCCCACGGAGCCGGTGGTCGTCTCCGGCAAGGAGGTCCCCAACGGCGTCGGCATCGAGATCCAGGACTCCGGCAAGGGCCTGAGCGAGGAGAAGAAGCGCGAGGCCGAGCACGCCCTCGCGGGCACCGGGACCGGACCGGGACTCGGCGGCATCTCCGAGGACGCCAGCATCGGCCTGCGGGTCGTCGGCGCCCTCGCCCGCCGCTACGGCATCCGGGTCACCTACGCGGACTCGCCCTGGCTCGGTACCTCCGTGGTCGTCGTCGTACCGCACAAGTACTTCAGCCAGTTGCCCGCGGCGGCTCCCGCGGCTCCCGCCCCGGTGGCCCGGGCCGCAGCGGCGGCCCCGGCCCGCGGACCGGCCGCCGTCGACACCGCGGCCGAGACCACCGACGCCGTGGACACCACGCCCGGCGGACTGCCCCGGCGCAGGAGCAAGCGGAGCGAGGAGGTGCGGCACCAGCCGGCCGAGCGCACCGAACGGATCGAGGAGACGGACGTCTCCGCCGTCCCGCCGGACACTTCCTTCACCGGCCTGGCCGCTTTCGCCACGGCCGGACGCGCGTCCACGGAGGCGGCAGACGGGACGGCCGACGACCGCGAGTCCGCAGAGCAGCGCAATGAAGAGAGCGACAAGTCCACATGACGCAACAGGGAACCGACGTGAGCTGGGCGCTGCGCGATCTGGTGGAGTCCATCCCGGAGATCCGCTTCGCCCTCGTGGCCTCCAGCGACGGCAAGGCCATCACCTCCTACGGTGCCGAAGACCCCGACGACGTGGACCGTTTCGCGGCCGTGGTGGCCGGACTGCAGGCGCTGGCCCAGCCGGTCGCCGAGCAGTTCTCGCGATACGGCGGACAGCTGGGCCAGTTGCGGCTGGCGATGATCGAGGTCGACGGCGGCCACCTCTTCGTCGTCCGCGCGGGTGTGGAGACGTATCTCGGTGTCCTCGCCAGGGAAGGCCTCGACCAGGGCCTGCTGGGACATCAGATGAGGGATCTGGCCCGCAGGATGGGCGAGCTGCTCGGCACCACTCCGCGCCTGGAGGAGCACTCTGGATGAGTGCTCCCCGCCGGCCCACCGACCCGTCCGGTCTCGAGCGCTACTACGTCCTGACCGGAGGACGTAGCGGACCGGGCGGTTCGGCGTCGAGCCTCGACGTGGCGACCCTCATCGTCTCCCGCGCCGCCCCCCTGCCGGGCATGCAGCACGAGCACGAGGAGATCCTCCGGCGCTGCCGCGATCCGCTGTCGGTGGCCGAACTCGGCGCCCACCTCGGATTGCCCTTCAACATTCTCGCGGTGCTGCTGGCGGATCTGCTCGAGGCAGGCCGCGTCGAAGCCCGTGACCCCATCCCGGCGGACCACGCCGGTCGCGGGCCCGACCTCGCGCTCCTTGAGGAGGTACTCAGTGGACTTGAAAGGCTTTGACCATCCAGGCGGCCCGGAGGCCGGGGGCACCCGCTCGGTGAAGGTGATGATCGCCGGCGGCTTCGGCACCGGGAAGACCACCATGGTCCGCTCGGTCAGCGACATCAAGCCGCTCACCACCGAGGAGACCCTCACCCAGGCCAGCGCCGACGTCGACCACCTCATCGGCGTCGCGGACAAGACGGAGACCACCGTCAGCCTGGACTTCGGGAAGATCGGCATCAACGAGCAGCTGGTGCTCTACCTGTTCGGCACGCCGGGCCAGGAGCGCTTCTGGTTCCTGTGGAACGGCCTGTTCAAGGGCGCGCTCGGCGCGGTCGTCCTGGTGGACACCCGCCGGCTCGCCTCCAGCTTCCGGGCGATCGAGGAGATGGAGCGGCAGAACGTCCCCTTCGTCATCGCCCTGAACGTCTTCCCGGACTCCACCGAGCACCCCATCGAAGAGATCCGGGACGCTCTGGACATCTCCCCGCACACCCCGATCGTGGCCTGCGACGCCCGCGACCGGGCCTCCAGCCGTGACGTACTCGTGGCCCTGATACGTCACTTGAAGGAACGCTCCGCCGTCGCACTGGAGTCCCGATGAGCGACCAGACCTTATACGGCCCCGACGCCCCACACGGCTGCCCGGTCGCGCACGGCTCGGCCGATACGACCCGGCTGTACGGGCCGGAGGCGGCGACCGACCCGCTCGGCATCTACGAGCGGCTGCGCAAGGAGCACGGCTCCGTCGCGCCGGTCCTGCTGGAGGGCGACATCCCGGCCTGGCTGGTGCTCGGCTACCGCGACAACCGGCGCGTCCTCGACAACCCACGCCAGTTCAGCCGCGACGCCCGGATCTGGCGGGACTGGCGGGACGGCCGCGTCGAGGAGACCTCGCCGCTGATCCCGATGATCGGCTGGCGTCCCGACTGCGTCTCCCAGGACGGCGAACCGCACCGCAGGCTGCGCGGCGCCGTCACCGACGGACTGCTGGCCGCGTCCGGTCGCGGCGTCCGGCGCCACGCCACGCATTTCGCGAACAAGCAGATCGACGTGTTCGCGGACACCGGGCAGGCCGACCTGGTGGCGGACTACGCCGAGTACCTGCCGATGCTCGTCCTCACCCGCATCCTCGGCCTGGCCGAGGCGGAGGGGCGCCGGCTGGTCGAGTCCTGCGCCCAGGTCCTCAAGGGCGGCGAGGACGCCATCGCGCACAACGACCGCATCATCGAGATCCTCGGCGAACTCGCCGAGCGCAAGCGGGCCGAACCCGGCTCCGACTTCACCACCGCCCTCCTGGAGCACCCCGCCGCGCTCGACGGGGACGAGGTCGTCAGCCATCTGCGTCTGGTGCTCATCGCCGCGCACACCACGACCAGCAACCTGCTGGCCCGGGTGCTGCAACTGGTGCTCACCGACACCTCCCGGCTGTCCGGACTGATCAGCGGTCAGCTGAACATCTCCGCGGTGGTGGAGGAGGTCATGTGGAACTCGCCGCCGCTGGCCGTACTGCCGGGGCGTTTCGCCGCCAGCGATCTGGAACTGGGCGGGCACCACATCCAGGAGGGCGACCTGCTCGTCCTCGGGCTGGCCCCGGGCAACCTCGATCCGCAGGTCCGGCCCGACCCGGGCGTCTCCGTCCAGGGGAACCAGTCGCACCTGGCCTTCAGCGCGGGCCCGCACGAGTGCCCCGGGCAGAGCATCGGGCAGTCCATCATCGAGATCGCCGTGGACGTCCTGCTGCACCGCCTGCCGGGTCTGCGCCTGGCCGTGCCACCGGAGGAGCTCACCTCGACCGCCTCCACCTGGGAGTCCCGGCTCGACAGCCTGCCGGTCGAATTCCCCGTGTAGGGCGTGCGGTCGTGCTGCCCGGTCGGTCACCGACCGGGCAGCGTCGTTCGCTCACACGGCCAGCAGGTCGTCCACCGATCCTCGCCCGGCCAGTTCGGCGTCGGCCGCCGGACCGTCCTTGGCCGCCGTGTAGCGGCCCGACACCAGCGCCCATTCGTAGTTGCCGTTGATCCAGTGCTGGATGGCCTCCACACCCATCCGCACCCGTGCCCGCTCGTCCTCGTCGAAGCCCAGCTCGTCGCACATTTGCGGGACGCGGGCCTCCAGTTCGACGTACTCGTCCAGGCGCGCGGTCGTCATGCGGACCGCCTCGTCGGCCGCCTCCTGCCACGAGCAGCCCCGCTCCCGGTGCAGCACGGCGATGAGGTTGTGACCGTCTCCCCGGCGCTTCTCGCGCTCGAAGGAGTGGATGTCGTTCATGAACCCGATGGTGTCGGCGGCCAGATCGCGCATCCGCTCCATCAGCGGATGCGCCATCGCCTGCGCCGGCACCTCGAAGCCGCGGCTGCGCTCGCCCGCGTCGATGCTGTGGTGGATGCCCACCGTACGGCGCCGGAACTCGGCGTACTCCTCCAGCCCGAGCGTCCCCGCGAGGCCGCGGGCGGCGAGGTCGACCTCCTCGCAGTGCGCCACGAGGAACCGCCCCCAGGAGGCGGCGAACCGCGTCCGCCAGGTCAGGGACATGCCATCCGAGAGGTGCCCCCAGACCTCCGCCCAGGCCAGGGTGATGGGGCAGACCACCCGGGGGCGGAAGCCCGCGGGCCGCAGGGGAGTGACGATGAGTTCCCGCGCGACCTCCGCTATGCGGTCCGCGCGGTCGGGCTGGTTGGCGTCGAACTGGTCGTCGAAGAGGAAGGCGAGCGAGAACCAGTTCATCAGGACGACCATGTCGCCCGCCGTGGCGTGGGGGTAGGTGCGGGCGGCGGCCTGGGGGAGATCCCAGGATTTGTATTCCTCGAAGCCGGCCACGCTGCGCACCAGGCCCATGTCCCAGATCCAGCGCAGATGGCGTGCTCGGGCGTACTCCAGGTGCTCGCTGACGGGGGTGTCGAAGGGGAGGTCGAACGTGACGTCCTGAGGCATGCGTTTCCTTTCGGGAGACGGAACGCAGAGTCCCCCCACCCCTGCGATCAGGCAGTCGAGTTGACCGCCTGCGCACTCGAACTGGCCTTCTGTGGCCGAAAGTTGAACCGAGAAGCGGTACGAGGCTGCCCAGGGCGTAAATGATCTATACCGTGACCTGACCGTGATCTCCGTTACTGCTCAGGTCAGTTGAGCTGCGTACACTGCCTCGCCCCCCACATAGGTCAGCGCCACCCGTGCCTCCGCGATCGCCTCCGGCGGCCCCTCGAACGGGTCGCGGTCCAGCGCCACGAGATCGGCCAGGGCGCCCACGCGCACTTGACCGGTGTCGTCGAGGTGGTTCACGTATGCCGAGCCCGCCGTGTAGGCGGTCAACGCCGCGGCGAGGCCGATGCGTTCGGCGGGCAGGAACACCGGCGCCTCGCCGCCGTCCGGTGCCACACGATGGACCGCGACATGGATACCGTGCAGCGGGTCCGGGCTGCTGACCGGCCAGTCGCTGCCCGCCGCGAGGGTGGCGCCGGAGCGCAGCGCGCCGAACGGGTACTGCCACGCGGCCCGTTCGGCCCCGAGGAAGGGGATCGTGAGCTCGTCCATCTGTGGTTCGTGCGCGGCCCACAGCGGCTGGATGTTCGCGGTGGCACCGAGCCGCGCGAAGCGCAAAACGTCGTCGGGGTGCACCACCTGAAGGTGCGCCAGATGCGGCCGGGTGTCGCTCGGCCCGTTCGCGGCCCGCGCGGCCTCGATCGCGTCCAGCGCGTCGCGTACGGCCCGGTCGCCCAGAGCGTGGAAGTGGCACTGGAATCCGAGCGCGTCCAACTCGGTTACGTACTTGGGTAGTTGGTCCGCGTCGATGAAGCTGGTGCCCCCGTTGGCCGTGGCGCAGCCGCACTTGTCCAGATACGGCTCCAGCAGCGCGGCCGTGCCGGTCTCGGCGACTCCGTCCAGCATCAGCTTGACGCTGCCCGCGCGGAACCGGCCGTGGCTCAACGCCGCCCGGCGCTCGACGAGTTCGGGGATCTGCTCGGCGCCGCGCTCGCGGTCCCACCACAGGGCGCCGACCACGCGCGCGGTGAGCGAGCCGTCGCGGGCGGCCGTGAGGTACGCCTCGGACGGGTCGTCCATACCGAGGAACTCCCCGACCAGGGCGTCCTGCCAGGCCGTGATGCCGAGCGCGTGCAGATGGCGCTGGGCGTGCAGCAGGGCCGCCAGCCGGTCGGCGGGTGTGGCCGGGGGAGTGAGCCGTCCGACGAGCCGCATCGCGCCTTCTTGCAGCGTCCCGCTCGGCTCACCGGAGGTGTCCCGCTCGATCCGCCCGTCGGCCGGGTCGGGCGTGTCCCGTGTGATGCCCGCGCGGGCGAGGGCGCGGTTGTTGACCCAGGCGCCGTGGTGGTCGCGGTTGGGCAGGTAGACCGGCCGATCGGGAACGGCCGCGTCCAGCAGCTCCTTCGTCGGCGTACCGCCCTCGAAGGCCTGGGCTTGTCGGACATGGCCAGCTCTCCGCTCGCACCGGGGGGCCTGGTCGGCCCCGGTGACCGCACATGAAACTCGCCGGGACTCAACAGGTCAACGGTGCTGTCGTAAGGTGCCCACCGGCCCCACGGAGGCGTCCATGACCGAGCGCGTCGTCCCGCCCGCTGCCAGACGGCGCAGGCGGCCCATCAAGCAGGGCGTCGTCCTGTCCGAGGAACTGATCGTCGGGACGGCCCTCAGGCTCATCGAGGAGCACGGCGCCGACGCCCTCTCGGTCCGTCGTCTCGGCCGTGCCCTCGGCGCCGACCCCAGCTCCCTGTACCGCTACTTCCGGCACACCGACGACCTCATGCTCGCCATCGCCGACGAGTTGATCGGCCGAACGCTGCGCACCTGGCGCCCCAGCGGCGACTGGCTCGCCGACCTCAGGGATCTCGGCCCGCGCATGCACGCCGGTGCGCTCGCGCATCCCCGGGCGGCCGTGCTCAGCTCCTACCGGGTGACCGGGCGGGTGTTCGAGATACAGGCCGTCGAGACGATCCTCGGCGTGCTGCGCCGCGCCGGCTTCCCCGACGCCGAGGCGGTGCGGATCTACCACGCCTTCGTCGACCAGGCGCTCGCCTTCGGCGCCCTCCACTCCGCGAGCGCCGCCATGCCGAAGTCCGCCCGGGAGGCGGAGGCGGCCGTGTGGCGGGCGACGTACGCCCGGCTGCCCGCCGAGACCCACCCGCACATCGCCGCGACGGCCCGCCATCTCGTCGCGGACATGCGGCACAGCTCCTATCCGGCGGCCTTGGACCTTCTGCTGGGCGCGGCGGCGACGCGGCTGGCGGAAATCCGGGGGTAGGAAGGAAGCCGGACGGTCATGCTGAAACGTCCGCCCTACGACCCGCCAGGAGGCTGCCCCACGATGACCCGGCAACCCGCGCGCCCCGCGAAGCAGCGCAAGCAGGACACCCTGAACCGACTGGAGCACGACGAGGACGCCTGGGTCGCCACGGCCGACGGCGACGGCTCGGGGCCGTACCTCGTCCCGCTCTCCTTCCTCTGGGACGGCTCGACCCTGCTGCTCGCCACCCCGGCCGCCAGTCCCACGGGACGCAACCTGAAGGCGACGGGCAAGGCACGCCTCGGCATCGGGCCGACCCGCGACGTCGTCCTCGTGGAGGGCACCGCCGACACGCTCACGCCCGCCGAGCTGCCCGAGGAGGAGGCCGATCTCTTCGCCGCCAAGACCGGGTTCGATCCTCGTCGCCTTGCCACGCCCTACCTGTACTTCCGCGTCCGGCCCCGGCGGATCCAGGCCTGGCGGGAGACGAACGAACTGGACGGGCGTGAGCTGATGCGCGACGGGGAGTGGCTGGTCGCCGACTGAATCGGCCGGGTCGGGATATCCGCAAGGGAGAGGGCGGCGGGGTACGACGCCCCGCGCCCCGGACCTTTCGGAGGAGACATGGCCTTGGTGAAAGCGGGCGTCGTCGTGCTCGACTGTGCCGAGCCCGAGAAGCTCGCGGAGTTCTACAAGGCGCTGCTGGCGGCCGAGCAGACGGAGGAGAGCGCCAACCGGGTGGAGATCAGGGGCGCCGACGGGATCCGGCTGGCCTTCCGCCGCGACATGAACGCGACGCCGCCGAGCTGGCCGCGCCCCGAGAACGCCCTCCAGGCCCACCTGGACTTCATGGTGGAGGACCTGGACGAGGCGGAGCGCAAGGTGGTCGGACTCGGCGGCCGCCCACTGGAAACCAAGGAGGCGACCGGCCCGTACGAGGAGCGCGGCTACGCCGACCCGGCCGGCCACTCCTTCACCTTGCGCCTGGTCGCTTCGACGGCACCGAAGCAGGGCTGAGCCCGCCGGCTGGGCCCGGGTGGGGCTGGGGCTCGGCAGGTTGCGCCCGGTCAGGCTGAGGTTGCGGGGCGTGCTCATCGCGGCTGGTTGCCCCTGTGCGGCGGTGGAGGGGTGCAGGATGGCCGGTCGTGCTTGAGTGGGGTCTGGGGCGGGTGCATTGTGCTCGGTCAGGCTGAGGTTGCGGGGCGTGCTCATCGCGGCTGGTTGCCCTGTGTGGGGTGGAGGGGTGCAGGATGGCCGGTCGTGCTTGAGTGGGGTCTGGGGCGGGTGCATTGTGCTCGGTCAGGCTGAGGTTGCGGGGCGTGCTCATCGCGGCTGGTTGCCCTGTGTGGGGTGGAGGGGTGCAGGATGGCCGGTCGTGCCTGAGTGGGGTCTGGGGCGGGTGCATTGTGCTCGGTCAGGCTGAGGTTGCGGGGCGTGCTCATCGCGGCTGGTTGCCCTGTGTGGGGTGGAGGGGCGCAGGATGGCCGGTCGTGCCTGAGCGGGGTCTGGGGCCGGTACATCGCGCTCGGTCAGGGCCGAGGCCGCGGGCACGCTCACCCCGGTCTGCCGCCCCCGCTCAAGGCCCCGGCTCCCGTCAGTCCCGGCCGCCCTTCTCGTCGGTCGGCCAGACGCCGGTCTTGCGTTCGATGGCCTTCGCGCCCGTGCGGTCCACCGCGCTGCGGACCACGGCGAAGATGGCGCCCTGGATCGCGGCGGCCAGCAGGATCTCTCCCCAGCCGCGGTCCCGGTCCAGCGCGTCGGGTGCGTCCTCCTCGTGCCGGATCGCCATCCACGTCTTGCGGAAGGCGAGTCCCGCCAGCCAGCCGCTCGACCAGCCCAGCACGAAGCCGACGGGCTGGTAGGCGAAGGGGAGCTTCATCTTCTTCTTCTTGGCCATGTACGTCTCCTTCGTCGGTCAGGGCCGTCCCCGTGCCGGGACCTCCTCGTCCGCGGGGACCGGCCCGGGTGGTGTCCCGTCGCCGAACGGGCGGCCGCCCAGCTCCTCACGGTGATGTGCCGTCAGCCACCCCGACAGATCGGGTCCGAGGGGCACGATGCCGGTCGGATTGATGCCGGTGTGCACCTGGTGGTAGTGCCGCTTGATGTGGTCGAAGTCGACGGTGTCACCGAAGCCCGGCGTCTGATACAGGTCGCGGACGTACGCCCACAGGACCTCGTTCTCCGCCAGCTTCCACCGGTTGCACTTGAAGTGGCCGTGGTAGACGGCGTCGAAACGGACCAGGGTGGTGAACAGCCGGATGTCCGCCTCGGTGATCGTGTCCCCGACCAGATACCTCTGCCGGGCCAGCCGCGACGTCAGCAGGTCCAGCCGCCGGAACACGTCCGCGCACGCGGCCTCGTACTCCGCCTGGTCGGTGGCGAAGCCGGCCCGGTACACGCCGTTGTTGACGTCCTCATAGACGTCCGCCATCACCGCGTCGATCTCGTCGCTCAGCGCGCTCGGGTACAGATCGGGCGCGCCCTCCCGGTGCAGGGCCGTCCACTCGGTGGCGAAGTCCAGGGTGATCTGCTGGAAGTCGTTGGTGACCAGCTTCCCGCTGGACACGTCCACGATCGCGGGCACGCTCACCCCGCCCGGGTAGTCGGTCTCCCGCCGGTCGTAGGCCTCGCTGAGATAGCGGATGCCGAGGACCGGGTCGCGGCCGTCGCGGTCCAGGGTGAAGCGCCAGCTGCGGTCGTCCTGGATCGGGTCTGCGACGGCGAGGGACAGGGCGTCCTCCAGACCGAGAAGCCGCCGGGAGACGAGCGACCGGCTCGCCCACGGACAAGCACGGCTGACCACCAGACGGTAGCGGCCGGGCTCCACCGGCCAGCCGCCCCGGCCGTCCGCCGTGATCCGGTCCGTGAAATGGCTCTTGGACCGCTTGAACGCCCTCCTGCCGTACGCGCTGTTACCGCCGTCCGCGCTGTCCATGCTTCCTCCCTGCCCTGTGCCTGTCCTGGTGAACGCGTTCCCCGTTTTCGCACGACGGCACGGTGTGAGTCCTACCGACCGGGGCAGTCGGCGAAGGTGAGCGGCACATCCACGAACCGGACATCCAGGCACGAGCCCGCCACGACCGCGTCGGCCACGACGGCGTCGGCCACGGGCCGCAAGGCGGACCGCAGAACACGCGTCACCGTGCTCGTCGCACTCGCGGCGAATCTGGTGATCGCGGTCGCCAAGACGGTCGGCGGCCTGGTCGCGGCATCACCGGCGCTGCTGTCGGAGGCCGCGCACTCCGTGGCCGACAGCATGAACGAGGTCTTCCTGCTGGCCGCACTGCGCCGCAGCCGTCGCCCCGCCGACCGGCGCCACCCCTTCGGCTACGGCAAGGAGCGGTTCTTCTGGTCGTTGCTCGCCGCCGTCGGGATCTTCGTCATGGGCGGCTGCTTCTCCTTCTTCCAGGGTTTCGAGGCTCTCAGCCGCGGCTCCGAGGAGAAGCTCAGCGGGTACGTGGCGGGCCTGATCGTGCTGGGCGTCGCCCTCCTCGCCGAGGGGGTCTCCCTGGTCCGGGCCCTGCACCAGGCGCACCGGCAGGGCCGGGGCACGGACGGCCTGCGCGACCCGGCGCTGCGCACGGTCGTCGCCGAGGACGGCACGGCGGTGCTCGGCGTCACCCTCGCGATCACCGGCATGGCGCTGCACATGGCCACCGGCCAGGTCGTGTGGGAGGCGTCCGCGTCGTTCGCGATCGGCGCGCTGCTCGTCTACGTCGCCTACCGGCTCGGACGCGAGGCGCGCGACCAGTTGATCGGCGAGGCCGCCGACCCGGAGTCCAGCCGCCGGATCCGCGCCCTGCTGGAGGCGCAGCCCGAGATCGACAGCGTGGAGGCGCTGTTCACCATGAAGATGGGCCTGGACTCGATCCTGGTGGCCGCCCGTATCGACCTGGTGCCCGGCCTGGACAGCGAGCGGGTCGAGGAGGTCGCCGTGCGCATCAAGCGGTCCATCTCCGGGACGATCACCGAGGCGGACCAGATCTTCCTCGACGTGACCGACCGTCCCGCGGCCGAGGCACGAGAAAGCCCCGCCGCGACGGGGGAACGCGGCGGGGCCTGACGCTCGGGTGCCCGGCGGATGCGGGTCCATGCCTCCCCGGGCAAGGATTTTTTCCGGAAGACTCAGTTGCCGTCCACGGGCTCCAGCACGAAGACCGGAATCTCCCGTTCCGTCTTCTTCTGGTAGTCGGCGTACTGCGGGAACGCGGCTACGGCACGCTCCCACCACTGGGCCTTCTCCGCGCCGGTGACCTCACGGGCCCTCATGTCCTGCTTCACCGGCCCGTCCTGCAGCTCCACATGAGGATCGGACTTGACGTTGTGGTACCAGACCGGGTGCTTGGGCGCTCCGCCCAGGGAGGCGACGGCGGCGTACCGCCCCTCGTGCTCGACACGCATCAGCGGCGTCTTGCGTATCTTGCCGCTCTTCGCGCCCCGGGTCGTCAGCAGGATGACGGGCATACCCGTGTCCATCAGGGTCGTCCCCTTGGTACCGCCGGAGCTCTCGTACAGCTCCACCTGCTCGCGCACCCACTGCGTCGGGCTGGGTTCGTATTCGCCCTCAAGAGGCATGGCATCCGTCCCATCGTCGTCGAATACGGCTGACTCGCACCGTAGTTGAAAACCGGTGCGTGTAGCATTCACCCATACCTTGTTCCCCTGCGGCCCCAAAGGGTGCCGCCCCGTCATTACTTCACGCGCAATCGCCCCAACGGGCGCACCCGGCACAGTCGTCGTCGATCCCGTACGACGGCCGCCGAAGGAAGGCCTACGCCTTCGGGCCGTGACCGGCGCCCGTCGGCCCCGGTCACTACGGATCCACCACCATCCGTACGGCCAACGCCATGATCACCCCGCTCGACACCAGCGCCGTCACCAGCCGCCCCCGGTGGCCCGTCAGGGCCCGGCCCAGCAGCGCGCCACCCCCAGCGAGCAACAGCTGCCAGCTCGCGGACGCGGCGAACGCCGCCAGGACGAACACCCCTTGTTCCAGGGGCCGTACGGCGTCCTCGGCGCGCGTGCCGAGGACCAGCGCCGCGAAGTAGATCACGGTCGTGGGGTTGAGCAGGGTGATGCCCAGCAGCCCCAGAAACACCCGGGCCGGGCTCGGGCCCTTCTGACGGATCTCCGCGGCGTCACGGAGATCCGTCAGAAGGGCCCTAGGGGCCGGCGGGTCGGAGCGGGTGGCGAGCCGGTGGCGCCGGTACTGGCGTACGGCCGTGGCCGCGCCCCAGAGTGCCAGCGCGACCAGCACCAGGACGGAGGCCCAGCGCAGCGGCACCAGCGCCGGCCGCAGCGCGCCGGCGAGGGCCGAGCCCCCGAGCGTGGCCACCAGGGCGTACAGGCCGTCGGCGGTCGCGACGCCGAGTGCGGCGCAGGCCCCGGTCCGCAGGGACGTACGAGCGGTGAGGGAGACGAGGTAGGTCCCGACCGCGCCGACGGGAACGGCGATGCCGTATCCCGCGAGCAGCCCCGCGAGGAGCGCGGCGGTCACGAGCGCGGAAGCGTCGGCCTCCGGGGACGGCAGGGCTTCTGCTGGAGGCGCCCCGGCAGAACGGCGGTGGCGGTCAGCGGCGGAAGAACCTCGAACGTCGGCATGGCCAGATAGTGCGGGCGAGGATGACGCGGCCACAAACGAATTTCCCTGTGCGGCCGGTACGTGGGTGGCCTCTGGTGAATCCTGCCGTCCGTTTTCCGGTCGTACCGAGGGCGCTCCTCGGCCAGATTGCCGTCACCGCCGATCTGGCCGAACTTGTCGTCGACCCATGGGTGCCCGGGGCATCTACTGAAGATCCGCGCGACGCGCTCTTCGCCTGCGAGGTCTGCCATGACGGAAACGGAACCTGTCGCTTACCCCCAGGACCGGACCTGCCCCTACCACCCGCCCGCCGCCTACGACCCGCTGCGCGCCCAGCGACCGCTGACCCGGATCACGCTCTTCGACGGCCGCCCCGTCTGGTTGGTCAGCGGACACGCCGCCGCCCGAACCCTGCTGGCCGACCCGCGCCTGTCCACCGACCGCACCCATCCCGGCTTCCCCGCGCCCACGGCCCGTTTCGCGGCGGTGCGGAACCGGAAGACCGCGCTGCTGGGAGTCGACGACCCGGAACACCGCATCCAGCGGCGGTTGATGGTCCCCAGCTTCACGCTCCGACGCGCCACCGAACTACGCCCGCGCATCCAGCGGATCGTGGACGAACGCCTCGACGCGATGATCGCGCAGGGCCCGCCCGCCGAGCTGGTGAGCGCCTTCGCGCTGCCCGTGCCCTCGATGGTGATCTGCGCGCTGCTCGGCGTCCCCTACACCGACCACGACTTCTTCGAAGGTCAGTCCCGACGTCTGCTGCGCGGCCCGACGGCGGCCGACACCATGGACGCCCGCGACCAACTGGAGGCGTACGTCGAGAAGTTGATCGACCACAAGCGGAAACAGCGGGAACCCGGCGACGGGGTGCTGGACGAACTCGTCCAGCAGCAACTGCGCGACGGCGAGATCGACCGCGAGGAACTGATCGGCCTGGCGATCATCCTGCTGGTCGCGGGCCACGAGACGACCGCCAACATGATCTCGCTGGGCACCTACACCCTGCTCCAGCACCCCGAGCGGCTGGCCGAGCTGCGCGGCGACACCGCGCTGCTGCCCGCCGCCGTCGAGGAGCTGATGCGGCTGCTGTCGATCGCCGACGGACTGCTGCGCAGGGCCACCGAGGACATCGAGGTGGCCGGGACGACGATCCGGGCGGGCGACGGCGTGATCTTCGCGACCTCGGTCATCAACCGCGACGAGGACGTCTACACCGACCCGGACACCCTGGACTGGCACCGCCCGGCCCGCCACCACGTCGCCTTCGGCTTCGGCATCCACCAGTGCCTCGGCCAGAACCTCGCCCGCGCCGAGCTGGAGATCGCCCTGCGCACCCTCTTCGACCGGCTGCCCACGCTCCGCCTCGCCGCCCCGGCGCATGCGATCGCGTGGAAACCGGGCGACACGATCCAGGGAATGCTGGAACTCCCCGTGACCTGGTAGGAGGCTTTCGTTCATGCACATCGACATCGACACGGACGCCTGCGTCGGCGCGGGCCAGTGCGCCCTGGCCGCCCCGGGCGTCTTCACCCAGGACGACGACGGCTACAGCACCCTCCTGCCCGGCCGGGAGGACGGCGGCGGCGACCCGATGGTGCGGGAGGCCGCCAGGGCCTGCCCGGTCAGCGCCATCACGGTGTCCGAGACGGTGGGCTGACCTCCGGCAGGCCGAGGACGCCCAGGTCGAGCCGGCCGAGCCGGGCCGGGTCGGCGATGACGTCGTACGCGGTGATCCGCTCGCCCTCGACGCTGACCGTGAGGGCGAGCAGCAGCCGGCCGCGCGGGGCGACGACGAGACCGACGTCGCCGTCGACGAGGGCGACCGCCGCGAACCGGGACCGCTCGCGCAGCGCTACGGTCCCTTCCGCGACCGCCCGGGCACCCCGCAGCTCGGGCGCCACCCCGGCCGGCAGTACGGCGGGATCGGCCCGGCGCACCACGTCCGGGGCCAGCACGTCCAGCAGCCCACCGAGATCGCCGCCCCGCGCGGCCGCCAGGAACGCCTCGACGACCCGCCGATGCCGGTCGAGCTCGGCACCCGGGACCGCGGGAGTCCCCCGGACCTTGAGCCTTGCCCGGCTGGCGAGCTTCTTCGCGGCCGGCTGGGAGCGGTCCACGACCTGGGCGATCCGGTCGAAGGGCAGGCCGAACAGGTCATGGAGCACGAAAGCCACCCGCTCGGCGGGGCCCAGCCGGTCGAGCACCACCAGCAGGGCGAGGCTCACGGAATCGCCGAGCACGGCTGCCTCCTCGGGCGGGTTCGTGCCGCCCGCCTCCGAGACCGGCAGCTCCTGGCCGTAGGGCGCCTCCGGGCGGGACGCACGCGACCGCAGCATGTCCAGGCAGATCCGGGAGACCACCGTCGTCAGCCAGCCCCCCAGGTTGTCGATGCCGTCGTCGCCCGTACGGCTCAGCCGCAGCCAGGCCTCCTGGACGGCGTCCTCCGCCTCGTCGAACGAGCCCAGCATGCGGTGGGCCACCGCCCGCAGCTGCCCGCGACGCTCCTCGAACCGCCGTGCCAGCTCGTCGTGCCCGTCCATCGGTCACCTTTCTCCGTCGTGCTACGTCACCCCACTGACGCACACGACATGATCGAGGTGACCGGTATGACCCTCCTGCACATCGACTCCAGCGCCGACACGGTGGACGACTCCGTCAGCAGGCGCCTGACCGACCTGTTCGCCACGACCTGGCGGGCCCGGGGCGGCAGGGCAGCCCACCGCCACCGCGACCTGTGCGCCGACCCGGTTCCCGCGCTGACCCCGGCGTACACCACCCTCGGCCGCCGCGTGGAACGCGAGGGCTTCGTACCGCCGGCCAAGGTGCCGGCGCTGATCGAGAACGCCGCCGAGGAACGCGAGTGGGAGCTGACGCTGCCGCTGATCGACGAACTGCTCGCCGCGGACACGGTGCTGCTCGGCGTCCCGATGTACAACTTCTCGGTGCCGGCGTCCCTGAAGGCGTGGATCGACCGTGTGACCTTCCCCGGTGCCTACGCCGATCCGGACACCGGTGAGAGCCTGCTGCGTGACACCCGTGTCGTCGTGGTCATGGCGCGCGGCGGCGGTTACGGCCCCGGCACCCCGCGCGAGCACTTCGACTTCCAGACGCCCTACCTCAGGGCCTACTTCGGCAACCTGGGGGTGGCGCCGGAGAACCTCCACCTCATCGCCGCCGAGCTGACCCTCACCGGCCTCCTGCCGCAGCTGTCCGGCCTGGCGGACGTGGCGGCGGACTCGCTCGCCCGGGCCCGCGCGGCGGTGACGGCGCTCGCCGCCGTCTGAGCTCATCGGGACTCCAGCAGCAGTCGCGCCGCCTCGCGCGCCTGGCCGGCCGGCTGTGTGCTGCGCGTGATGCCCGCCGTGACCATGGCACCCTCGGCCAGCAGGAACAGCGGCCCGGCCAGCGCGGCGGGCCGCCCCGCGTCGGCCACGAGAGAGGCGAGGTAGGCGCCGAACGCCTCCTTGTGCGCCCGGACCTGCGCCGCCACCGGGGCTGACGTGGCGCCCAGTTCGCCGTACGAATTGATCCACGCGCACCCGCGGAAGCCGTCCTCGCCGAACCACTCCTCCAGCCAGTCGAAGACCGCCAGGATCCGCCGCTCGGGGTCCTCCTCGCGCTCCACGTACGCCGCGAGCCGCCCGCGCCAGCGTCCGTCCCGCCGCTCCAGATAGGCCACGACCAGCTGCTCCTTCGCCGGGAAGAGCTGGTAGAGCCGCTTGAGCGAGACCCCGGACGTGCCACGGATGTCGTCCATGCCGACGGACTGGATGCCCCGCCCGTAGAACAGCTCCTCGGCGGCGTCCAGCACCCGCTCCCGGGCGACTGCGCTGTCCATGTACGACCACTCCTTGACGCGAGAACCAGCGTTCTCCTACCGTAGCAGCCATGCCGGAGAACGCTCGTTCTCCCTTCTGGGTCACGGAGGATGACATGACCGACCGCCCGCCCCTGCCGCCCTTCACCCGCGAGACCGCACGGCAGAAGGTCCAGGCCGCCGAGGACGCCTGGAACACCCGCGACCCGCACAAGGTGGCCCTCGCCTACTCGGAGGACTCGGTGTGGCGCAACCGCGACACCTTCGTCACCGGCCGCGCGGAGATCGTCGACCTCCTCACCGCGAAGTGGGCGCGCGAGCGGGAGTACGCGCTGCGCAAGGACCTCTGGGCGTTCGACGGCAACCGCATCGCCGTCCGCTTCCAGTACGAGTGCCGGGACGCCGACGGCCGGTGGTGGCGGTCGTACGGCAACGAGCTGTGGGAGTTCGACGAGCACGGACTGATGACCCGGCGCGAGGCGAGCATCAACGACGTACCCATCGAGGAGAGGCAGCGGCGCATCTTCGGGCCGCGGCCGGAAGCCGGCGGGGGCGGTCCTTTCCCCTCGAACAGCCGTCGAACAGACTGGTCGCACGGGCCGGTTGAGTAGGGTTCCCGGGTGACCGAACAGGCCGGGAAACCCTTCCTCTACGTCGTCGTCTGCGCCGCCGGGATCGCCGCGGACGTCAGCGAACTGATCACCGTCGCTCAGGAGCGGGACTGGGAGGCCGGCGTCATCGCCACGCCCGTCGCGATGAACGGCTTCTTCGACACGGACGCCGTCGCGGCGCAGACCGGACGACGGATCCGCTCGGCCTGGCGCGGCCCCGGCGATCCGCGCCCCTTCCCGCCGCCCGACGCCGTGGTCGTCGCGCCCGCCACCTTCAACACCCTCAACAAATGGGCGGCCGGCCTGGCCGACACCCTCGCCGTGGCCACCTTGTGCGAGGCGTACGGCCTGGGCGTCCCCGTCGCCGTCCTGCCGTGCGTCGCCGACGCGCTGGCCGCCCATCCCGCCTACCAGGACAGCCTCCTACGGCTGCGCGGGATGGGCGTCCGCTTCGGCGAGCCGTACTCCGGCGAGGTCGGGGAGGACGGCAGGCGACCGGAGTTCGGCTGGGAGCGGGCGCTGGACCTGCTGGGGTGAGTCAGAGGGGCAGGCGGGCGTGACGGCGGAACGGTCGGGGCCGTCCCGGGCCTGGCGAAGTCGCCTATGACACGGAATGCGTACGACGTCGTACGCTCCCCTTCGTACCCACCCCCCGAAGGCAGGAGCGGCAACGATGCAGTACGTGAAGCTCGGTTCGACGGGCCTGGACGTCTCGCGGATCTGTCTGGGCTGTATGACCTACGGCCTGCCCGACCGCGGTGTGCACGAGTGGACCCTCGACGAGAAGGCGTCACGTCCGCTGATCCGGCAGGCGCTGGAGTCCGGGATCAACTTCTTCGACACCGCCAACGTCTACTCCGACGGCACCAGCGAGGAGATCGTCGGCAAGGCGCTCGCCGACTTCGCGCGCCGGGACGAGATCGTGCTCGCGACCAAGGTGAACGGCCGGATGCGGCCCGGGCCCAACGGTGCCGGGCTGTCCCGCAAGGCGATCATGGCCGAGATCGACCACAGCCTGGGCCGCCTCGGCACCGACTACGTAGACCTGTACCAGATCCACCGCTTCGACCCGCACACGCCCGTCGAGGAGACGATGGAGGCGCTGCACGACCTGGTGAAGGCGGGCAAGGTGCGCTACATCGGGGCCAGTTCGATGTTCGCCTGGCAGTTCTCCAAGATGCAGTACACCGCCGAGCGGCACGGCTGGACCAAGTTCGTCGCCATGCAGAACCACTACAACCTCCTCTACCGCGAGGAGGAGCGGGAGATGCTGCCGCTGTGCGCGGACCAGGGCGTCGGCGTGCTGCCGTGGAGCCCGCTCGCGCGCGGCCGCCTGACCCGGGACTGGGGCACCGTCACCGAGCGCAGCTCCAACGACAACTTCGGCAGCCGCCTCTACCAGGAGGGCGACCGCACCATCGTCGAGGCCGTCACCCGTATCGCGAACGACCGGGGCGTTCCGCGCGCCCAGGTGGCCCTCGCCTGGCTGCTGCACCGGGGCACGGTGGCCGCGCCGATCGTCGGCGCGGCCAAGCCCCACCACATCGAGGACGCGGTGGCCGCCGTCGAACTGGAGCTCAGCGACAAGGAGATCGAGGAGCTGGAGCAGCCCTACACCGCACGGCCCGTCGTCGGCCACTCCTGATCGGTTCACTTCTGAACGGGAGCGGGGTCAGTGCGGCCCGGTCGGCGCAAACTCCGTGCCGCACGGGCCCGCGCCCTCGCTCTCCGGCAGCGTCACCCGCTCGCCGCTCATCGACAGCGTGCGGTAGTAGTGCCCGATGCGCTCGGTCGAACGGCCGACGTAGTGGCCGATGAAGGAGCGGCGGAACCGGTCGGCGGTGCGGTTGGGCTGCGAGCCGTGCACCAGGCTGCCGTTGAAGAACAGCACGTCCCCGGGCGACATGTCGACCGGCACCGGCGCGAGCCCCGGCGGCGGGGGCACGTACTCGCGCGCGAAGGACAGCTCGGCGTCCGCCTCCTCCGGGCAGAACAAGTCCATCCGGTGCGTGCCGGGGACGACCTCCAGAGCGCCGTTGTCCCGGTCGATCACGTCACAGGCCACCCACGCCGCCACACACGTGCCGGGCTCGACCCGCAGATAGAAGTTGTCCTGGTGCAGCGCCTGACCCCGCGCCCCCGGCGGCTTGAAGTAGAACATGCTCTGTGCGGCCAGCACCTCCTCGCCGAGCAGCGTCCGCAGCACATCGCGCAGCCGCGGGTCCAGCAGGACGCGCAGCGCCAGGTCGTTGATCTCGTGCGGGTGCATCACCCTCGGGTACCGGCGCAGCGGGTCCGCGGACGCGCGCGGCTCGAAGTGCCCGGGCACCGGCCCGGCCGCGTGCAGCGCCGCGAACTCGGCGCACAGCCGGTCGATCTCGTCGTACCCGAACAGCCCCCGCACGACCGTGAATCCGTCCCCTTGGAACTGCCGCAGCCCGGCCTCGGGCAGAATGGGGGCGCCGGCGGCACCGATATCCGTGGCTGTCATGCGTCCGCTCCTCCGTGAGGTGGTCTCCGTACGTCACGCTAGGCGGACGTATGTCGAAGGAGGATGCCCGTGACCGCTGACGGGTTGCCCGAGGCTGCCGCACCCGGTGATCCCGCCCCGCCGCCGGGCCTGGTGGCGGTCGGCCGCTTCGACCAACTCCCCGGCTACGGCGTGCACCGGCCGCACGGAGCCGACAACTGGCTGTTCACCTGGACGGCGGGCGGGCGGGGCCGGCTGCGCCAGGGCGCGAGCGAGACGGGGGCCGGTGCCGGGGACCTGGTGGTGCTCGCCCCCGGCGTCCGGCACGACTACGGGACCGAACCGGGCGCGGCGCACTGGCGGTTCTGGTGGGCGCACTGCCAGGCCCGACCGTCCTGGCCCGCCTGGCTGCGGCCGTACGACGCCGGCGACGGCATGTACGTCGTCACCCCGGCCCACCCGGACGCCCACGGCCGGATCGAGGCCGCGTTCCGCCGCATGCTCACCGACGCCCGCTGGACCGGGACCGGCACACCGCCCGCCTCCGAACCCGGGGACGGCCGGGAGCGGGTCGCCGTGGCGCACAGCAGCGCGGCCAGGGAACTCGCCCTGTGCGCGCTGGAGGAGGTCGTCCTGCTGACCGTCGGCGCCGCGCGCACGCCGTCGCCCCCGCCCGGCGCCGATCCCCGGGTGCGCCGGGCCCAGGAGCTGATCGCGGCCGACCCGGGTGCTCCGCACACCGTCCGCTCACTCGCCGCCGCCGTGTCGCTGTCCCCCTCCCGGTTCGCGCACCTGTTCACCGAGCAACTGGGCCGGTCGCCGATGCGGGCGCTGCGCGAGGCACGTCTGCATCACGCCGCCCGGCTGCTGGAGAGCACCGACCTGTCCGTGGAGCGCGTGGCCGCGGCCTCCGGCTTCGCCAGCCCCTTCCACTTCAACCGGGTCTTCCGTGAGCGCTACGGGATGCCGCCGGGTGCCTACCGGGCCGGCGGCCCAATGGTTGGAACGTGACGTGTTCAGACCGGCCGAACGCGCGGTGGAGTGGCCGTTCAATGGTTTGGGGCGGAGTCAAGTGAATCTCGTTCTCAATTAGAGTAACGATTCCGCGGCAATCCCTAAGCATCGCTATTGACGTTTCGTCAATCCCCGTGCCGTGCACGCAATGCACAAAACCGCGAGATCTCTTGTTCCGGCTCGCTGGCCTGTGCAAAGGTGTGCCCTGTCGGCGCATGGACAAAACAATTCCCTGCGCACGAGGCCGCTCCCGTACGTCCCCCACGCTTCAAAAGAGCTGCCCCTGGTGGGCGTTCGAGATGCCGAACTCTGAGCGGGTGTGCCCGCCCCGTCGTCGACGGGATCGCATACCCATTGGTGTGGACTTTATGAAGCAAGCCCTCGGGAGGAATGCCGCCGTGCATGACGCAGGCCTGTCGAATTCCCCGACTCCTGCTCGGCCGTCCGAAGCCACGGACGAGCAACTGAGCGCCGAACTCAAGAAGTGGAGTGGGACGACACCCGCGGTCCAGCCCGTCGGCGAGCTCCTCGACCGGCACTGGGAAGCGGCCTTCGCCTACGCACGGCTGTGCACCGACGGCCCGCGCGCCGCGGGAATGCTCACCACCGCGGCCTTCACGAGACTCTTCGGGGAATCCCTGCGGCAGACCGGACCGACGTCCGCCTGGCGCCCG
Source organism: Streptomyces sp. NPDC002838 (assembly GCF_040295365.1). Lineage (NCBI taxonomy): Bacteria > Bacillati > Actinomycetota > Actinomycetes > Kitasatosporales > Streptomycetaceae > Streptomyces > Streptomyces sp. NPDC002838. The sequence continues at coordinate 381,561 of NZ_JBEOVF010000002.1, read as the reverse complement.
CACCTGCTCGTCACGGTGCGCCGTATCGCGGCGGAGTGGGACACCGACGGCAGACGCGAACTGCTGCACCCGGAACTGAGAACCGAGGGCGGCGGGGACCGCGTCGCCGCCCGCCTGCTGCCGCCGCCGGACCGCCGGCTGCTGTCCGGGGCGTTCCAGCGGCTGCCCCAGTCGGCCCGCTGCCTGCTGTGGCACACCGAGGTCGAGGCCGAACCGCTCGGCATACCGGCCGCCCTGCTGGGCCTGGACGAGGAGGACGCCACCGTCGAAGTGCGGCGCGCCCACGAGCGGTTGCGCGAGGAGTGCCTTCAACTCCACCGCGAACTCGCCCCAGAACAGGAGTGCCGGCACTACCTCCGGTTGCTGGACGTCACCTACCGGCGCGGCGGCATCGACATCGACGCCGATCTCCGTGGCCACCTCGACGGATGCCGGCACTGCCGGTACACCGCCGACCAGTTGCACCAGTTCAACCAGGGTCTCGGCGTCGCACTGGCGGAAGCCGTGCTCGGCTGGGGTGCCCGCGCCTATCAGGAGGCACGCGCGAGCGTGCACGCCGTCCCCGACGAGGCGGACAACGCAGAGACGCCGGCGCCGGCCATCGCGGGTGAATCCTTCTTCTCCGATGCGGTCGCCGAGCCGTCGGCCGCCTCGGGCGATACCTCCCCGCCCTTCCCTCCCATGCCGGAGGGCCCGCCTTCGACCGTCGCGGGCGACGCCTTCGGTTCCGGGACCTTCGGTTCCGAGGCATTTGGTTCCGAGGCATTCGGTTCCGGGACCTTCGGTTCAAGGCCTGAGACCATCGGCCCCGAGGCGCCCGCCCCGCGCACAGGTCCCCGTACCGCCGCCCGCGCGGCCGCCCGTACCGGCGGCCCGCGCCCCGCCTCCCGCCGCTCGGCGCACAAGGCTGCCCGGCGCGTCGCCCGTCGCAACCTCGCCGTGGCCGTCATGACCGTGAGCGGACTGATCGTCCTGCCGTTGGTGCTGTGGTCCTCGCTCGACTCCTCCGACGGCACCGGCCCGGCCGACGACAGCCGCGCCGCCGAGACGCCGGGGACCGACACGGGCACCTCGACCTCCGACCCGTCCTGGGCTGACGCCGAGGACGCGAAGCAGGGCACGCTGCGCGGCCGGCTGCACAACGTCGCCTCCGGGCTGTGCGTCGGCGTCGTCGGCAACAAGGCCGTCAAGGGCGCGGAGACCGAACTCACCACCTGCTCCTCGGACGCATCCCAGCGGTGGTCGTACGAGCCCGACGGACTGGTGCGCAACGCGGAGGACCCCGACCTCTGCCTGGACTCCCACCTCGGCTACTCGGTGCGGCTGGCCCCGTGCACCGGCGCGGAAAAGCCGGACACCAAGAACGTCCGCTACGACTTCACCCTCCAGGGCACCCTGGTCCCGCGCTGGAGCCAGGACCTGGCCCTGACCCCGGCCGCCACCGACGGAGGGGGCGCGCTGGTCCTCAAGACCCGCAATGACGGCTCCGCCCAGCGCTGGGTCATCGACACCTCGAAGACGGACCTCCAGATGGAGGTGGTCAACTGGGACGCGGCCAGCACCCCCTCCAAGGCGCCCGAGGCCGAGCCCACCGCCCCCAAGCCGCCGAAGACACCGACGCCCACGCCCACACCGACGCCGTCCGCGACCCCGTCCACTCCGCAGCCCTCGCCGGCGCCGACGAACCCGTACCCCACGGGCGACGCGTCCTGCTACCACAACCCGTACGCCTGCTCGTGGAACGGCCAGTACGGCCAGTACGGCCAGTACGGCTGGGGCGGGTACAACGGGTACAACGGGTACGGCTACGGGTCCCCCGACGGTCGCCGCTGACCGGCTGTTCGGGGTCCGCTCAGGCCCCGGCACCTCGGCCGCCGGCCACGGCGCGCACCCTCACTCCTCGTCGAGGAGAGCGATCTCCGCCCAGATCGTCTTGCCGTCGGCCGTGTGCCGACTGCCCCAGCGTTGGGTGAGTTGGGCGACGAGCAGCAGTCCGCGTCCGCCCTCGTCCCACGTCTTGGCGCGGCGCAGGTGCGGAGCAGTGTGGCTGGTGTCGGACACCTCGCAGATCAGCGTCGTCGCGTCGTGGATCAGCCGCAGCCGGATGGGCCGGGAGCCGTACCGGATGGCATTGGTCACCAGCTCGCTGACCACCAGCTCGGCGGTGAACGCCACCTCGCTCAGGGCCCAGATGTCGAGCTGGGAGACGACCTGCTTGCGGATCGGCGCGACCAGCGCCGGGTCGGCCGGGATGTCCCAGGTGGCGACCTGGGAGGCGGGCAGCCCCAGGGTGCGGGCCAGCAGCAGCGCCACGTCGTCCAGGGCGCCGCCCGGCGGCAGCAGTCCGTGCAGGACGCGGTCGCAGGTCTCGTCCAGCGAGCCCGAGAAGGACGCCAGGGCATCGCAGAGCAGCGCGTGGCTGGCGTCGATGTCACGGTCCCGGGTCTCGATCAGCCCGTCGGTGTACAGGGACAGCACGGTGCCCTCGGGCAGTTCGAGCTCGGCGCACTCGAACGGCAGCCCGCCCAGGCCCAGCGGCGGCCCGGCGGGCAGGTCGACCTCCACGGGCGCGCCGCCCGGCGGGAGCATGACGGGCGCCGGATGCCCGGCCCGGGCCAGCGTGCAGCGCCGCGACACCGGGTCGTAGACCGCGTACAGGCAGGTGGCGCCGACCTCGCCGGGATTGCCCTCGCCGCCGGCCTCCGTGGACAGCCGTACGACCAGGTCGTCGAGGTGGGTCAGCAGCTCGTCGGGGGTCAGGTCGATGTCCGCCAGCGTGCGCACGGCGGTGCGCAGCCGGCCCATCGTCGCCGAGGCCTGGATGCCGTGGCCGACGACGTCCCCGACGACCATCGCGACCCGCATTCCGGACAGCGGGATCACGTCGAACCAGTCCCCGCCCACCCCGGCCCGCGCCGCCGGCAGGTAGCGCGAGGCCGCTTCCACGGCGGCCGTGCGCGGCAGCGAGCGGGGCAGCAGGCTGCGCTGCAGGGCGAGGGCGGTCTCGCGCTCGCGCGAGTACCGGCGGGCGTTGTCGATGCAGACGGCGGCCCGGGCCGTGACCTCCTCGGCCAGCAGCACGTCGTCGGGCGTGAAGCGGTCCGTCCGCCGGAACCGGGTGAGGACGGCGACGCCGAGGGTCACGCCACGGGCCTGGATCGGCACGGACATCGTGGAGTGGATGCCGTGCCGCCTGACGCGTTCGCTGCGCACCGGGTCCCAGGCGAGCCACTCGGCGAGGTCGCCGGTGTCCATCGAGGCCACGATGGTGTGGCCCACCAGCAGGGAGTCGGCCTGGGGCGAGGAGGCGGGATAGACGTCCACCTGCCCGGGCTTGGCCACGGCCTCGGGATTGCCCGAGTTGATCGACCGGTGGGCCGCCCGGCGCAGACGGATCGGCGCGGTCAGCTGTCCTGCGGGTTCGCCCCCCGCCTCCGGCGGGTCCAGCAGGTCCACGCTGACGAAGTCGGCGAGGCCGGGGACACAGACGTCCGCCAGTTCCTGAGCCGTCCGGGTGACATCGAGGGTGGTGCCGATGCGGACGCTGGCCTCGTTCACCAGCTGGAGCCGTTCCTGGGCCATGTACTGCTCGGTGAAGTCGTGGGCGGCGACACACACGCCCCGCACCCGGCCCTTGGCGTCGGTGATCGGGGCCATCCGGGCCAGCCAGGCGTACATCCGGCCGTCCTGGCCGATCGGCAGGTACGTCCGTACGTCGTGCCCCCGGCCGGTGGTGAGCACATGGTGCAGATGCTGCTCGATGTCCGTGCTCTGCGGTCTGGCGCTCATCTCGGGCACCCGCAGTCCCCGCACCCGCTCCTCGGACAGGCCGAGCACCTCGGCCATGGCGGAATTCATCCTGCGCAGCCTCAGCCGTTCGTCGTAGATGGCGACGGCGCACGGCGACTGGACCAGCTCGGCCTTGTCCAGCGGGTCGTCGGGCGAGCGCGGGCCGTCGCCCTCCAGCGGGGTGACCACCAGCCAGTGGCCGGGGTTCTCGCCCTCCGGCCGTTTGTGGTGGGCGAGCAGCCAGACGGACACCCTTGAGCCGTCGCGGTGACGCAGCGTGAGTGTGCCGTCCCAACGGGACCCTTCGGGCACGGAGACCCGGGCGGCCTCGTCCTCGTCGGCCAGCAGCTCGGCGGCGGGGCGGCCCACGACGTCGGCGGCCGAGTGGCCAAGGAGCCGGCGGGCACCGTCGTTCCACTCCACCAGCGTGCCCGCCTCGTCGATGACAGCGCGCGCCGTCGCGGCATCGTCGAACGGGTACACCGGGCTCATCGTCGCCACTCCAACGCGCACACTCACAGTGAACGGGGTGTGTCACTGGGGTTCAGCGTAATGGGTCACGGCCCCGCACGGACGGGGAACCATGGTCATGCGGAACCTCCGCCCGGCCCGTGGTCAAGAGGGAAATCCGGCCGATGTGACGCCTGGGGCAGAAGCTCCTCACCGCACCCTTGACGGCCGCACATGACCAACCGAAAGAATCTGTTTGTTCACGATCAGTTGTGAGTACTTCTGGGCCCTGATGAGGGAGAGCCGCCAATGTCGGTCACTCGCAGATCGGTTTTACTCGCCTCCGCGGCCGCGCCGGCGGCCGGAGCGCTCCTGGGCGCCCCGGCGGCACGGGCCGCGGACGCCGCAGGGCCCGTCGGGGGAGCGTCCGGCCGCAGCACGGTCGCCCTGCGTGACGGCTGGCGCTTCGCGCTGGTCAACCCGGGCGGGATCACCGACCCGACCGGCGCGTACGCCGACGCCGCCGCGCCCGGTTACGACGACTCGGGCTGGCGCACGATCGCCGTTCCGCACGACTGGAGCATCGAACAGACCCCCACCACACAGCACGGCACCACCAGCGGCACCGGCTTCTTCCCCGGTGGCCTCGGCTGGTACCGCCTCGCCTTCACCCTGCCGCCCGCCCTCGCCGGCAAGCGGATCTCGGTGGAGTTCGACGGCGTCTACATGGACTCGTACGTCTACTGCAACGGCACCGAGGCCGGCCGGCACCCCTACGGCTACACCGGCTTCGCCTTCGACCTCACCGACCTGCTGCACACGGACGGCACCACCGAGAACGTGATCGCGGTCAAGGTGCAGAACCGGCTGCCCAGCAGCCGCTGGTACTCGGGCAGCGGCATCTACCGCGAGGCCCGGCTGGTCGTCACCGAACCGGTGCACGTGGCGCGCTGGGGGACGTACGTCACGACGCCGGACATCACCAAGGACCGGGCGCTGGTCAAGGTGCGGACCTCGGCGGTGAACGAGACCGGCACCGCGCGCGAGGTCGAGGTCCGGTCGCGGATCAAGGACGCCCGCGGCCGCACGGTCGCGCGCACGGCGACCACGGTCTCCGTGACCGACCAGACCACAGAGACCCACGAACTCACCGTCGACAGGCCGAAGTTGTGGGACTTCGAGTCGCCCCACCGCTACACCCTGGAAACCGAACTGCGCGTCGCCGGCAAGGCCGTCGACACCTACCGCACCCCCTTCGGCATCCGCACCTTCCGCCTCGACCCGAACGAGGGCTTCCACCTCAACGGCACCTACGCCAAGATCAAGGGCGTCGACCTGCACCACGACCTCGGCGCGCTCGGCGCCGCCGTCAGCATCGACGCGGTCCGCAGACAGATGACCATCATGAAGTCGATGGGCGTCAACGCCTTCCGCACCTCTCACAACCCGCCCTCGCCGGAGATGATCGAGGTCTGCGAGGAGATGGGCATCGTGATGATGGTGGAGGCGTTCGACTGCTGGAAGAGCCCCAAGACGCGGTACGACTACGGCCGGTTCTTCGACGAGTGGGCCGACAAGGACGTCACCGAGATGGTGCTGGCCGCCCGCAACTCGCCCGCCGTCATCATGTGGTCGATCGGCAACGAGGTCTCCGAGTTCACCTCCACCGCCGGCCTCGCCATGGCGGACCGGCTCATCGCCGCTGTCAAGGCGTCCGACGACACCCGCCCGATCGTGATCGGCTCCCACCGGCACCGCAGCCTGCCCGCCGTCGGCTCCCCGGGCGACCTGATCCTCGCCAAGCTCGACGGCCTCGGGCTCAACTACAACACCGCCAAGTCGGTGGACGCCCTGCACGCCCGCTACCCGAACCTGTTCCTCTTCGAGTCGGAGTCGTCCTCCGAGACGTCGACCCGCGGCACCTACCAGGAGCCGGAGCGCCTCAACACCGGTGAGAACTACACGCCGGGCAAGCGGGCGACCTCGTCGTACGACAACAACCTCGCCTCCTGGACCATGAGCGGCGAGTACGGCCACAAGAAGGACCGGGACCGCAAGTGGTTCACCGGGCAGTTCCTGTGGTCGGGCATCGACTACATCGGCGAGCCCACGCCGTACGACGTCTTCCCGGTGAAGGCCTCATTCTTCGGCGCGGTGGACACGGCCGGCTTCCCGAAGGACATGTACTACCTGTTCCAGAGCCAGTGGATCAGTGAGCCCATGGTCCATCTGCTGCCGATGACCTGGAACCACGAGGAGGGCGACACGGTCGAGGTGTGGGCGTACTCCAACGTCGACACCGTCGAGCTGTTCCTCAACGGGAAGTCGCTCGGCACGCGGCGGTTCGACACCAAGAAGACCACCGACGGCCGGGAGTACCTGGAGACCACCGAGGCCACCGGCGACGACAAGACCTTCACCGACGGTCCCTACCCGGGCAGTTACACCAGCCCGAACGGCAGCGCGGGCAAGCTCCACCTCACCTGGAAAGTGCCGTACAAGCCCGGCGAGTTGAAGGCGGTCGCGCGCAGCGACGGCAAGGTGGTCGCCACCGACGTCCTGCGCACGGCCGGGGCGCCGCACTCCATACGCCTCACCGCCGACCGCAAGTCCCTGGCGGCCGACGGCCGTTCGCTGGTCTTCGTCACCGCGGACATCGTCGACGCCCGCGGGGTGCTGGTGCCCGGCGCCGAGCACCTGATCTCCTTCGACGTGACGGGCGGCTCGCTCGCCGGACTCGACAACGGCCGCGAGGAGAGCGCCGAGCGCTACCAGGCGAGCACTCGGACCGCCTTCCACGGCAAGGCGCTCGCGATCGTGCGGTCCGGAACGAAGCCGGGCACCCTGAAGGTGGCCGCCCGCGTGGAGGGCCTGCGGTCGGACACCGTGACCGTGCGGACCGTGCCCGCCCGCTCGGCGGCGACCACTCCGGCGGCCGCGTTCCAGCCCGACCACCCGGCGCCCCCGAACTATCCGTACGCGGACGCCAGTTACTCCGGCCGCCCCGACACCCTGCCCGCCGCGATGCTCGACGGCGACCCGGCCACCGGCTGGTCCAACGCCTTCAACAAGGCGGCCACCGCCCTGCTGCCCGCCTTCAACGGGGCCCGGGCCGAGGACTGGGTCTTGGTGGACTTCGGGCGGACCAGGACCTTCGACCGCGTGGAGGTCTCCTTCACGCTGAGCGCGACCCACAGCCTGCCCGCCTCCGTCGAGGCCGAGGTGTGGGACGGCCGCCGGTACCTGCCGGTGAAGGGAGCGGCCGTCGACTGGGCCACCGCCTCCGACGAGCCGACGGTGATCACCTTCGACGCCATCCGCGGCTCCCGGCTGCGCCTCACCCTGTCCAGCGGCCACCCGGGCGAGGTCCAGGGCGCGGTCCGCATCAGCAAGCTCGAGGTTCCGGCCGGCTGAGCGGCCCGCTGAGGCGACTTCGGTACGGTCCGGACGGGAATCAGTCCCGTCCGGACCGTTGACGGGGTGTCATGCCTCAAACAAGCATGGCCTGCGTCCGCATCTGGGAGCGCTCCCATCCCGAGCGTCACCCGCACCTCTCCCGAGGAGCCCAGACGTGAAACGACGCAGAACCGCCTTGCTGTCCCTGACGGCCCTCTTGGCAGCGGCACTCGTGGGCCTTCCCGCCCCCGGGGTCGCCGCCGAGGAGGTCGAACAGGTCAAGAACGGCACCTTCGACACCACCACCGCCCCTTGGTGGGCGTCCAGCAACGTCACCGCGGGCCTGTCCGACGGACAGCTCTGCGCGGACGTGCCGGGCGGCACCGCCAACCGCTGGGACGCCGCTGTCGGCCAGAACGACATCACCCTGGTGAAGGGCGAGTCGTACAAGTTCGCCTTCACCGCGAACGGTTCGCCCGACGGGCACGTCGTCCGGGCGATCGTGGGTCTGTCGGTGGCCCCCTACGACACCTACTTCGAGGTCACCCCGCAGCTGAGCGTCTCCGGGAACTCGTACGCCTACACGTTCACCTCACCCGTCGACACCACGCAGGCCCAGGTCGGCTTCCAACTCGGCGGCACCGCCGACCCGTTCCGCTTCTGCATGGACGACGTGTCGCTGCTGGGCGGAGTGCCGCCCGAGGTGTACGAGCCCGACACAGGCCCCCGGGTGCGCGTCAACCAGGTCGCCTATCTGCCGGCCGGCCCGAAGAACGCCACGCTGGTCACCGACGCGACCGCGAAGCTGCCCTGGCAGCTGAAGAACTCCGGCGGCGCGGTCGTGGCGCGGGGCTGGACCGCCCCCCGGGGCACCGACGTCTCATCCGCGCAGAACGTCCACTCGATCGACTTCGGCGCCTACAACAAGCAGGGCACCGGCCTCACCCTGGTCGTGGACGGCGAGACCAGCCGCCCCTTCGACATCGGCACGAGCGCCTACGACAAGCTGCGCCTCGACGCCCTGAAGTACTACTACATGCAGCGCAGCGGCATCGCGATCCGCGACGACCTGCGCCCGGGCTACGGCCGTCCCGCCGGGCACGTCGACGTGGCACCCAACCAGGGCGACTCGAACGTGCCGTGTCAGCCGGGGGTCTGCGACTACACCCTCGATGTCACCGGCGGCTGGTACGACGCCGGCGACCACGGCAAGTACGTCGTCAACGGAGGCATCTCCACCTGGGAGCTGCTGAGCACGTACGAACGTGCGCGGCACGCCCGCACCGGGCAGCAGGACAAGCTCGGCGACGGCACGCTGGACATCCCCGAGAGCGGCAACAAGGTGCCGGACATCCTCGACGAGGTCCGCTGGGAGCTGGACTTCCTGCTGAAGATGCAGGTGCCCGACGGGCAGCCGCTGGCCGGCATGGCCCACCACAAGATGCACGACGAGCAGTGGACGGGTCTGCCGCTGCTGCCGAGCGACGACCCGCAGAAGCGGGAGCTGCACCCGCCGAGCACCCAGGCCACGCTGAACCTGGCGGCGACGGCGGCGCAGGCGGCCCGCCTGTACAAGCCCTACGACAAGGCGTTCGCGGCCAAGGCCCTCGCGGCCGCCCGCAAGGCGTGGACGGCGGCACTCGCCCACCCGGAGATGTACGCCGACCCGAACGACGGCATCGGCGGCGGCGCCTACTCCGACTCCGACGCCACCGACGAGTTCTACTGGGCTGCGGCCGAGCTGTACCTCACCACGGGGGAGAAGCCCTTCGCCGACCACGTCCTCACCTCGCCCGTCCACACCGCCGACATCTTCGGCCCCCTCGGCTACGACTGGGCCAGGACGGCGGCCGCGGCCCGGCTGGACCTGGCGACCGTGCCCAGCAAGCTGCCCGGCCGGGACAAGGTGCGCCAGTCCGTCGTCAAGGGCGCCGACCGCTACCTGGCCACGCTCAAGGCGCAGCCGTACGGCATGCCGTACGCCCCCGCCGACAACCTCTACGACTGGGGCTCCAACCACCAGATCCTGCACAACGCGGTCGTCATCGCCACCGCGTACGACATCACGGGCGGCTCGAAGTACCGTGACGGAGCCCTGCAGAGCATGGACTACATGTTCGGCCGCAACGCGCTGAACATCTCGTACGTGACCGGCTACGGCGAGGTCAACGCCCAAAACCAGCACAGCCGTTGGTACGCCCGCCAGCTCGACCCGAAGCTGCCGAACCCGCCCGACGGCACCCTCGCCGGCGGGCCGAACTCGAGCATCCAGGACCCCTACGCACAGAGCAAACTCCAGGGCTGCGTCGGCCAGTTCTGCTACATCGACGACATCCAGTCCTGGTCGACCAACGAACACACCATCAACTGGAACTCGGCCCTGACCCGGATGGCGTCCTTCGTGGCGGATCAGGGCTGACGCTGACGTTCCACGAGTTCCCCCGGCCGCTCGTGGGCGGTCAGGGTGTGGAGCCGGGCCTGATCGAGCGGCTGGTGCACCTCGACGTACTCGCCGTGCGGCAGCCGCTTGATCACGCCGGTCTCCCGGCCGTGCAACACCAGTTCTCTGTCCCGGAGTCGGAGTCCGAGACAGATGCGGCGGGTGACGACGAAGACGACCGCCGGGACCACGAACACCCCGATACGGACCGCCCACGTCACCGTGTTGATCGACAGGTGGAGGCGGGTCGCCACGATGTCGTTCCCGCCGCCCGCCAGCAGGACCAGGTAGAGGCTGATCCAGGCCGCGCCGATCGCCGTACGCACCGGCCGGTTGCGCGGGCGGTCCAGCAGGTGGTGCTCGCGTTCGTCGCCCGTGATCCTGGCCTCCAGGAACGGGTACACGCCGATGAACACCAGCAGGAGCGGGAAGACGACGATCGGGATCAGCACGCCGAGGACCAGTGTGTGGCCCCACAGGGTGATCTCCCAGCCCGGCATGATCCGGACCAGGCCCTCCGCGAAGCCCAGGTACCAGTCGGGCTGGGCGCCCGTGGAGACCTGGTCGGCGCGGAAGGGGCCGTACTGCCAGACCGGGTTGATGGTCGCCACGGCCGAGATCAGGGCGAGCACCCCGAAGACGAGAAAGAAGAAGCCGCCCGCCTTCGCCATGTACACCGGCATGAACGGAGCGCCGACGACGTTGCGTTCGGTCCGCCCGGGGCCCGCGAACTGCGTGTGCTTGTGGTACACGACCAGCAGGATGTGGGCCACCACGAGCGCGGCCATGATGCCGGGGATCACCAGGATGTGCAGCGAGTGAGGTCTTGCGGAAGACGAGGAAGGGCACGTGGTGATCGAGCTCCCCGAGGGTCCTGGTGGGACTGGGACGTCGTCGAGTGGAACGCGGGCCGGCTGCGCCTGGGCGCCGGACACGACATCTCCTGCGCACATCACCTGGAACTGGTCTTCGGCGACCCGGTCTTCGTCCGGTGCCCCGCGGCGTTCCAGGATCCGGTCTTCCGCGCACCGGCCCGGGACGAGACACAGCTGCTCGCCGATCAGACCGGCGAGCAGCCGCCCGTCGTCCTGGCCTTCGAAGCGGACGCGGGCGGCCCGGCCCGCGCCTCCTGCCTGATCGCCGCCGGACAGCTCGACATCGTCCCGGGCACCGTCTTCCGGTACTGGCGCGCGCACCTGGCCGCCGGGGAGCGCCTCGCTCCCTGGGTACGGCCTCCCGTGGCCTGAGGCCTGCCCGGCGGATCACGCGCTCGATCAACCTCGCGCGGGGCCCCCTTGCGTCGCCCGGCGCGGCAGCGGCTGCGGTCACAGCCTCCTCCGCCTCGCAGTCGGCCGCACCCGCCCCGCTCATCACCCGCGGTTGTGCGGCGCCGCAGCTTCCCCGCGACCTGATCCGCCGGACAGGCCCTGACCGGCTCCCGCGAAAGCCCCCCGAGGCTCAGGACGCGTCGTGGAAGACGATCCCGAGGGCGTGCCGGCCGCCCGAGCGGACCGTGCTCACCCCGTGCCGCATCGGCCCGGCCGACCAGCCGCGCCGGGTGCGCACCGGCCGCTCCCGCGTCGTGAAGACCAGGCCGTGGCCCTGCCGGAGCACGCTCGCGATGCCCCGGGACTGAGCCCTGGGCCGCTGCTCCACCATCAGGAACTCGCCGCCCGTGTAGTCCGTGCCGTACACGTCGAGACCCACGACCACCTGGAGCGGGAAGAGCATGTCGCCGAACACGTCACGGTGCAGGGCGTTCCAGTCGCCCTCCCCGTAGCGCAGCAGAATCTGCGCCGACCTGTCCTGCCCCCGGCCGCGTGGCAGCGCTCCAGCCACTCCTCCAGCGAGTCCGGCCACGGCGCCGGCCGGCCCAGCCGAGCCGCCCACTCCCGGGCGATCGGCAGCAGCCGCGGGTAGAGGGCCTCGCGCAGGGCGGCGACGGCGGTGGGCAGGTCGTGCGTGAAGTAGCGGTACTCCCCGGACCCGAAGCGGTGCCGCGCCATGTCGACGGTGGTCCGGAACAGCTCCGGTTTCTCGTACAGCGCCGCCAGATCACGGCACTCGGCGGGCGTCAGCAGCCGCTCGGTCGGCGCGCACCCGTGCACGTCCAGCTCCGAGGCCAGCGCGGCCCAGTCGGTGCCGGCGACTCGTCGGTGGGCCCCTTCGATGGTGAGGGTCATGAGGCTAGCCCCTCTTCTTCCTCGTCTTCTTCGTCCTGTGTTTCCCGTATCCCCTCTACGAGTCTGCTGCCCCGTCCGCCCGGCGTCCGGCGGGAATCGGACATGGCGCTTCCACCCCTCCGGTACCGCCGTACTACCGGCTTGACCTGGCGGTATTTACGAGTAAGTACCCGCGCGGTACCGTGAGGGGTATGCCAGCTCTCAACGTGGAGTTCAGCGACCGCGAGCTAGAGGACCTCAGGCAGATCGCCAAGGAGCGCGGTACGTCGATGAAGGCCCTCGTGCGGGAGGCCGCCGCGGCCGACATCGCCCGGCACCGGGCGCTGCAGGAGGGCGCGGAAGCCTTCCGCCGGTTCTTCGCGTCCCACGCCGACGAGTTCGCGGCCGCCTTCCCCGAGGATGAACCGCGCGCCAAGAGCGAGGGACGGGTCGCCTGACCGATGGCTCCCGTCGTCCACATCGATGTGCCCTGGCTGCTCCAGCGGCACGAAGAGGTCCTGCCGGACCAGCCCACGATCAACGACTTCTCGGCGCTGGTCGCCGCCGTCGCCCGTCACCGCGTCGATCCGCCGCGCCTCGGCGTGGACTCCGACCCCGCCTGGCGGGCCGCCGCACTGCTGCACACCCTCGCCCTGCTCAAGCCCCTGCCGTCGGCCAACGCCCGCTTCGCCTGCGCGACGGCCGTGGCGTACATGTTCGTCAGCGGCGTCGGTATCGACCCGCCCTACGGCGCCCTGGTCGACCTCGCCCGCGATCTGATCTCCGGCAAGACCGACGTCTACGGCGCGGCCGACCGGCTGCGCTCCTGGCAGATCTGACCCCTCCGCAGATCCGGTCCCACCGGCGGCGGCCGGCCGCATGCCCTCGGGGCCGCCGACCGAGGGCGGGAGGAACGGGGTCGGCGGCCGTCTGCGCGCAGGAGAGCCGCCGTCCTGCGCGGGGCCTCCGAGGAGTGGCCGGTTCCAGTGCACTACCCGGTGCCCTGCGCCGGGAGCGCGCGTTGCGCTCCGGCGCGTGCGCGGGTTTCACACGGGGCGCGTGCGCCAAAGTGAAAGCCGTTGCCAATCGGATGAGTCGGGGCGGCATTTGACTTTCCTTCAACGGTATGGATGTTGCCCAAGCGCCTTGTTGGTCATGTGTGACTTGTGGAAGGGTGAACAGCCGGTGTGGGGGGTAAGGGGCCGGCCGGCATTCGTCCCGTGGGGAACCGGGGCGTATGGATGTTGGTGAATTCGTGCTCCCCGCGACCGCGGCCGAAAAGGTGCGTGCCGATCCGGGTTCCTTTTCGGCAGCCATGACTTCTGTCAGTCCCATGTCCGTGGGAAGGAATCCACTCAGTGCCCACCCCCCACCCCCCTCGCCCGCCTTACCCCCCGCCCGGCGGGGCTTCCGAAGAATCCGACGAGAGTCTCGGCGCCGCGCTGAGAGCCCGTCCGGACGGTGAGTCGGGGCCGGCCGTCGCGCTGCTCATGGCACGGCACTGGCAGCCGGCCCACGACTACGCGGTGATCTGCCTCGCCTCTCCGGCGGACACCGCCTCCATGGTCACCGCTGCCGCCTACCACCAGGTTCTCGACCGGCTGGCCCTCGGCGAGCCCGGCGTGGCGTTACGTCCCCGGCTCCTGGTGGCCGTCCGGGACACCGTCCGGGAGTGGTCGGCCGAGGGTCGAATATCCGGTGTATTGCCGGAGTTGGGGAAACCGGCCGGAGGGCGCGGTATGCGCGCGGCCAAGTCCATGACGCCCGAAAACCGCAAGTTGGCCGAGCGTTCATTCCACACGCTTCCCGGACTCGCCCGGTGTTTGCTGTGGCATGTCGAGGTGGAGGCGGAACCAATAACCATACCCGCCGGTCTCCTGGGCATGGATACCGACACAGCGTCGGCGGCTCTCGAACAAGCGCGTGAAAAATTCCGCGAGGGTTGTGTACATGCCCATCGGGAACTGGCGCCGACCAAGGATTGCCGCTTCTACAACCGCCTCCTCGATGTTCCGATTCGCCGGGGCGGAGCCCTGCTGCCTGATGTGCAGCACCATCTGGGGGAGTGCCGACACTGCCGTAACGCAGCCGAACAACTGAGCCATTTCGAGGGCGGACTGGGTGTCCTGCTCGCCGAGGCGGTGCTCGGCTGGGGCGCCCGGCGCTATCTCGACACCCGGCCCGGGCGCTCCCGGCAGACGCCGCGGACGCGCGGCTCCGCCCGGCACGGCGGCGGACGCCGCCGTCTGCTGCCGGGGATCCCCACACCGGGCCGCCGGACCCCGGGCGGACCGCGCTCCTCCCGGACGCTGCTGACGGGGGTGGGTCTCGCCTCCGCCGGGCTGCTCGCGACGGTGTTCGTCGCCGGCCTGTGGTCGGACGACGACGGTGCCGACCCGGCCGCCTCCACCAACGCGATCGGCGGTGTCGGCGTGGCACCGGGCAACGGCCCGACCCCGCCGACGGCGTCCTCCGCGCCGGGTACCGCCCAGCTTCCCGTCGTCCCGGACCGGACCCGGCTGCGCAACGCGGCCGCCGACCTGTGCGTCGACATCACCGGCAGACCCGAGGCCGGGCGCGGCACCGAGCTGGCGGCGTGCTCGTCGGCGGCCACCCAGCAGTGGTCGTACGAGGACGACGGACTACTGCGCAGCGTGGCGGACCCCCACCTGTGCCTGGACTCGCACCTGGACGCCGGCGTGGTCGTCCTCGGCAGCTGCGCAGGCGAGAAGGCCAAGCGGGCGGACGATGTGCGCTACGACCTCACCGTGCAGGGGGAGTTGCTGCCCCGCTGGGACGAGCAGCTCGCCCTCACCTCCACCACCGAGGACCCGGGCGCCGACATCGTCGTCAAGGTCCGCGACGACTCCGACCGACAACGCTGGCTGACCGACCCACCGGCGACGGCCAGCCCCGGCTCGCTGTCGGACCCCGGCACTCAGACGCCGTCGGCGCGGGCCGTAACGCTGTCGGACAGGACCTAGCCACCGGTCACGCCGAATCCTCCACGAGGTCGGTGCGACCCACGGTGGCCGGCGTGGCGTGGCCCGACAGGGCGAGGGTGAGGTCGAACTCGGCGAGCAGGCAGCGGATCACGTGCTCGACGCCGGGCTGTCCGTCGAGGCCGAGTCCGTAGACGTACGGCCGTCCGACCAGGACCGCCCGCGCGCCGAGCGCGAGGGCCTTGAAGACGTCGTCGCCGGAGCGGATGCCGGAGTCGAAGAGCACGGTCAGGCGGTCGCCGACCGCTTCCGCGACCCGCGGCAGCGCGTCGGCCGCCGCGACCGAGCCGGCCACCTGGCGGCCGCCGTGGTTGGACACCACCACTGCGTCCATCCCGGCGTCGGCGGCGAGGCGGGCGTCGTCCGGGTGCAGGATGCCCTTGAGGACGATCGGGCCGTCCCAGTTCTCCCTGAGGAACGCCAGGTCCGGCCAGGTCTTGCCGGGGTCCGCGAACATGCCCACGAAGTGCATCACCGCCGCGTTCGGATCCTCGTGCACCGGCTTGACCAGGCCTGCCTGGAAGGCCGGGTCGGAGAAGTAGTTGGCGGTACCGACGCCGCGCAGGAAGGGCAGGTACGCCTGGTCGAGGTCGCGTGGCCGCCAGGACAGCAGCGGCGTGTCCAGCGTGACGACCAGTGCGGTGAACCCGGCCGCCTTCGCCCGGGCCAGGAAACTCCGGGCCACCTCCGGATCCTTCGGCCAGTACAGCTGGAACCAGCGCTCGGTGTCCCCCATCGCCTCCGCGACCTGCTCCATCGGCGTACTGGACGCCGACGACAGGATGTACGGCACGCCCTGCGCCGCGGCAGCCCGGGCGGCGGCAGGCTCCGCGCCCGGATGCATGATCGACAGCACACCGACCGGCGCCAGCGCCAGCGGAGCGGGCAGCGCGCGGCCCCACAGCTCGACGGACAGGTCGCGCTCGTGCACGTCCCGCAGCATCCGTGGCACGATCCGGCGCCGCTCCAGCGCCGCCCGGTTGGCGCGGGCCGTGCTGCCGTCGCCCGCGCTGCCCGCCACATAGCCGACCGGGCCGGGGCCGAGCCGCTGTTCGGCCAGCTCCTCCAGCCGGTCGAGATCGGTGGGCAGGCGCGGTACCGCGCCCGACATCCCGTTCAGATAGATCTCGTACTGGAAGTCCGCCCAGTGCTTGCCCATGCGTACCGCCCCGCCTCTCCTCGTCGAGCAGCGCCGTCCCGACGATCCTGGGTGAGCAGGCGGCAGCCCGTCCACCAGGGGCGGGCCAGGAGTCAGGATCCGGCGGCCGACTCGTGCAGGATCCGGGCCAGTTCGCGGGGCCGGGAGAACATCGGCAAGTGCCCGGTGTCCATCTCGACCAGCTCCCAGTGCTCGCTCTTGAGCAGTTCGGCCGCGGCGGGCATCGGCTCGTCATCGTCGAGCAGGCACTTGATGTACGTGGCGGGGAGGTCGCCGAGGGAGCGGGTGAGGACGGCCGGTTCGGTGAGCGTGGCTCCCGGGTGCGGTGTCGAGCCGTCGACGATCCGGGCGATCTGCTCGTCCGTCAGTTCCTGGCCGGCGTACTCGGGCGCGGGCAACGGCGGCCAGAAGCCGCCGCCCGCCGTGATCGCCTCGCGCACGGAGTCGCTCGGCCAGCCCGAGAGGAACGTCTCCCCGTCGACCGGAACGTTCGAGTCGACGAACACCACGCGCCGCAGCCGGTCCCCGATCAGCTCCGCGGCCTGCCCGACCGGGATCCCGGAGTAGCTGTGTCCGACGAGGACGACTCCGCGCAGATCGAGGCGCTCGACCTCGCCCACGATGTCCTGCACGTGGGTCTGCTGCCCGGCGGGAACACCTTGCTTCTCGGCGAGGCCCGACAGCGTCAGAGGATGGACGTCGTGCCCGGCCGAGCGCAGCTCGGCCGCCACCTCGTCCCACGCCCACGCGCCGAGCCAAGCACCGGCCACAAGTACGAAGTTGGTCATGCCCGCAACTTAGCGGACGGGTCTGACAATGGCTCGTCGTCGCCCTTCGCGCCCGGCCCGCTGATCGGCGGCACCGGAATCTCGACGGTGCGCGCCAACCGCGCCCCTTCGGGCCCGTACACCGCCCGCGGCTCGGGGAACAGCCGCAGCAGCGCCAGGAACAGCACCGCGGCCACCGCCAGCGACAGCGGCAGGCTGATGTCGACGCCGTTCGCCAGACCGCCCAGCGGGCCGACGAACTGCGATCGGGAAGGCGCCGAGGACACAGGTGGAGAAGGTGTTGGCGCCGCCGAAGGCGAGCCGGAAGAGGTCGAGCGGGCTGGCGGTGCGGTCCGCGTCGGGGATGCGCTCCACTCCGTGGGTTTCGACCTCGGTGAGGGACGGGGGCGGTGCCACGGGGGAGGAGTCGGGCAGCGGGGGCAAGGGGGCTCCAGCGAGGGGACGGCGGTGGAGCGCGCGGTGGCGCGGTGGCGCGGACGGCCGGTCGCGGTCGCTGGGGTGTGCGGCCCGAACGGATGCCGTCCTCTCGGGGATCTGCCGACCGTAAGGCCGTGCGCCGGATCCACACCAGAGGACGGTTCATCCATCTCGTGGGCTGAAAGTGGACGATTCCTCCATCATTTGTCGTCGGTCGGCGTGTCCTCCGGTTCGGCGTCGGGACCCTGTGCCCGCACTCGCTGGACGTGTTCGAGGGACTCCCGCAATTCGGTGAGCCACTCGTCGGCGTGCCGCTGGACCAGGCGGACGCACCAGGCGAGGGCGTCGCTGCGGCTGCGGGCGACGCCGCCCGCGATCAGGGTGTCGAGGACCTGGCGCTCGGGCTGGCGCAGCCGCGTCATGACAGGCGCCGCCACATGCGTGAACAAGGCCCGCTGCCCGCCGCACTCCACGCCCCAGGAGACCTTCCGGTCGAACCGGTGCTCGGCCTCGCGGGCCACTGCGATCCGGGTATCCCGGGTGCGCTCCCGGAACTCCTGGATCCGGCCCTGGACGGCCGCCTCCCGCTCGGCGGGCGAGACGTCCTCGCCCAGCCGGGGTTCGGGGATGCGGCCGATCACGGTGATCTCCTCGCGGTCGGCCGTCACCTCGACCAGACCCTCGAACAGGTCGTCCGGCAGGCGGCCGGCGAACCAGCCGCGCAGCTTCTCATGGTGCTCGTTCGTAATCATGTAATCACGATTACTCCGATCGAACATGAACACAAGGGGCCGCGAGGGGCTGCGCTGACGGCTGAAGCGGAATGTTTCAGGCCTATTGCCGAGCGGGGGCAATCCGGCCATACGGCCCGATCGAGCGATCAAGAATCGCTCACTCAAAGGGTTGGGGCGTTCGAATTCCGTGACTTCACGCCACTGATTCAACACGCAATGTTACTGAAACCCATGGGGTCGATGTGAGTTTCGGCGGCGGACTCGGCAGACTCGCGCTCGCCGTTCCGGCACCGATCGAGCCGGGTGCGGCACACCCTCGAATTGAGCGGAAGGATGCACACAATGCGGAACACCGCGCGTTGGGCAGCGACCATCGGCATCACGGCCACCGCCGTCTGCGGCCCCCTCACCGGGGCCGCCCTCGCCGCCCCGGGCACAGCACCGTCCACCGCCCCGACCACGCTCTACGCCCCCTCGGCCCTGGTGCTCACCCTGGGCCACGGCGAGAGCGCGGCCACCGCCACCCCGCACCGTGCCGTCACCCTGACCTGCGCCCCGACCGCCTCCGGAACCCATCCGGCCGCGGCCCAGGCGTGCGCCGAACTGCGCACCGCCGAAGGGGACTTCGATGCCCTGACGGTCAGGGGCGGCATCGCGTGCACCAAGGAGTACGACCCCGTGGTGGTCACGGTCGACGGCGTCTGGCGGGGCCAGCGCGTCTCCTATGAGCGCACCTTTGCCAACGAGTGCGTGAAGAGCACCTACGGGAGCAGCGTCTTCACGTTCTGAGGGACCGGGATCGCACGGTCCCCGTGACCCTCCCGGGGGGCCCGCAGATGGGGAGTGTGCCCCTGGCTCGGGGACGTGTGATCTCGCACCGGGGGTCGGCGGACGGAGTGGGGCCGCCCGCCGACCCCTCGGGTCATTCTCGTCAGTCCTCGCCGCGGCGACCGGTTTCGCTTCTGTCCCGGTGGCTGGTGTCGCACCAGGGATAGCGGCGGCTGCGGCGGCAGGTGCACAGGGCCACGCGGAAGCGGTCTGAGGACACCGTGGTGCCGTCCTCGAGTTCCACTTCCACCGGGCCCTCCACCAGGATCGGGCCCCGGCGCCGCACCGTGATCCGGCGGGGCCGGTCAGACGGGGAGTTCGGCACGGACGACCACCAGCTCTTCCTTCTGTTCGGCGGGGGACAGCAGGCCGCGCTCCCGCAGCCAGTCCTGCCGGGCGCGCAGCACCGGACCGAAGGCGATCCGGCGACGGCGGGTCACGGCGGCCTTGAGGCCGGCCGCGCGCAGACGCTCGACCGTCCGGCCGGGGTCGCTCAACGCGGAGTGCACGATCAGCAGGACGCCGCCGGGGCGCAACCGTGAGGGTGCCTCACGGCAGATCCGGTCCAGTACGAACCGCCCGTCCGGGCCCGCGTCCCAGGAGCGGGCGGTGCCCCGGGGCGGCCGTCCGGCCTCCGGCGTCGGTACGTACGGCGGGTTCGTCAGGATGAGGTCGAACGACCGGTCGCCGACGGGGGAGAAGAGGTTCCCGCGTCGGATGCGCACCGGCAGCCTCGCCAGCCAGGCGTTCAGCCGAGCCGTGAGCACCGCGCGCCAGGACACGTCCACCGCGGTCACCCGGGTGTCGCGGCGGGCGGCCGCGAGGGCCAGCGCGCCGGTCCCGGTGCCGATGTCGAGGACGTCCGCACCCGGCCGGAGCGGTTCCTCGGACAGGGCGCGGACCAGCAGGGCGGTGTCCTCCTGCGGGGTGTAGACACCCGGGAGGGTGAGCGGCGGCACGAGAGAGGTCACTCCCTCCGGGTACCCCGAATTCAGGAGATACCGGGAATTTCGGAGGGGTGCGGTGTGCGTGGCGCAGGTGGCGGGGGCGTGCGCGACGACGAATCCAGAGGCGTGCGCAGCGACGACCGGCCCTCCTGCCAGTCGGCGAGCAGCCGCGCGGCGAACCGGTCCTCGACGTGACCGGTGGCGTCGATGCCGAAGGTGACGTCGGCGGCGAGATGCGGCTCCTCGGCCAGCAGACCGCCGATGACGTCGTGGCGCACGACCTGCTCGTGGACCGCGTCGGCCTCGACGTGCTCGTCGTAGAAGAACTCGGCGGCTGGCCCGGCGTTCGTGCGGCGCATCGCCTCGGCCAGGCGGCGCGAGCCGGGGGAGGACGTGACCTCGACCGCGGCGAAATGGCCCACCAGGGCGCCCCGGAGCGCTCGGTGCAGGCCGAAGAGGGACATGAGGTTCACCGTGGCCAGGGCCTGGGCGCAGGCCGCGTCGAGGTAGCGGCCGTACGTCGTCTCCAGGCCCAGGTCGGCCATCAGGTCGGCGAACAGCCGCGCGTGCACCCGGTCGGGGCGGCCGCCGCCGTACTCGTCGAACTCCACCGCCGCCATGGCCGCCTTGGCCCTGCCCCACAGCCGCGGCAGCACCCAGGCGTGCGGGTCCGCCTCCTTGAGGTGGTAGAGGGAGCGCTGGGCGGCGTACTCGCGCAGCTGCCACAGCTCGCCCTCCTTGCGCAGGTAATGGGTGACGCCCGTACCGTCGACCGGCTCGACCAGGAGCTCCTCGACGGCCTCTTCGACGCTGTCGTGGACGGTGGTGTCCGCGCGCAGGGCGGACAGGAAGCGGTGCTCCAGTGCCGCGCGCGTGTGCAGCAGGTCCGGGTCCCACTCGCGCTCGGGGGCCACGCCCGCGAAGCCGCGGTAGTGCAGTTCGTAGCAGAGGTAGAGGGCGAGCTGGAGGTCGTCGCCGTAGACGGCCGACCCTGCGACGTCCTCGTGGCGCGGCAGCGGTCCGGAGCCCAGCAGGTACTCCTCGACGGCTGCCGAGACCGGGCCCCGGGCGGAGGGCAGCGGTGGTTCCGCGCGGTCGTGCGGCATGCGCCCCGGGTACCCCGCCGGTACCGGGACACCCACCCGCGTGGTCGCCGATCTGGCTCGGCGGGCCGCCCTCCGTGGCCTGGGCACCGCCCTCGTAGAGCCCTCAGGTCAGTCCTCGCGGGACTGCTCCTGGGCATCGGTGTTGGGGGTGATGGCCTCCCCGGCCTCACCCCTGCGGCGTCGCTGCTCGGTGGAGTCCCCGGTGCGCCGCTCGGCGTCCTCGATCTCGCGCAGGACTTCCTCAAGCGCCGTCTCGGGCTGCTTGTCGTTCCGGTTCCGGTCGTGGGACACGGCTGTCTCCTTCCTTGGTTCGGCTGGTCGGGGGCGCGATGCGCAGCGGCACCGGATCCGGTGCCGCTGCCTCCTCGTTGCGGCGGGCGATCTCCGCCCACCAGGCCGCCCCGTCCTCTATGTGGCGCAGCAGGACCCCCTCGCGGATCGCCCACGGGCAGACCGTGAGCGTCTTGATCCCGGTCAGCTTCATGGCGGTGTGCCCGACCACCGCACCGGCCAGGCTCTGTGCCGCGCGCGGCGCGGAGATGCCGGGGAGCGCGGCGCGTTCGGCGGCCGGGCGGGCGGCCAGGTGGTCGACCGCCTCCCGCAGGTCGGGGCGGTGCAACAGGCGTTCCACGAACGGGCCGTGGCGGCCGGGTGGGGCTCCGCACAGGCGGCCCAGCTGCTGGAAGGTGCGGGAGGTGGCCACCGCCGTGCGGGGTCCCTCCCAGCGGATCCGGGCGGCGACGTCCCGCAGTTGGTGGCGGACCTTGCGGCGCAGCGCCCGCACCAGTTCCGGCGGCGGCGGGTCCTGGTCCTCGAAGAACTCATGGGTCAGCCGTCCCGCGCCGAGCGGCAGCGAGGCCACGAAGTCCGGCAGCCGGCCGCGGCCGAAGGCCACCTCGAGCGAGCCGCCGCCGATGTCCAGCAGGGCGAGCGGCCCCGACCGCCAGCCCATCCAGCGCCGGGCCCCGAGGAACGTCAGCTCGGCCTCCACCTCGCCCGGCAGGGTGCACAGAGCGACCCCGGTGCGCGCCCGGACGGTACGCAGCACCTCCTGGCGGTTCGGGGCGCTTCGCACCACGGCGGTCGCGAAGGCCAGCGGGTCGGCCGCGCCCCATCGGGTCGCGGTCCTGCTCGCTTCGGCGACCGCGTCGACGAGCCGCTCCACGGCCTCCTCCGGAACCGGGCCCCCGGGCCGCACGTGATCGGACAGCCTCAGGCGCCATTTGGCGGTGTGGACCGGCAGCGGCACCCCACCCTCCGCGTCCGCCACAATCAGCCTGACCGTGTTCGATCCGACATCCACCACGCTGATTCGCATGGACCGGTGGGTACCCACTCGCGGCACTGTCCAACGCTGGCGGAGCTGTCCGACATTCGAGCGAAAAGGTGTCAAGCCGAAAAGGCGCCAAGGACAGAGGGGCCGCCGTCTCCCTGCAGACGGCGGCCCCTCGGACCAGGGGCGGCTCAGGCGAGGCAGCTCACATGTGGACGACCGGTGCGGCGTTCGGGTCCTGCTCCGGCACCCCGCGCCGGTACAGCAGGAACGCGATCAGCGTGCCGGCGGCGAAGAAGCCCGCCGACCACCAGAAGGCGGTGGTGTAGCTCTCGATCGTCGCCTGGGCCTGGGTCAGCTTGTTCGTCGGGTCCTTCCCGGCCAGGTAGTCGGTCGCGGCGCTCGCGGCCAGCGTGTTCAGCAGCGCCGTACCGATCGAACCGCCCACCTGCTGCATCGCGTTGACCGTGGCGGAGGCGACGCCCGCGTCCTCGGCCGCCACTCCGCCGGTGGCCAGCTGCATGGCCGGCGGCATCACCAGACCGAGGCCCGCGCCGATCACGATCAGCTGCGGCAGCACCGCGCTCGCGTAGTGCGAGTCACTCCCGATGCCGGTCAGCCAGGCCATGCCCACCGCGGCGATCGCGAAGCCCAGCGGGATGACCGCCTTCGGTCCCATCCGGGGCACCAGGGCCGTGGTGCCGAACTGTGCGGCCACCATCAGCGCCGCCACCATCGGCAGGAACGCCACACCGGTCTTGGTCGGGCTGAAGCCCAGGTTCAACTGCAGGTAGTAGGTGAGGAAGAGGAACACACCGAACATGCCCGCGCCGGAGATCAGCACGGCCAGGAACGAGGCCGCGCGGTTGCGGTCGAGCAGGATGCGCAGCGGCAGCAGCGGGTGCGCGGCGCGGGTCTGCCACCAGGCGAAGGCGGCCAGCAGCACACCGCCCGCGAACAGGAAGCCCCAGGTGGACGCGGAGCTCCAGTCGTGCGTCTCCGCGTTGGAGAAGCCGTAGACCACGGAGAACAGACCGGCGGCGACCAGGACGGTGCCCGGCACGTCCAGTTTGGAGTTCGCGGCGTCGCGGTGGTTGGACAGCAGCAGCCAGCCGCCCGCGAAGGCGACCACGGCGATGACGACGTTGACGTACAGCGTCCAGCGCCAGTCGAGTGCGTCGGTCAGGATGCCGCCGAGCAGCAGGCCGACCGCGCCGCCCGCGCCGGCGATGGCGCCGTACACGCTGAACGCCCTGGCGCGCTCGCGGGCGTCCGTGAACGTCGTGTTCAGCAGTGAGAGCGCGGCGGGTGCGAGGAGCGCGCCGAAGGCACCCTGCAGGGCGCGGGCCGTGACCAGCATCTCGAAGTTGGTCGCGGCGCCGCCGAGCGCGGAGACGGCCGCGAAGCCGACGATGCCGATGAGGAAGGCCGGTTTGCGGCCGAACAGGTCGGCTATGCGCCCGCCGAGGAGCAGCAGGGAGGCGAACGCCAGCGCGTACGCGGTGACGATCCACTGCCGGTTGCCGTCGGAGAACCCGAGATCGGCCTGCGCCGACGGCAGGGCGATGTTCACGATGGTGGCGTCCAGGACCACCATCAGCTGGGCGAGGGCGATGACGGCGAGAATCCACCACTTCCTGGACGAGGCGGCGGCTGACGAGCCGAGGGCGCCCTCCCGGGCACTCTCGGGCAGAGTCTTCTGAGACATCGGGGAACTCCAGGGAAGTCGTCCGAACGTAATGAGTACGTAAACGAAACTGTTTCGTACACATCGAGGCTAGACCACTTTAAGCGAAACGGCAAAGTTTCGATGTGGGTGCGGGTCTGAAGGTGCTCAGCGAGGCGGGCCTGGTCCGGGTCCGGCAGGACGCCCAACGCCGCGTCTACGCCCTCGATCCGGCCCCGATCGCCGAGCTCGACGCCTGGCTGACCCCGTACCGCAAGCTCTGGAACAGCAGCCTGGACGCTCCCCCACGCCCGGCTTCGCTCGCGCGGGGGCACCCCCACGGCCGCCGCCTCGACGAGACGGCGTCGGACGACCCACAGGACCCCGTCCCGAAGGACTGAACCGCCATGTCCGTCGAACTCACCGGCACCTACCTGACCCTGGACGACGGCCGCCCGGCCGTCCGCTTCAGCCGTACCTACGACCATCCCGTCGAGCGCGTCTGGCGGTTCGTGACCGACGCCGACGAACTCGCGCAGTGGTTCCCGTCCCGCGCCGAGATCGAGCTGCGCCCCGGCGGCGCGATCAAGTTCAGCGGCGACCCTAACCTGGAGGACACCACGGCCCGGGTGATCGCCGTCGAGGTGCCCCGGCACCTGTCCTTCGAGTGGGGCGGCGACGAGCTGCACTTCGACCTGGAGGCCCTGGACGACAAGCGCACCCGTTTCACGCTCACCAACGTCCTGATCGCCGAGGACACCGCCGCCCGCAACGGCGCCGCCTGGGAGGTGTGCCTGGCCGCCCTGGACGCGTGGACCCGCGACGAGAAGTTCGGTGGCCCGCACGCCGGGGCCACCGCGCCCTGGAAGGATTTCTACGAGGGCTACGTCGAGGCCGGTGTCCCGTCCGGTGCCCCCGTCCCGGGCCTCGGCACCTGATCCGTCACGCCATCTGCCGCCGCACCAGCTCGTGCAGCCGCCCCCCGGTGTCCGCGAGCAGGTGCGCGGGCGCGCCCTGCTGGGCGACCTTGCCGTCCTCCATCACGATCACCCGGTCGGCGTCCAGCACCGTCGACAGGCGGTGCGCGATGACGATCCGGGTGGCGTTGAGGGCCTTGGTGCTCTCGATGACCGTGCGCTGTGTCTCGTTGTCGAGGGCGCTGGTCGCCTCGTCGAAGAAGAGGATGCGCGGCCGGCGGATCAACGCCTGGGCGATCATGAGGCGTTGCCGCTGACCACCCGAGATGGCGCCGCTGCCCGAGACGATCGTGTGCAGGCCCATCGGCATCCGCTTGATGTCCTCGGCGAGTCCCGCCATCTCGGCCGCCGCCATCGCCTCCTCCGGCGTGTACGGCTCGGTGCCGCAGATGACGTCCAGGATGGAGCCGGTGAACGGCTGGGCGTGCTGGAGGACCACACCGCACTGCCGCCGTACGGCCGACTGGTCGAGGGCGGCCAGGTCCTGACCGTCGTACAGCACACTGCCCGAGACCGGTTTGTCGAAGCCGATCAGCAGCCTGAGCAGCGTCGACTTGCCGCAGCCGCTGGGGCCGACGATCGCCACGAACTCGCCCGGCCGTACCTCGAACGACACGTCGTCCAGCACCAGCGGACCGTCGTCGGAGTAACGGAAGGCGAGCCTGCGGGCCTCGAGCCCTCCGGACAGCGGGCCCGGCCGGGTGCTCGCCGTGCGCACCTCGGGCGTCGCCTCCAGCACCGGCTTGATCTCCTCGAACAGCGGCAGCGCGGCCACCATCGAGACGAAGGAGCCGGTCAGCTGGGTGACGGCCGTCAGCAGCATCGTCACCGAGGTGTTGAAGGTGAGGAACGCGGCCGCCGACATCGTCCCGCGCGCAGGGCCCGCCAGCAGCATGAACATCAGCAGCGAGCACAGCGGCAGATACACCGCGCCCATCACCGTCGTGAGGTTCTTGATGCGCCCGACCCTCTGCTGCAACTCGCGGCTGCGCGCGAACTGGGAGGCCCATGCCGCGTAGGCGTAGTTCTCGGCCGCGGCCACCCTGAGTTTCGGCAGGCCACGCAGCGTCTGGAACGCCTGGTTGTTCAGCTTGTTGCCGAGCACCACCAGCCGCCGCTGCCAGCGCACCTGCCACAACCCGAGCCCCAGGAACACACCGGCGATGACGACGAGCATCCCGATCGCCGCCAGCGCCATCGGGACGCTGTACCAGAACAGCAGCCCCAGGTTCATCGCACCCACGGTCACCGACTGGGCGACGACCGGTCCGACGCCCGCCATCAGCCGACGGATCGAGCTGATGCCCATCGCCGCGCTCGCCAGTTCGCCGGTCGAGCGCTCGGTGAAGAACTTCGTCGGCAGACGCAACAGCCGGTCCCAGACGGCCGGTTGAAGCGTCGCCTCGATACGGCCCTCCAGCCGGAGGATGGTGAGGTTCTGCAGCAGCATGAAGGCCGCCGCCACCACGCTGCTGATCATCACGGCCAGACAGACCTGCACGATCAGCTCGCTCTGCGCCTTCGGCACGAACTCACCGAGCACCTTGCCGGTCGCGATCGGCACCAGCGCCCCGATCGCGACCGTCACCAGGCCACTGACCAGCAGGTTCGTCAGGTCCCCACGCGTGCCGCGCATGCTGAACCGCAGCAGCCGCAGCGGGCTCAACACCCTGTCCGGCAGCGGACGGTAGAACATCACCGCGCGCGGCTCGAACTCCTCCGCGTTGGCCTTTTCGATCGGTGTCTCGCGGCCGGTCGACGGATGCACGGCCACGTATCCGCCGCGCCGCCACAGCAGTGCGACCGGTGCGCCGGACAGGGCCCGGTGGCCCACCAGCGGTCCGACGTTGTCGTGCCACCAGTGGCCCTCCAGGCGAATGGCCCGGGTGCGCACGCGCGAGGCGAGGGCGACCTGCTCGACCGGATCGAGGCGGTCGCTCTCCGTGCCGGACTGCGCGGGCTCGGCGAGCGTGATCCCGGCCGCCTGCGCGACCAGCCTGCACGCCGCGTAACTGGCGTCCGCGTCGGCGGCCGTGGTGCGCTGCGAGGACCGCTTGCCGATCGACGCCAGCAGCGTCCGGTCGGCCTGGGCGCGCACCGCCTCACCGGCCCTGATGCCCTCCGCCGTGCGGGTCTCGTGGGTGCGCTCCAGATCCTCGATCCAGCGGTCCAGCGTGGTCAGCAGCCGGTACTGCTGGTCGACCATGCTCTGCCAGACCGCCGGGTCCATCAGCAGATCGGCGGCCGCCTCCGCGCCGTACAGCGAGCCGTACTGCACGCTGCCCGGCGGCACCTGCATCCAGAAGACGTCGTCGTCGGTGAGCGCGGCGGCCCGTTCGGTTGCCATCGGCGCCTGGAAGAGGATCGACAGGCTGCGGCCGACGCCCAGGGCGAGGGCGTACTCCAGGGGGCTCGTCGTCGGCGGTACGTACTGGGGGTTGCCGTACTCGTCGTAGGACCAGGTCTGGGTGCTCGCGGGCTGGTACAGCTCGCGCAGCTCGATGCGGCGTACCACGCAGTCCCGCAACGGGCGTGCCACCAGGGTGTGCTGGGGTCCCGCCACCGGGCCCAGCAACAGGGAACCCGCCTCCAGGCGGCCCAGGTGGTGCCAGTGGCCCTGCTGCCCGGCGTCCACCGCGAACAGGTCGACGGCCCCGGCCGCGACCAGCCACAGCACCTGCGGTCCTTCGAGGTCGATACGGCTGAAGCCGGCGCAGTCGATGGGCGTGCCCAAGGACCCGAGCGCGCCCAGGACGAGGTCCCCCTCGTGCGCGGTCGTCATCTCAGTGCTCCCTGACCAGCTGGGCGTACGCGCCACCGCGCGCCACCAGCTCCTCGTGCCGCCCGCGCTCCACGATCGTGCCCTGTTCGAGTACGACGATCTCGTCGCTGTCGCGCACGGTGCTGAGCCGGTGCGCGATCACCACACAGGCACAGCCGCGCTTGCGCAGGTTGTCCATCACCACCAGCTCGGTCTCCGCGTCCAGCGCGCTGGTCACCTCGTCGAGGACCAGGATGCTGGGCCTGCGTACCAGCGCCCGGGCGATCTCCAGGCGCTGGCGCTGCCCGCCGGAGAAGTTACGGCCGTCCTGCTCGACCTTGCTGTGGATGCCACCGGGCCGCCGCATGACCATGTCGTACAGGGCCGCGTCCCGCAGCGCGTCCACCACCGCGTCGTCCGGGATCGACGGATCCCACAGCGCCACGTTGTCCCGGACCGTGCCCTCGAAGAGGAACACGTCCTGGTCGACGAAGGAGACGGAGGCCGCCAGCGCCCCGCGCGGGATGTCGTCCAGGCGCTGCCCGTCGATACGGATCACACCCTCCCAGGGCGCGTACAGGCCCGAGATCAGCCGGGACACCGTCGACTTGCCGCTGCCGGAGCCACCGACCAGCGCGACCTGCTGGCCCGGGCCGACGGTCAGGTCGAAGCCGGTGAGCAGCGGTTTGTCCAGCGGGTTGTAGCCGAAGGAGATGTTCTCCAGCTCGACATGGCCGTGCAGGCGGCGCGTCGACTCGCCGGCGCCGGGGCGGCCGTAGAGCGGGTCGGCCTCGAAGTTCTCCACGTCCTTCAGGCGTGCCACGTCGGCCGCGAAGTCCTGGATGCGGCCCGCTACGCCGTTGAGGCGGGTGATCGGGGCGGTGAAGCGGGTGACCAGCGCCTGGAAGGCCACCAGCAGGCCGACCGAGATGCCGCCCTCCACCGCCCGCATACCGCCGATCCACAGGATCAGCGCGCTGTTCAGGGTCGCGAGCGTCGGCGCGACCACACCCAGCCAGGCGCTCGGCACCCCGAGCCGCTGCTGCTCCTCCAGCGTGGTGGCGTGCTGCCCGGCCCACTTGCGGAAGTAGCCGTCCTCGCCGCCGGTCGCCTTCATCGTCTCGATCAGCTGAAGGCCGGTGTAGGCGGTGTTGGTGAGCCGGGCGCTGTCGGCGCGCAGCTTCGCCGTACGCGTGGCGCGCAGCCGGATGACGACCCGCATGGCCACGATGTTCAGCAGCGCCACGCCGATGCCGACGAACGTGAGCTGGGGGTCGTAGGTGTAGAGCAGTACCGCGTAGAGGACGACGACCACGGCGTCCACGCCCGCCGCCGCGAGATCGCGGGCCAGCGTCTCGGCCACCTGGTCGTTGGACTGCAGCCGCTGCACCAGGTCGGCCGGGCTGCGCTGGGAGAAGAACGTCACCGGCAGCCGCAGCAGGTGGCGCAGGAAGCGGGCGCTGGAGAGGGTGGAGGAGATGATGCGGCCGCGCAGCAGGTTCGCCTGCTGCAACCAGGTCAGCACCAGCGTGAGCAGCACGCACGCGCCCATCGACGCGAACAGCACGGAGAGCAGGGAGGTCTGGTTCCCGATCAGGAACTCGTCGATGTAGGTGCGGCTGAGCGCGGGCACGGCCGCGCCGACCACCACCAGCAGCAGGCTCGCCAGCACCGCCGCCGGCATCGTGCCCGCGGTGCCGCGCAGCCGGGCCGGCATCGCGCCCAGCACGCCCGGCTTGCGCCCGCCCCTGGTGAAGCCCTCGCCGGGCTCCATGACCAGGACGACACCGGTGAAGCTGCCGTCGAAGTCCTCCATGGGCACGAAACGGCGGCCCTTGCCGGGGTCGTTGATGTACACCCCGCGGCGGCCGAAGCGGCGGCCCATGCCGTCGTAGACGACGTAGTGGTTGAACTCCCAGAACAGGACGGCGGGTGTCTTCACCCCGGCCAGGGCGGCCGTGTCCATCTGCATGCCCTTGGCCGTCAGGCCGTAACTGCGGGCCGCCTTCAGCAGGTTGCTGGCCCGCGAGCCGTCCCGGGACACACCGCAGGCGATGCGCAGTTCCTCCAGTGGGACGTGCTTGCCGTAGTGGCCGAGCACCATCGCCAGGGAGGCGGCGCCGCACTCGACCGCCTCCATCTGGAGCACGGTGGGCGTGCGGACGGTCTTCGACTTCCCCTTGGGGACGGGGCGCTTGGGCGGGGCGGCGCGGCGCCTGCCGCGGGTGTCCTGTGCGGCGGTCACGGCAGCAGCCAATCGGCGGGATGCTGATCGGCCAGCCGGATCGATCCCGTGGCCATCGTCATGGAGGTGAGCGCGAACGGCGGCCCGTCCGTGGACGACCACTTGTAGCCGCTCTTGGTGTCGGACGACTTGTCCAGCTTGACCAGGACGGCCACCGGCCTGCCGTCCTTGGTGAACTGCTCGCCGAGTTGGCTGTCCCCGAGGAACCCGGAGATCTGCTGGGCGGACTGGGCGGAGCGGTCCACCGACTTCACATGGCCGCGCAGCACGCCGTACTCCTGCGTGGGCACCGACTGGACGGTCAGGTCCACGGAGGCGTTCGCGGGAATGGAGGCCGCGTTCTCGGCGGGCACGTACACGGTGGCGTACAGGGGGTCTTTGGGGTGGGCGACCTTCTCCACGGCGGCGACGTTCGCGCCGGTCTGGATGATCTGCCCGATGGTGGCGGCGAGCGCGGTGATCCGGCCCGCGGTGATGGTGCGCACGACGCTGTCGCCCTCGGCCGTACGGACCTTCAGGACGGGGGAGTCGGCGGGCAGCCGCTCGCCTTCCTTGGCGAGGACCGCGGTGACCTGGCCCGCGACCGGGCTCTGCAGGATGTAACTGCCCTGCCCGTGCGTGAGGATGGCGGGCGCGCTGACCGTGGAGGCGACCGAGCCGGTCACCGCCCACACGGACGCGGCGGCCATGACGACCACCGTCACGGAGAGGACGAGCCAGCCCTGAGGGCGGGCGAAGCGCACCGGAAGGTCGAGCTCTTCGGGCGACTGCAGCTTGGCGAGGGCCTGTTGGCGGAACTGCACGGAACTTCCCTCACCTGTGGGACCTGTGGGAGAGATCTTTTACGGCATCCGAGAGTCCCGGAGCCGGGATACGGCTCCGGGACTCAACGGTCACAAAAGGTGCGATCAGAGACCGGCGACCAGGCTGGTGACCGGGGCGGTGTTCAGGCCGGTGGCGCCCTCGACGGTGCCGACGGCGGTGTCCACGAGACCGGAAACCGGGGCGATGCCGTCCACCAGGCCGGTGACGGTGCCCAGAGCGTTCACGGACAGACCGCCGGAGACGTTGTCGAGCTCGGCGTCGGAGATCTCGACGGTCTCAACCTGGGGGGTGGAGTTCATGTTGGAACTTCCCTTCGTATGGATATTCACAAGGGGGAGCGGCCCCCTCTGGGGACAGATGGACGGCCGCGACCACAGGTGCCGGGCGGCGCCCGTTTCCGGAAGAGCCCTGAGCGGCCCCTGCGGTGCGATGGATCAAAGCACGCTGCGGGTGCGCGCTTCCAATCAACCACCGGTCTCACCAGGTCACTTGCGCCCCAGGAGCAACCATCCGTGCAGGAGTGGGCACGCCTTGGTGGCGACTTCTTCACATGCCAGTCGGTATGCGTGCGTGCGAGCTCTTGCCGTCGCGGCGGCGAATCCGACACTCCGCGCCAATGACGTGAGCGGCGGCGCCGGCATGTGCAGATCCTTCGGGCGCGGTGACTTCGGTGGGCAGTGGATGTGCAGATTCCCTGAAGCCAGGATTCGGCCCTGTGACCGCAACAGATCGTTGCGGTTCGGTTGCCGAGCGTGTCAGCCCAGAAGTGCGTAGACCGTGCTCGCACGTGCCGCGATCCGACCCGAGTTCTCGTCGGTCATCGTGATGTCGGCGAACGCCATCCGACGGCCCAGCTTGGTGACGACCGCCTCGATCAGGACATCCGAACCGGTCACCGCACGCTGGAAGGACGTGGACTGCTGCACCGTCGTCATCGGTCCATAGGCGCCCCGGGCCGCCGACACCGCGATCACGGTCGCCGTGTCGGCGGCCGCCATCAGGGCCTGCCCCGACAGCCCGCCGCCCTCCCGGGACAAGCGGTCCGACCAGGGCATTCGCAGTAACGCGCGGTCGTCGTCCAGCGCCTCGACCGTCAGGCCCAGCGCGAGGACCCAAGGGGCGAAGTTGTCGGCGAGGATCTTGTCGGCTTCGGCGGTGGTCATCGTCATATGGGGGATTCTTCCCCGAACCGGCCCGGCGGGCGCGGTCCGTGGCCGATTCGCTGTTTCGAACGGCGCGCGCGGAAACGGAATTGAACGCCCCGCGCGACCCATGCGTACCTCCTGCCATCCAGGCGCCCCAACAACTGCCGCACAAGGCAGCAGACTCCGGTCCCTCAGGAGGTCGAGAAGTTTGAGTCACAAGCGAATTCCGAAGCGCAAGGCCGCGATAGCGGCGGGCAGCGTGGTGGCGCTCGGAGCAGCCGCGATCCTGCTCCCCAACGCCAACGCGTCCCAGGACGGCGCTTCGGACGACACCGCCGCCGCAGCGCCGAAGACCCTGAAGGCGGCGGACGCCTCGGACCTCGCCTCGCAGGTCGCCGGGCTGCTCGGTGACGCCTTCGCCGGTTCCTACTACGACTCCGAGGGCCAGCAACTGGTCGTCAACGTCGTGAACGGCGACAACAACGTGATCGTCCAGGCGAAGAAGGCGGGCGTCAAAGTCCGCGAGGTCGACAACAGCATGGCCGAACTCGAGGCCGGCGCGCAGACCCTGAAGTCCGAGGCGACCATCGCCGGCACGTCGTGGGCCGTCGACCCCAGGACGAACAAGATCCTGGTGACCGCCGACAGCACGGTCACCGGCACCAAGTGGGACAGACTGGAATCGACCGTCCAGAGCCTCGGTTCCGGCATGGCAACCGTCAAGAAGTCGGCCGGCACCTTCAAGACCTTCGCCTCCGGCGGTGACGCCATCTTCGGCGGCGGCTCACGCTGCTCGCTCGGCTTCAACGTCACCGCGGGTGACGGCAGCCCCGCCTTCCTGACCGCCGGCCACTGCGGGGTCGCGGTCGCCGAGTGGTCGGACGCCGAGAACGGCCAGCCGATCGCCACGGTCGACCAGGCCACCTTCCCCGGCGAGGGCGACTTCGCACTCGTGAAGTACGACGACCCGGCGACCGAGGCGCCGAGCGACGTCAACGTCGGCGGCGGGCAGACCGTCCAGATCTCCCAGGCCGCGGAGGCCGAGGTCGGTCTCGCGGTGACCCGGATGGGCAGCACCACCGGGCTGAGCGAAGGCCAGGTCCTCGGGCTGAACGCCACCGTCAATTACCCCGAGGGCACCGTCACCGGGCTCATCCAGACCGACGTCTGCGCCGAACCCGGCGACAGCGGCGGCTCGCTGTTCACCCAGGACGGCCTCGCGATCGGTCTGACCTCGGGTGGCAGCGGCGACTGCACGGTAGGCGGCGAGACCTTCTTCCAGCCCGTGACCACCGCCCTGGAGGCGGTCGGCGCGACACTCGGCGCGGGTGGCGCGGCCGGCGGCGACGCTGGTGCGGGTGAAGAGGCCGGTGCTGGTGCCGGTGGCGAGGAAGCCGGTGCGGGTGAAGAGGCCGGTGCCGGTGCCGGTGGCGAGGAAGCCGGTGCCGGTGCTGGTGCCGGTGGCGAGGAAGCCGGTGCTGGTCAAGAGGCAGGCGCCGGTGAAGAGGCAGGCGTAGGCGAGGAGACCGGCGTAGGCGAGGAGACCGGCACGGGTGAGGAGACGGGCACCGGCGTCGAGGACGGCTCGGGCCTGACGCAGACCAACTGACCCCTCCTCAACCGCTCGACACCTCAACCGCTCCACACCTCAACCGTTTCGACACGGTTTTCCACACAGTGCGGACCCACCCCGGCCCTACCCGCGGTTCCGGCCGGTGGTGGACCGGTCCGGCCCTCCGGCGGGAGGGCCGGACCGGTCTGTTTCCCCCTGGGCCGGCGAGGTCAGCCGGCCGCCCGGGCCCTGAGCAGCAGTACCGCGATGTCGTCGATCCGCTCCCGCGTGGCCGCGCCGTGCCGGACGAGTTCGTCGGCCAAGTCGTCCAGCGGCCCGTCCCCGGCCTCGGCGAGCCGCCGCCCGAGATCGGCGAGCGCGTCCTCGATGTCGACGCCGGGCGACTCGATCAGCCCGTCGGTGTAGAGGACGAGCACTCCGCCGGGGGCCAGGTCCACCTGCGTCGTCGGATAGATGGCCGCGCTGTCGATGCCCAGCAGCGGACCCCCGGCGAGGTCCAGCACCCGCACCCGGCCGTCGGGCCGGCGCAGCAGCGGCGGCGGATGCCCCGCCCGTGCCATCACGGCCCGCCCGTGTTCCGGATCGAGCCGCAGATACAGACAGCTGGCGAACAGATCGGCACCGAGGTCGATCAGCAGCCGGTTGGTGCTGCGCATGACCTCCTCGGGCGTCTGGCCGACCGTCGTGTAGGCACGTATGGCGGTACGGATCTGCCCCATCAGCCCGGCCGCGGTCACGTTGTGGCCCTGCACGTCCCCGATCACGGCCGCCGCCCGCCCCTGCGTCGGCACCAGGTCGTAGAAGTCACCGCCTATCTCCATGCCCTGCGTGGCGGGGAGGTAGCGCGCGGCCGCCTCGATGCCGGGCAGCGGCGGCAGCGAGTGCGGCAGCAGCGCCTCCTGCAGGCCGTGCGCCAACTGGTGCTTGGCGTCGTAGAGCACCGCACGCTCCAGGGCCTGGGCGATCAGCCCGCCCAGACTGGTCAGCACCGCCCGCTCGTCCGCGGGGAAGCGGTGCGGCTCGGTGTAGGCCAGCACACAGGTGCCCACCGGGCGGCCGGAGGCGATCAGCGGCAGGTACGCCCAGGCCGCGAAGTCGTCGGGCGTGGCGTGCCGTTCCGGATACAGACGCTCCAACTGCTCCCGGGACTCGAAGAATCCGGGCACCCCGGTGGTCAGCACCTGCGTGCCCGGCGTCCGCTCGGTCAGCGGCAGTCCGTCGAACCGTTCCACGGCGTGCGGGTCCGGGTACCCGCGGTGGCCCAGCACGTGCAGGCGTCCGGCCCGGGAACCGAGGACGACCAGCGCCTGGCTGCCCACGGCCGGCGCGATCTCGTCCGCGACCAGTTGCACGACGTCCTGCACGCTCACCGCCTCGGTCAGCGACGCGGCCAGGCCCAGCACCTGGGAGATCGTGACGAGCCGGGACCGCGCGCCCGCGGCCCGCGGTTCGGCCCGGTTCATCTCCGTCACGGCCCGCGCCCTGCTGATGCGCACGCTCAGCCCGGTCGTGCTCGGATACAGGCGGAACGACAGCCAGTCGCCGGGCGGTCGCAGCGCCACGAACGACGTGACGTGCTGGCTCATCAGCGCGGCCCGGTAGCGGTCCTCGTACGCGGGGTCGTTGAGCCAGGGAACCGACGCCCACAGCTGAGCGCCGAGCAGCCCGGCGACCGGAACACCGAGCAGCTCGGCGGTCGCCGGGTTGGCGAAGCTGACCCGTCCGTCCAGATCGAGCGAGCACAGTCCGTACGGCAGCCGGGCCGCCATCCGCGCCGCCTCCACCGAGCCGAGCGTGCCGGCCACGCCGCCCATCAGGGGCGAGGCGAGGAGGTCGGGCTCGGCGTGCAGCGGACGGCTCTCCTGTGTCGCGCGCTCCAGCCGCACCGCGAGCCGGTCGCAGGCCGCGGTCAGATGATCCCGCTCCCGGTCGGACAGCTCCGGCGGATGTGAACCGGGCCAGGTCACGAAGACTCCGCCGTACGCGGTGGACTCGGTGGCGACCGGCAGCGCGGCCAACGCGAAGGGATAGGGCAGCACCACCGCGACACGCGGATAGCGGGCCGCCATCTCCTCCTCGCCGCCGACCCAGACCAGCCGGCGCTCACGCACCGCCTCGGCGACCGGGATCCGCGCGTTCACCCCGACCCGTTCCCACGGCGCCGCGAACGCCCGGGGCAGCCCGGCCATCACCGCCATCTCCAGCACCGATCCGTCGGCCGTCAGCAGATAGACCGCGCCGGAGTGCGCGTCGACCTCGTCCATCATCGAGGCCAGCGCCAGCGACAGCAGAGGGCGGCCGACCCGCGTCCTGGCGGCCGCCGGCGCCTGTGCGGACGTCTGCGCGTCGGACACGCCGACCACCTCCTCGCACGGCCGCGTGACGGAGCCCAGGGCTGCAGTGGGCCCAGGGGTCAAATCTCTCTCCTGGCGGCTCATCGCGCACGGCGAGCCAGGTGATCGACGTGCGGAAACGCATGCGCGAAGACATGAACGCACGCCTCAGGACATGTTCGGCGGGTTTCGAGCGCCGTCCGCCCGGCGGCTCCACGGAACGGTCACAGGGGCTGCGCGGGTGCCCCATAAGCGCTGTAATGGCCAACGTGGTCAGTGAGGGCGCGGCGGGACGCAGAACGAGAACGCTGCGTGCCGAGGTTGCCCTGAAAACGGTCACGGCCGACCCGGACTCACCGGAACGGCTCCGCCGCGTCCTCGAACAGGCGCTCGTCTTCGCCGGGGCGACGTTCGCCGCCGTCTACACACCGGGCGAGGACGGCGACCAGCTGTTCCTGGTGGAGTCCGTCGGCGTGCCGCGGACGCTGTACGGGCTGCGCGACAGCTATCCCCGCTCCGGCAGGTCCCCGGTGGCCGACACGCTGCGCACCGGCCGGCCGGTGTGGCTCGGCCCCGAGGAA
This sequence comes from Streptomyces sp. NPDC002838, assembly GCF_040295365.1. Taxonomy (NCBI): domain Bacteria; kingdom Bacillati; phylum Actinomycetota; class Actinomycetes; order Kitasatosporales; family Streptomycetaceae; genus Streptomyces; species Streptomyces sp. NPDC002838. Next base: position 344,964 of record NZ_JBEOVF010000002.1, on the reverse strand, counting down.
CTCGCCGGCTGCCCGGAGTCCCGGCGGGCGCTCTCGCGGGAGTTCTTCCTGGCGGCCCTTCCCGCACCCGGGGACGACGGCGGCGCCTGCCTCCTCGCCGCGCGCGAGGACCCCGCGGGCTTCGACACCGACGATCGCGAGTGCCTCGAACTGGTCGCCGACGCCGTCGTCTGCCCCGTCCCGGCCCGGGGCGCCGAGGGCGAGAGACTCCCGGCGGGCGCGTTCAGCCTCGCCATGGACACCGGCCGCCTCGAGGTCGGCGACGAGATCCTGGAGCTGTTCGGGCTGACCCGGGACGAGTTCGACGGCAAGGTCGAGACCCTGCTGGGCCTGACCGTCCCGGAGGACCTGCCGTCGCTGATGTCCGTGGTGGAGGCCGACCACATGTCCATCGGTGAACGTGAGCTGGAGTTCCGGGTGCTGCAGCCCGCCGGCCCGCCCAAGTGGCTCAGGCTGCGCGGCCGCCTCCTGCCGGGCGGCGAGGGCCGGCCGATGCGGCTCGTGGGCACCGTCGGCGACGCCTCCAAGCTGCGCTCCGACGTCACCGACGTGGCCCGCGTCCAGCGCCTGGCGGCCGCCCTGGCCATCGCCGGCACCGTCCGCGACGTCAGCCAGGCCGTCGTCTCCGCGCTGCGGGCGCCTCTCCAGGCCGACCGGATCGCGCTCGCCGAGCTGGAGGGCGACCGGCTCGTCGTCACCGTCCTCGACCCGCCCGAACCGGAGGTCTGGCCCGAGCTGTGGCGCCTGGAGTGGCGCTCCGAATGGCCCGACGCGCCCGTGCGCGCCATGCCCACCCTCGCCACCGCCCTGCGCGAGGGCCGCGCCCAGATCTGGCCAGCGGGCACCGCCCTGGAGCCCGCCCTCGCCGACGTCGGCCCCGGCGGCCTCGCCGTGCTGCCGCTGCCCGCCGGGGGCCGTATGGCGGGCGCCTGCCTGATCGGCTGGGACAGCCCGCACGACTTCGGCTCCGACGAGCGCGCCCTGCTCACCGCCTCCGCCGGCCTCGCCGGCCAGGCCCTGATGCGCGCCCACGCCTTCGACGCCGAACACGAACTCGTCGGCATGCTCCAGCGCCAGCTGCTGCCGCGCCGCCTGCCCAAACTGCCCGGCGCGGTGGCCGTCGCCCGCTATCTGCCCAGCACGGCCGGACTGGAGCTCGGCGGCGACTGGTACGACGTGATCCCGCTGCCCGACCACCACGTCGCCCTCGTCATCGGCGACGTCCAGGGCCACAGCGCGGGCGCCGCCACCCTCATGGGCCAGATGCGCACCGCGCTGCGCGCCTACGCCGTCGAGGGCCACCCGCCGGATGTGGTCGTCTCGCACGCCAACCGGCTCCTGACGGACATGGAGACCGACCTCTTCGCCACCTGCGCCTACGTCGACATCGACTTGGAGGAGGGCTCCGCCTGGTACGTGCGCGCAGGACACCTGCCGCCGGTGCTGCGCCACCCCGACGGCGGCACCGAGATCCCCGAGGCCGACGGCGGCCCGCCGCTCGGGGTCGTGACGCAGGCCGACTTCCCGATGAGCCCGCTGCGGCTGCGGCCCGGGACGCTGATCGCCCTCACCACGGACGGCCTGGTCGAGTCCGCGGAGTCCGACATCGACACCGGCATGGACCGCCTCGCCCACGAACTGGCCGTCTCCGACCCCGCCCACCTCGGGCTCGTCGCCGACGCCCTCCTGGGCAACGCCCGCCGCAGCGACGACGTCGCCCTGCTGCTCATGCGCTACGACGGCATGGCGGTGCGCCCGCGGCGCGAGAGCTGGACGGTGTGGCGCGTCCCCGAGGCCGTCCGGCACGCCCGCCGCTTCACCCGCCGCACCCTGCGCACCTGGGGCGTCCCGGACGACGCCGTGGACGCCGCCCTGCTGGTCGTCTCCGAACTCGTCACCAACGCCCTTGTGCACACCGACGGCCGGGTCCGCCTCGACCTCACCCTCATCAACCACCGGCTGCGCGTCGCCGTCGCCGACGCCTCCCCGCGTACCCCCGTCAAGCCGACCAGCATCGGCTGGGAGGCCACGGGCGGCCGCGGCATCCTCCTCGTCGAGGCCATGTCGGCGGCGTGGGGCTCCCTGCCCGTCAGCGGCGGCAAGCAGGTGTGGAGCGAGATCTCGCTGGAGACGTGACGACGGGCCGCGCACCTGGGTACCCGGCCGGGAAACCCCGAGAGGAGTGATACGTCATGACCCAGCACGTCAGCGACATCATGACCAGCCCACCGGTCACCGTGGAGCCGCAGACCTCCGTGACGGCGGTGGCCCGGATCATGCGCGACCGGGACCTGGGCGCCGTCCTGGTGACGGACGGTGACGAACTGCGCGGCCTGGTCACCGACCGCGACCTGGTGGTGCGCTCGCTCGCCGAGGGCGGCGACCCCGAGCAGACCACCGTCGTCGGCGCGTGCAGCGACGACCTGGTGACGGTGACCCCCGAGGACGATCTGGACCACGCGGTGGAGCTCATGCGCGAGCACGCCGTGCGCCGGATCCCGGTCGTCGAGAGCGGGCACCCCGTCGGCATCGTCGCCCTCGGCGACCTGGCGATGGAACGCGACCCGGAGTCGGCGCTCGGCGACATCAGCGCGGCCCGGCCCAACACCTGAGCACCCGAACGGGTGCTTCCCGGCCGCCCTGTACTCGGCACCGCATCCATGGGGGAGGGACAGCACGGCGGTGCTAGTGCCCCGACGGGCAACGTTCGCCCCGTCGCGGCGGCCGGTGCGCACTCTCGCCGCACCGGACGCCGCTCCTCAGCGGGCAAACGTTGCCTGCCGGGGCACTGGAGCAGGGAGGCGGTCGGGAGTGGAGCGCGAGCGGTCCAGGGCACTTCAGGGGACACGGTTCGCCGTCGCGGTGGACCGGCGCCTGCCCGTCCTCGACGGCGGCGGCCGGCTGCTGCGCAAGGCATTCCCCCATCACTGGTCGTTCCTCCTGGGCGAGCTGGCCCTCTACAGCCTGGTCGTCCTGGTCCTGACCGGCGTATGGCTGACCTTGTTCTTTCACCCCGAGATGACCGAGGTGCGGTACGAGGGCCGATACGTGCCGCTGCGCGGCGTGCGCATGTCCGCCGCCTTCGACTCCACCCTGCGCATCAGCTTCGACGTGCGCGGCGGCCTGCTGATGCGGCAGGTGCACCACTGGGCGGCCCTGGTCTTCGTCGCCGCGATCGGAGTGCACCTGCTGCGGATCTTCTTCACCGGGGCCTTCCGCCGGCCCCGTGAACTCAACTGGGTCATCGGGCTCACGCTGTTCGTGCTCGCCCTCGCCGAGGGCTTCGCGGGCTACTCGCTGCCGGACGACCTGCTGTCCGGCACGGGAATGCGCATCGCACAGGGCATCATGCTGTCGATCCCCGTCGTCGGCACGTACGTGAGCATGTTCGCCTTCGGCGCCGAGTTCCCGGGCGAGGACATCATCACCCGGCTGTACGCCCTGCACGTCCTGCTGCTGCCCGGCGCCCTCATCGCTCTGGTCACCGTGCATCTGATCCTGGTCTTCCGCCTCAAGCACACCCAGTGGCGCGGCCCCGGCCGCTCGCAGCGCAACGCCGTCGGAAAACCCTTCTTCCCCCAGTTCACGACGACGACCACCGGCCTGTTCCTGATGGTCTTCGGTGTACTCACGCTGCTCGGCGGCCTCGCCCAGATCAACCCGGTGTGGAACTACGGCCCCTACCGTCCCGACCAGGTCTCGACCGGCGCCCAGCCCGACTGGTACGTCGGCTTCCTGGAGGGCGCGCTGCGGCTCGTACCGCCGTGGGAGACGAACCTCGCCGGTCACACCCTGATGTGGAACGTGCTGCTCCCGGCGGTCGTCCTGCCGGGGCTGCTGTTCCTCGTCCTGTACCTCTACCCGTTCGTCGAACAGCGCCTGACCGGTGAGGGACAGCGGGAGCAGCACCTGTGCGACCGGCCCCGCGAACGCCCCGTCCGCACCGGACTCGGCGTCGCCGGCATCACCTTCTACGGCGTGCTGCTGCTGGCCGGCGGCAACGACGTCGTCGCGCTTACCTTCCGGATCTCGGTGAACACCTTGACCTCGGTGCTGCGCGTGGCCCTGATCGTGGGCCCCGTCGTCGCGTTCATGCTCACGCGACGGCTGTGCCACGCGCTGATGGCCGCCGAGCGGGAACAGCTCCGGGAGGGGGTGGAGTCGGGGGAGGTGCGGCAGACCGTGGAGGGCGGCTATGCGAGCGACCACCGTCCGCTCAGGACCGATCGGCCCGGAGCCCCGCTCACCCCTCCCGGTCGACGTACTGGAACACCAGCCCCAGAACACCGCGGGCCAACACGGCGCACCCGATGAGGAACAGCCACAACCCGTAGACCACCCCCGTGGCGGCCACGGCGAAACCCAGGGCCGTGACCACCGGCCACCGGCTGTCCGGCGGGAAGAACTCCGACGAGCCCGCGCCGTCGGCCACTTCGGCGTCGCCGCGGTCCTGCGCGCGCCGCCCCTTCCGGCGGTACTGCACCGCGCTGAAGAAGGAGACGACGGCGCCCATCAGGAACGCGATCGTCAGCACCGCCGTCCCGGCCGGCTCCTCGGACCACCAGCCGTACAGGGCGGCCACTGCCGCGAAGAACAGCGCCACCACACCGAACAGCAAGGCTTCGGTCCTCATCGCAGCCCCTGCTCCTTCTCCTCCTGGACGATCCCCGGATGGTGCAGATCGAACGCCGGCGCCTCGGACCGCACCCGGGGCAGCGCGATGAAGTTGTGCCGCGGCGGCGGACACCCGGTCGCCCACTCCAGGCCCCGCCCGTACCCCCAGGGGTCGTCCACGGTCACGGGCCGCCCGTAGCGGGCGGTGCGCCAGACGTTGTACAGGAAGGGCAGGGTGGACACTCCGAGCAGGAACGACCCCGCCGACGACAGGGAGTTGAGCAGGGTGAAGCCGTCGGCGGCCAGGTAGTCGGCGTACCGGCGGGGCATGCCCTCCTCGCCCAGCCAGTGGTGCACCAGGAAGGTCAGCTGGAACCCCGGGAACAGCAGCCAGAAGTGCAGCTTGCCCAGCCGCTCGTCGAGCATCTTCCCGGTGAACTTGGGCCACCAGAAGTAGAACCCGGCGAACATCGCGAACACCACCGTGCCGAACAGCACATAGTGCAGATGCGCCACGATGAAGTACGAGTCGGTGAGGTGGAAGTCCAGCGGCGGCGAGGCGATGATCACCCCGCTCAGACCGCCCAGCAGGAACGACACCAGAAAGCCCTGCGCCCACAGCATCGGCGTCTCGAACGACAGCGACCCCTTGTACATGGTGCCGATCCAGACGAAGAACTTGATCCCGGTGGGCACGGCGATCAGGAACGACATCAGCGAGAAGAACGGCAGCAGCACGGCGCCGGTGGCGAACATGTGGTGCGCCCACACGACAGCGGACAGCATGGTGATCGCGACGGTCGCGCCGATCAGCGGCAGATAGCCGAACAGCGGCTTGCGCGAGAACACCGGGATGATCTCCGTGATGATCCCGAAGAACGGCAGGGCCACGATGTAGACCTCGGGATGGCCGAAGAACCAGAACAGGTGCTGCCACAGGACCGCCCCGCCGTTCGTCGCGTCGAAGACGTGCGCGCCGAACTTCCGGTCCGCCTCCAGCGCCAGCAGCGCGGCGGTGAGCACGGGGAACGACGGCAGCACGAGGATCGAGGTGAACAGCACGTTCCAGGTGAAGATCGGCATCCGGAACATGGTCATGCCGGGGGCCCGCAGACACATGATCGTGGCGATGAAGTTGACGGCGGTCAGTGTCGTCGACACGCCCGTCACCACCAGGCCCATCACCCACAGGTCGGCGCCCGCGCCGGGGGAGTGGTAGGCGCTGTTCAGCGGGGCGTAGGCGAACCAGCCGAACGCCGCCGCCCCGCCGGGGACGACGAAGCCCGCGACGACCATCAGCCCGCCGAAGAGGTACATCCAGTACGACAGCGCGTTGAGCCTCGGGAAGGCCAGGTCCGGGGCGCCGATCTGCAGCGGCATCAGGACGTTGGCGAAGCCGGCGAACATCGGGGTCGCGAACAGCAGCATCATGATCGTGCCGTGGATCGTGAAGAACTGGTTGTAGGTGTGCTCGTGCACGAACTGCAGCCCCGGGCGGGCCAGTTCGGCCCGTATGGCCAGGGCCAGCAGACCGCCCAGAAGGAAGAAGCCGAAGGCCGTGACCATGTACAGACGGCCGATCACCTTGTGGTCGGTCGTCGAGGTCCAGTGCAGCAGCGCCCTGCCGAGCGAGCGCTCGCGGGCGGCGGGCCCCTGGGTGACCTCACCATGTTCTGACAAATCCGTCATTGTCCTCCTCCCCGGACCGCGGCGACGCTACCGCCGCCACCTGGGGAGTCGTTCACGCCACGCCCTGTTGTTTGACCGGATCACCACAGGGGACTCGTTGGCACAGCACGGAAGGACGGAGCGCCCTCGGCCCGGCAGCGGGTCGGGGGCGGCGACGGAGCAGAAGGAAGATGAAACGCCGTGACCGCGCAGACCAGTGAGCACAAACCCGTTGTCCGACGGCTCGAGACGGGCTGGTCCAGGGCCCGCCGCCTACGGGACGAACGCGCCCTGCGGACCTGCCTCCCGGCGGTCGAGGACCGGAGCACACCGCGCACGGCCCGCCCGGAATCCGAGGGGAACATTTTCCGCGGCGAGGACTGACCGCCCACGGCCGTGACCGACTCCCCGGCGCCGTGACCGACGGCCCGCCGCTGCCGTAACCGACAAGCCACACCCCCGCCATGGTCCGTTCCCCGGGTGACGGACTATGGTGACGCAGATGAAGGCTCTCGTGCTGTCCGGGGGTGCCGGTACGCGGTTGAGGCCGATCACGCACACCTCGGCCAAGCAACTGGTTCCCGTGGCGAACAAGGCTGTTCTGTTCTACGGCCTGGAATCCATAGCCGCGGCCGGTATCACCGACGTCGGAATGATCGTCGGCGACACCGCCGCGGAGATCGAGGAGGCGGTCGGCGACGGATCGAAGTTCGGTCTGAAGATCACCTACATCCCACAGGAACGCCCTCTGGGACTCGCCCACGCGGTACTCATCGCCCGGGACTATCTCGGCGACGACGACTTCGTGATGTACCTGGGTGACAACTTCATCGTCGGCGGCATCACCGACCTCGTCGAGGAGTTCAGGGGGAACCGGCCCGACGCCCAGATCCTGCTCACCCGCGTGCCCGACCCCCGCTCCTTCGGCGTCGCCGAACTCGATCCCGACGGGCAGGTGGTCGGCCTGGAGGAGAAACCCGAGCACCCCAAGAGCGACCTCGCCCTGGTCGGGGTGTACCTCTTCACGCCCCTGATCCACGAGGCGGTGCGCTCCATCGAGCCGTCCTGGCGAGGCGAGCTGGAGATCACCCACGCCATCCAGCAGCTGATCGACACCCGCGCCGACGTACGCTCCACGATCATCAGCGGTTACTGGAAGGACACCGGGAACGTCTCGGACATGCTCGAGGTGAACCGGATGGTCCTGGAGAGCCTCGACCGCCGTATCGACGGCGAGGTGGACGAGGCGACCGAGACCATCGGCCGGGTCGTGGTGGAGGAAGGGGCGCGCATCGTGAACTCACGCATCGTCGGCCCCGTCGTCATCGGCTCCGGAACCGTGGTCAGCGACTCCTACGTCGGCCCCTTCACCTCCGTCGCGGAGAACTGCCGGATCACCGACAGCGAGCTGGAGTTCTCCATCGTGCTGCGCGACTCCTCGATCCACGGGGTGGGCAGGATCGAGTCCTCACTGATCGGCCGCCATGTCGAGGTGACCCCGGCACCCAGTGTGCCCAGCGCCCACCGCCTCGTCCTCGGAGACCACAGCAAGGTGCAGATCCATTCATGAACCTCCTCGTCACCGGCGCCGCCGGGTTCATCGGCTCCGCGTACGTCCGCAGGCTCCTCGCCTCCGACGAACCCGACGCGCCCAGGATCACGGTGCTGGACAAGCTCACCTACGCCGGTACCCTCGACAACCTCCAACTCGACCATCCCCGGCTGGAGTTCGTGCAGGGCGACATCCGTGACGCCGAACTCGTCGACAAGCTGATGGCCGACGCCGACCAAGTGGTGCACTTCGCCGCCGAGTCGCATGTCGACCGCTCGATCATCGGGGCGGACGACTTCGTCCTCACCAACGTGGTGGGCACGCAGACCCTGCTGGAGGGGGCCCTGCGCCAGGGCGTGGAGACCTTCGTGCACATCTCCACCGACGAGGTCTACGGCTCCATCGAGCAGGGCTCCTGGCCCGAGACCCACCCGCTCAGCCCCAACTCGCCCTACTCCGCCTCCAAGGCCTCCTCCGACCTGCTCGCCCTCGCCTACCACCGCACCCACGGCCTGGACGTCCGCGTCACCCGCTGCTCCAACAACTACGGGCCGCACCAGTTCCCCGAGAAGGTCATCCCGCTGTTCGTCACCAACCTGCTCGAAGGGCAGAAGGTCCCCCTCTACGGCGAGGGCCTCAACGTCCGCGACTGGCTGCACGTCGAGGACCACTGCCAGGGCGTCGAGCTGGTGCGCACCAAGGGCCGTCCCGGCGAGGTGTACAACATCGGCGGCGGCACCGAACTGAGCAACAAGGAGCTGACCGGCCTGCTCCTCGAGGCCTGCGGCGCCGACTGGGACAGCGTGGAGTACGTCACCGACCGCAAGGGCCACGACCTGCGCTACTCCGTCGACTGGTCCAAGGCCCGCACCGAGCTCGGCTACCGCCCCCGGCACGACTTCGCGGCCGGCCTCGCCGACACCGTCGCCTGGTACCGGGACAACCGCGCCTGGTGGGAGCCGCTGAAGCGACGTGCCCAGGGACTGTCATGAGGTGGCTGGTCACCGGCGCGGGCGGCATGCTCGGCCACGACATGGTGGACGAACTCCTGCGCCGCGGTGAGGACGTGACGGGGCTGGACCGCACCGCACTGGACATCACCCGCGCCGAGGCCGTCGAGGGGGCGTTCGCCGAGCACCGGCCCGACATCGTGGTCAACTGCGCCGCGTACACGGCCGTCGACGACGCGGAGAACGACGAGGAGCGGGCGCTGCGGATCAACGGCGACGGACCCCGGCTGCTCGCCCGCGCCGCCGCCGAGCGGAGCGCGCGCCTGGTCCACATATCCACCGACTACGTCTTCTCCGGCGACACCCGCACCACCCCCTATCCCGAGGACCACCCGCCTGCCCCGCGCACGGCCTACGGCCGCACCAAGCTCGCCGGAGAACAGGCCGTGCTGCGCGAGCTGCCCGGGGCGGGCGTCGTCGTACGCACCGCCTGGCTCTACGGAGCCCACGGCCGCAGCTTCGTGCGTACGATGACCGAGCTCGAAGCCCGCCGCGACACCGTCGACGTCGTCGACGACCAGCGCGGGCAGCCGACCTGGAGCGCGGACGTCGCCGAACGCATCGCGGACCTCGGCCCCCGGGTGGGCCGCGACGCGAGCGGCGTCCTGCACGCCACGAGTTCCGGCGAGGCCAGCTGGTACGAACTGGCCCGCGAGGTGTTCGCGCACCTCGGTGCCGACCCGGACCGGGTGCGCCCCGTCAGCAGCGCGGCCTTCCCACGGCCCGCGCCGCGCCCCGCATACAGCGCCCTCGCGCACGGCCGCTGGCAGCGGCTCGGCCTGCCGCCGCTGCGTGACTGGCGTACCGCTCTGCACGAAGCAATTCCCCGGATCCGCAAGGAGTCCCTGCGTGAAACGCCATGAGTTCCTGCGGGAGCTGCACAAGGTCAGCGCCAACCGCAACTACCTGGAGATCGGTGTCAACGACGGCCGCAGCCTGAAGCTGTCCCGTGTTCCCAGTATCGCCATCGACCCCGCCTTCAAGGTGGTCACGGAAATCAAGTGCGACGTCCACCTGGTGAAGGCCACCAGTGACGACTTCTTCGCCCGCGACAATCCGCTCGCCCATCTGAAGGGCGGCCGCCACCCGGTGCGCAACCTGCGCCGGGGCCGCAGCCCGATCGGGTACTGGCGGCGTACGACCCTCGACCTGGCGTTCATCGACGGCATGCACCTGTTCGAGTACGCGCTGCGCGACTTGATGAACGTGGAGAAGCACTCCGACTGGTCGAGCGTGATCGTCCTCGACGACATGCTGCCCCGCAACATCGACGAGGCGGCCCGCGACCGGCACACCGGCGCCTGGACCGGCGACGTCTACAAGGTTTACGAGATTCTCAACCGGTACCGCCCCGACCTGGTCACCGTCCTCGTCGACACCCAGCCCACCGGACAGCTCGTCGTCTTCGGCGCCGATCCCGGCAACACCGTGCTGCACGACAAGTACGACGAGATCATGGCCGAGTACGACGTGCCGGACCCGCAGAAGGTCCCCGAGGCGATTCTGGAACGGGTGCCGGCGGTGCAGCCCCAGACGCTGGTGGAGGCGCCGTTCTGGCGCGCCATGGTGAAGGCCCGCAACCTCGGCGTGCGGCGCTCCCGTGGCTGGGAGCCGCTGCGCAACGCCCTGGAACAGGTCTCCGTCAGCCAGTGAGCCGTCATACGGAACCCCGGCCGCCGTCGGCGGCCGGGGTTCCGTACGTTCGGGGTCAGGCGCCGGCGTTCCCGCCGCGCAGGCCCTCGTAGTAGGCGGAGCAGACGGCGTACGACGGCAGCAGACCCGATCGCTCCGCCTCCGCCAGCGACGGCGCCTGCGCGTCCTTCGGTGACAGCAGCGGCCAGATGCCCTCGGGCCAGTCGATGCCGAGGTCCGCGTCCAGCGGGTTCACCCCGTGCTCGCGGTCCGGCGCGTAGCCGGTCGAGCACAGATACACCACGGTCGCGTCGTCGGTGAGCGCCATGAAGGCGTGCCCGAGCCCCTCCGCGAGGAACACGGCGTGCCGGCTGTCCTCGTCGAGCCGCACCGCCTCCCACTGCCCGAACGTGGGCGATCCCACGCGCAGGTCGGCCACCACGTCGAGCACGGCGCCGCGCGCGCAGGTGACGTACTTGGCCTGGCCGGGCGGTACGTCGGAGAAGTGCACCCCGCGCAGGACACCCCGGCGGGAGACCGAGCAGTTGGCCTGCGCCAGGGACAGGTCGTAGCCGGTGGCCTCGCGGAACTCCTCCCCGCGGTACCACTCGTGGAAGGTGCCCCGCTCGTCCGGGAAGACCTTGGGCTCCAGCACCCAGGCCCCCTCGATTCCCAATGACCGCATCCTCATCGCCTCCATGCCTTGATCCGGGACGCCGCCTTCCCCCGGATCCTGCCGAGCACACGTCGCGCCTTGCGGGCCAGCCGCAGTGCGACGCCGGGCTGCGGCTTGCGTACCACCTGCACGCCGCCCATCCCGCCGCGCAGGGCGAAGGGCAGCGGGAGGAAGCGCGGCTCGCCGGCATCCGGCGCCGGACACAGCGCGACCCGCCAGGCCGCGCCCTTCAGCCGCCCGACGGGCAGCACGGCCGCCAGCGCCGCCCCGGTGCCGTCAGCGGACGGGGACAGCGTGCCGGGAACGTCGAAGGTGGTGCTGCCGCCGCTGAACCGCAGCCGCACCTCGGTGTCGCCGGGGACGCGCAGCGTCAGGGGCACGCTCAGGCGGTCGCCGGTGACGGTGACCTCCTCGGGATTGAGGCTGCCCAGGCCCAGGCGCTTGGTCGCCCGGTCGACGTCCAGGGCGAGGCTGCCCTGCCGTTCGGTCCAGTACGGCAGCACCACACGGCCGCCGACCAGTCCGGCGGACCCGGCTGTCCGGCCCTTGTGGGGGACCGGACCGAGGCGGCACTCCTTGGTCCAGCCGCCCAGCTTGACGCGGACGAAGACGTCCCACAGCCCGGCGGCCGGCGGGGCGCCGCCGGCCGCGGTGGCCGGATCGACGGCGGCCGTCGCACGCAGGACGAGCCGGACCCGCTCGCCCTCCTCCTCCACCGGAACGATCTCGCGGGTGAACTCCACCGGCTGGAAGTACTGCGCGGCGCTGGAGCGCTCCCGCAGCAGCAGGTCGGCCGTGGCGGTGCCGAAGCGGGCGACGCTGTCGGCCTCCACCCAGGCGACCGCCTCGGCGACGTCCTCGGGCGGGCCGTCCAGCCGGGTGCCGGAGGGGCGGGCCGGGTACGTCATCCGCCGACCGCCGCTCGAGTACTCGGCGGAAAGCTCGATCCGCAGCTCGCCGTCCTCCCACCGGATGCCTCCGGGCTCCGCCTTGAGGGCGACCGAGGCCTCCCACTCGGCGAACGCCACGAGGTCGTCGAACCGGTCGGCACCGATCAGCGCGGCCACGATCTGCTGCGTGGGCTGGAGCCCGGCCGCCACCCCGGGCCCGAAGCGCTCGACGACGACCCCGTGGATCTCGTCGAACAACTCCTTGCGGTAGTCCGCGGGCAGCGCGAGCAGGCGCCGGCCGCGCAAGCGCTCGACCATCTCGTTGCGCAGCCAGCGCCGGTAGAGCTTGTCGCGCACCGGTCCCGGCTCGGTGTACTGCTCCACGACGTCGAGGGCCTCGCGGAGGTTCTTGAAGTACCCGACCGGGTCGAAGCGCTGGAAGCCCGCGTTGGAGGCGTCGTCCCGTCTGACGTGGTAGTAGCAGACGTAGTCGCTGAGCACCGAGACGTTGTCCGCGCGCAGGAACGCCTCGGTGACGAAGACGTGGTCCTCAAGGCGCCGCCGGCCCTCCGGAAACCTCAGGCCGATGTCGTCGAGGAAGGCCCGGCGGAACATCTTGTGCGGGGTGAGGCTGTCGATCAGCGGGGCGTTCTCGACGGTGGCGCGCGGGTGATTGCGGCGGAACAGCTCCACCGGCACGGGCCGGCCGCGGCCGGCCATCTTGCCGATCACCACGTCGGCGCCGTTGGCGACCCCGTAGTCGTACATCCGCTCCAGGGCCTCGTCGCCGAGGTAGTCGTCGTTGTCCACGAACATGACGTACTCGCCCTTGGCGGCGGCGATCCCGACATTGCGGGGCTTGCCCGACCACCCGGAGTTCTCCTGGTGGACGACCGTCACCCGGTCCTGCTCGGCCGCGAGCGCGTCGAGACGCGCCGGCGTGCCGTCGGTGGAACCGTCGTCGACGAAGATCACTTCGTACTCGTCGGGAGGCAGCGACTGCCTCAGCAACGAGGCGACGCAGTCCTCGATATAGGTCCCCGGGTTGTAGACGGGAACGATGACGCTGACCTTGACCGGCATCGGGCTGCGGGCCCCCCTCAAGTCGCTTGCCGTGGGCGGAGCGGCTGGTTGCGCGTGGGCAGATGCTAACGCCACCGGCTATGAAGTCCATCACCGGGCTGCCGTTCCGCGAAGTCGCCCGGCTGCCCTGCCCGTCCACCGGGAGCCCGTCGGCCTACGCTGACCCCGTGCGCCTGCTCCTGATGTCCGACACCCATCTCCCCAAACGGGCCAGGGAACTGCCCGCGCGGCTGCTCGCCGAGATCCCGCGCGCGGACGTCGTGTTCCACGCCGGGGACTGGGTCGACACGGCCACCCTCGACCTGCTGGAGAGCCGCTGCGGCCGGCTCGTCGCCGTGTACGGCAACAACGACGGGCCCCGGCTGCGCGCACGGCTTCCCGAGGTGGCGTACGTCGAACTGGCCGGCCTGCGCTTCGCGGTCGTCCACGAGACGGGTCCCGCGCAGGGCCGCGAGGCCCGCTGCGCCGCCCGCTTCCCGGACACCGACGTCCTGGTCTTCGGGCACAGCCACATCCCCTGGGACACCACCGCCCCCACCGGCCTGCGCCTGCTCAACCCCGGTTCCCCGACCGACCGGCGCCGTCAGCCCCACTGCACGTACATGACGGCGACGGCGGCCGACGGCCGGCTCACGGACGTGACGCTGCACCGGCTGCCGCCGCGCTGACGGCCGGTTTCGGGCGCACCGGCCCGGGCACCCGGAACGCCCGACGACCAACCACGTCGCCACCGAAGCCGAAGCGATCACGAGGTGGTGTGAGCCATGCAGCACGACGCGTTCATCGGCCAGGTGCAGGCCCGAGCCCGGCTGGACAGCCGAGGATCCGCCGAACGGGTGACCAGGGCCAGTCTGGAGACGCTGGGGGAACGCGTGCCGTCCACAGTGGCCGAGAAGGCCGCGGCTCAGCTTCCGCACGAGATCGGTGAGCATCTGCGCCGCGTGGCCCATGCGCCCGGCGAGCCCTTCACCGGTGAGCGGATGACCCCGGCGGACTTCTTCACCCGGGTCGCAGAGCGGGCCGGAACCTCCTACCCCAAGGCGATCCACGAGGCACGCTGCGTGATCGAGGTGGCGGACGAGGCCACCAACGGGGCCCTCGGCACCGATGTCCGCCCGTCCCTCGACGCCGAACTCGAATCCGTCCTCTTCGCGGGCAGCAGCGGACACACGTGACACGCGAGGGCGGCGCCCGGCGACCGCCGGGCCCGGAGGCCGGTCCCACGCCAAATTCGGTGGACGCACGGCCCGTCGCCCCGCTGAACTGGGGCACGTGCTGATCGACGCCCCGCTCGTACGCAGGCTGCTCGCCGCCCAGTTCCCGCGGTGGGCGGACCTTCCCCTCGCCCCGGTGCCGCAGTCCGGCATGGACAACGCCACCTTCCGGCTCGGCCCCGACCTCTCCGTCCGGCTGCCGCGCTACACCCGCTGGGCGGGCCAGGTGGCCCGCGAGCACCGCTGGCTGCCGCACCTCGCCCCCCAGCTGCCGCTGCCGGTCTCCGAGCCGATCGCGGCGGGCGAGCCGGGGGAGGGCTACCCGTACCCGTGGTCGGTGTACCGGTGGCTGGAGGGGGAGACGGCGAGGCCCGAGGCCCTGGCCGACCCCGTCCGGACCGCCCTCGACCTCGCCAGGTTCGTCAACGCCCTCCAGGGCATTGACGCCACGGGCGGACCCGGCCCCGAGGACAGCAACGCCTTCCGCGGAGTGCCGATGGGCGGCGAGCGGGACTCCATCGTCGGCGAGGCCCTCGTACGGCGCAGGATCGAGGCGCTGAGGAACACCGGCCTCGTCGACACGGACGCGGTGACCGAGGTGTGGGAGGCGGCCCTCGCGGCGCCCGCCTGGGACCGGCCGCCCGTGTGGATCCACGGCGACCTCGACGCCGCGAACCTGCTGACCGTGGACGGCCGGATCGGCGCCGTCATCGACTTCGGGACGCTGGCCGTGGCCGACCCGGCGGTGGACCTGCTGCCCGCCTGGAAGTTCCTGCCGACCCCGGCCGCCCGGGACGCCTTCCGGGAGGCGGTCGGCCTCGACGAGGCGACCTGGGCACGGGGGCGGGGCTGGGCGGTGGCCGGCTCGCTGCCGGTACCGGACGACCCGTTCTTCCAGGCGGATCCCGCCCGGGTGACGGCCGCCGTGCGGCACTTGGAGGCGGTCGTGGAGGACCACCGCCGTCACGGCTGACGGTCCGGGACGGCTCAGGCGTGCCGCAGGGGTGCGGCCGGGTGGATCGCGCCCGCCGTCGCCGTCAGCGGGGCGCCGCTGCCGCCCCAGCGCAGCGCGACGATCTCCGCGGCGACGGACACGGCGACCTCCTCGGGCGTACGGGCGCCGAGGTCGAGGCCGACCGGGGAGCGCAGCCGGGACAGCTCGCCCTCGGTGAGACCGGACTCGGCCAGCCGCCTCATCCGCTCGTGGTGCGTACGGCGGCTGCCCATCGCCCCGATGTACGCGGCCGGCCGGCGCAGCGCCTCCTCCAGCAGCGGTACGTCGAACTTCGGGTCGTGGGTGAGCACGCAGACGACCGTGCGCTCGTCGGTCCGGGTGGACCTCAGGTAACGGTGCGGCCAGTCCACGATCACCTCGACGCCCTCCGGGAAGCGCCGCGGCGTGGCGAAGAGGGGGCGGGCGTCGCAGACCGTGACCCGGTAGCCGAGGAAGTCGCCGATGCGGGCGAGAGCGGCCGCGTAGTCGATCGCGCCGAAGACCAGCATGCGCGGCGGCGGTGCGAAGGAGTGCAGGAAGACGGTGACGGAGTCCTCGCGCCGCCCGCCGTGCGGGCCGTAGTGGCGCAGGCCGGTGGCCCCGAGGGCGAGTTCGCCGCGCGCGTCGGCGGTGACGGCGGCGTCCAGTCCGGTCGTGCCGAGGGTGCCGGCGACCCGGTCGGGCCACACGGCGAGCGTGGCTCCGCGCGGCGCGGGCCCGTCGGTCACCGCGGCCACCGTCACCGGGCGGCCCGCCGCGACCGACTCGGCGACCGCGCCGAAGGACGGGTCCGACTCCGGCGTGACGGGCCGCACCAGCACGGTGATCTCGCCGCCGCAGGTGAGGCCGACCGCGAAGGCGTCCTCGTCGCTGTACCCGAAGGTCTGAAGGCGCGCCTCTCCGCTCGCCGTCACCTCCTGGGCGAGTTCGAAGACCGCTCCCTCCACACAGCCGCCGGACACGCTGCCCACGACCTCGTCGCCCGGTCCCACGGCCATGGCCGCGCCCGGGCCGCGCGGGGCGCTGCGGCTGACCGCGACGACCGTGGCGAGCCCGAAGGGTCCCCGGTCCGCGTACCAGCGGCCGAGCACCGGAAGAATGTCACGCACGATCGGCTCCTTTCGCACACTTCCAGCATTAATCCGTTGCCGCCGCGCTCGCCCGTCTGCTGCACTGCACGGACTAGTCGTCGAAACGTTCCAGGAGCAGCAATGCGAGCACCGTTCATGTCCGCCCAGGAAGGAATGACCCCCATTTCAAAGGACATGACACTTGGTGCACTTGCTCAACCTCGGCATCCTCGCGCACGTCGACGCGGGTAAGACCAGCCTGACCGAGCGGCTGCTGCACACGGCCGGCGTGATCGACGAGATCGGCAGCGTCGACGCCGGCAGCACGCAGACCGATTCCCTCGCGCTGGAGCGGCAGCGCGGGATCACCATCAAGTCCGCCGTCGTCTCCTTCGCGCTCGGCGACGTGACCGTCAACCTCATCGACACCCCCGGCCACCCGGACTTCATCGCCGAGGTGGAGCGGGTGCTCGGCGTCCTCGACGGCGCGGTGCTCGTCGTATCGGCCGTAGAAGGCGTCCAGGCACAGACGCGCGTGCTGATGCGGACCCTGCAACGGCTGGGCATTCCCACGCTCGTCTTCGTCAACAAGATCGACCGACGGGGTGCACGCTACGACGGCGTGCTGCGGGCGCTCTCCGAACGGCTCACGCCGTCCGTCGTACCGATGGGATCCGCCGACGGGCTCGGCACGCGCGACGCCCGCTTCACCCCGGGCCTCGGCCCGGCCGCACTCGACGTCCTCGCCGACCAGGACGACGACCTGCTGTCCGCCTACGTCGAGGGCACGGTCTCCGACGACCGGCTGCACACGGCCCTCGCCGCACAGACCCGGCAGGCGATGGTCCACCCGGTGTACTTCGGCTCCGCCGTCACGGGCGCGGGGGTGAACGAGCTGATCACCGGCATCAAGGAGCTGCTGCCCGCTGCCGACGGCGACCCCGACGGCCCGGTCTCCGGCACCGTCTTCAAGGTCGAGCGGGGCCCGGCGGGGGAGAAGATCGCCTACGCGCGGATGTTCTCCGGCACGCTGCGCACCCGCGACCGCGTCCCCTTCGGCGACGCCCGCGAGGAGGGCCGGATCACCGCGATCGGCGTCTTCGACCACGGCACGGATGTCCGGTGCGACGCGGTACCGGCGGGCCGGATCGCCCGGCTGTGGGGCCTCGCCGACATCCGGATCGGCGACTGCTTCGGCGAACCCCGCAAGGCGTACGGCCGGTTCTTCGCTCCGCCGACCCTGGAAACGGTCGTCGTCCCGGGGCCGGGCACCGACAGCAGGACGCTCCACCTCGCCCTCACCCGCCTCGCCGAACAGGATCCGCTGATCGGCCTGCGGCACGACGAGGCGCGGCACGAGACCTCCGTGTCCCTGTACGGGGAGGTGCAGAAGGAGGTCATCCAGGCCACCCTCGCCGACGACTTCGGGCTCGACGTCACCTTCCGGCAGACCACGCCGCTGTGCGTCGAGCGGCCGGCGGGGACGGGCGCGGCGGTCGAGTTCAACAAGAAGGACGCCAACCCCTTCCTGGCGACCGTCGGCCTGCGCGTCGACCCCGCCCCGGCCGGGTCCGGGGTGGACTTCCGGCTGGAGGTGGAGCTGGGCTCCATGCCGTACGCCTTCTTCAAGGCCGTCGAGGACACCGTGCGCGACACCCTCGGACAGGGTCTGCACGGCTGGCAGGTCACCGACTGCACGGTGACCATGACCCACTGCGGCTACTCGCCCCGGCAGAGCCACGCCCACCAGGGCTTCGACAAGAGCATGTCCAGCACCGGCGCCGACTTCCGGGGGCTGACCCCGCTGGTCCTGATCGAGGCGCTGCGGCGGGCGGGCACCGTGGTGTACGAGCCGATGCACCGCTTCCGCGCCGACGCCCCGGCGGACACGTTGGGCGGCCTGCTGCCGGTGCTGGCCGCGCTGCGGGCCGTACCTCGGACGACCGAGACGCGCGGCGGATCCTGCGTACTGGAGGGTGTGATTCCGGCCGATCGGGTACACGCACTGGAGCAGCGGTTGCCGGGGCTCACCCGGGGTGAGGGCGAGTGGGAGAGCGCCTTCGACCACTACGCGCCCGTCACGCAGGGCGTGGTGCCCAGGCGTCCGCGCACGGATCACAACCCGCTGGACCGGAAGGAATACCTGCTGAATGTGACGCGCCGTGTCGGCGGCTGAGCCGTCCGTGGTGGCCGAGAGTCAACTTACTCCGGAGTCAGCACTGTTGACGGTGTCTTGAAATCACCGGACTGTAGTGGACATGCCGAATATACGCGCGCGTCTGCTCGTTGTTCTGGTTGTCCTCTCCGGATTCCTGACGGCGGGGGGCATCAGACCCGCCACCGCCGAAGCCCTTCCCGACTCCCTCTGGTTCGACGACACCCCCGTCACCGTGCGGGACGGCCGTTTCACCGACGGCCTCGGCCGCGAGGTCGTGCTGCGCGGCTACAACGTCTCCGGCGAGACCAAGCTGGCCGAGAACAACGGCCTGCCCTTCGCCTCGGTCGCCGACGCCAAGAAGTCGGCGACCGCGCTGCGCGCCCTCGGCGGCGGCAACTCGGTCCGCTTCCTGCTCTCCTGGGCCTACGCCGAGCCAGAGCGCGGCCAGGTGGACACGGACTACCTGGCCGCCGCCACCGACCAGATGCGTGCCTTCCTCGACGCCGGTATCCGCGTCTACCCCGACTTCCACCAGGACCTCTACTCCCGGCACCTGTTCGACCCGGACAGCTGGTACACGGGCGACGGCGCCCCCAAGTGGGCCGTGGACGCCGGGAACTACCCGGACGAGAACTGCGGGATCTGCCTGTTCTGGGGCCAGAACATCACCCAGAACGAGGCCGTGAAGCGGGCGTCGTACGACTTCTGGCACAACGCCTACGGCCTCCAGGACTCGTTCCTGACCACCGCTCAGAAGACGATGGCCTACGTCAAACAGCACGTCAGCGCCGCCCAGTTCGCGGGCGTCGTCGGCTTCGACCCGTACAACGAGCCGCACGCCGGCGTGTACGACTCGGGACAGACCAGCCGCGCCTGGGAGAAGGACGTGCTGTGGCCCTTCTACGAGAAGTTCCGCTCCCGCATGGACGCGGCCGGCTGGCAGGACAAGCCCGCCTTCGTGGAGCCGAACCTGTTCTGGAACGCCAACATCGGCTTCCAGAAGCAGGAGGGCGGACTGCTGGACGCCGGCACCCTCGGCCCGGACTACGTCTTCAACACCCACTTCTACGACCAGAAGGCCATCTCCGGCATCTTCATGCCGGGCAAGGCCGCGGACGGCCAGTACTCGGCCGACTTCGGGACGGTGCGCGACCGCGCGAAGGCCACCGACACCGCCGGCATCATCAGTGAGTTCGGCCACCCCCTGGCGGGCACCGTCTCCGACAAGGCCCCGACGGTCCTCAAGGGGATGTACCAGGCGCTCGACTCCCGTCTGCCGGGCTCCCGTTGGTGGTCGAATCCCGCCGGCTCCGGATCGGTGCTGTCCGGCACGCAGTGGCAGTGGGACATCTACAACGGACGCCACCACGAGCTGATGAACGGCAACCCCGACAAGGTGCTCACCTCCGGCGACGCCTGGAACGACGAGGACCTGTCGGCCGTACGCCTCGACGACTCGGGAAAGGCGACGCTGCGTCAGGACGCGCGGCTCCTCGACCGCGTCTACCCGAGCGCCACGGCCGGTACGACCGTCGGCTTCACCTACGAGGACCGCTCCCGGGACGGCTCCACGACCCTGACCTGGAACCCGGTCCCGAGCTCGCTCCCGAACGTCGCCCGGCTGGTGGGCTCGGGGCAGTACGGGCTCATGCTGTGGCGCTCCGACGGCACCTCGGCGCCCACCGAACTGCACCTCCCGGCATCCTTCCCGACCTCGACGACCACGGTGGTCTCCGACCTGGGCACGTCCTACGGCCCTCCGGCGTACACCCGGACCACCCCGATCGCGGCCGCCCGCGAGCCGGGCGGCACGGGCAGCCGACGCCTCCTGCTCACCGCGCCGGACAACGGTGTCCTGCACTACGCGCTGGTGACCAACGGGGCGACGGCACCCTCGGCGGACCTGCTGAACGCGGCCCGGTCGGAGCTGTCGGCGTGGGCGGCACAGCGCGTCAAGTGAACCCGCTTGACCCTCTCCTTACGTCAGGGTTGAGGCTGGACCCTGACGAAAGGGCAGGTGAATGAGCTACTCCGTGAGGCAGGTCGCGTCCTTCGCCGGAGTGACGGTGCGCACGCTGCACCACTACGACAGGACGGGCCTGCTCACGCCGGGCGCACGCAGCCGGGCCGGTTACCGGCTCTATGACGACGCCGATCTGGCCCGGCTCCAGCAGATCCTCTTCTACCGCGAACTCGGCTTCCCCCTCGACGACATCGCCGTCATCCTCGCGGACCCGCAGGCGAACGCCCTGGAGCAGCTGCGGGCCCGGCAACGGCAGTTGGCGGAGGAGATCGCCCGGCTCCAGCGGCTCGCGGAGGTCGCCGAGCGGGCCATCGAGGTCCAGCAGACCGGGGTGTCCCTGACGCCCCAGGAGCGCTTCGAGGTCTTCGGGGAGATCAGCTTCGACCTCAGCTACGCCACCGAGGCCCAGGTGAAGTGGGCCGGCTCGGAGGGACAGCGCGAGTCGATGGCGCGCGCGGCGGCCCACAGCAAGGAGGACTGGCGCCGACTCATGGGCGAGGCCGCCGCCTGGCGCGAGCGGCTGCTCGCCGCCTTCGACGCGGGGGAACCGAGCGACGGCGAGCGGGCGATGGGCCTCGCCGAGGAGCACCGGCAGCACATCACCCGCTGGTTCACCACGTGCCCGCCCGACATGCACCGGCGCATCGCGGACGACTTCGTCGCCGACCCGCGCGCCTTCGCCCTCTTCGTACCGCCTTCGCAGCAACGGCCTGGCCTCGCGGCCTACTTGGGCAAAGCCGTGCACGCCAACGCGTCCCGCCGCGAGGCTTCGCCCGCCGACCTCGGCGACTTTGCCGACTTCGCCGACTCGCAGGAGGAGAGATGAGCATCCTGATCGCCGCGGCCGGATCGCGCGGCGACATCGCGCCGTACACGGGACTCGGCGCCGAGCTGCGCCGGGCCGGGTACGAGGTCGCCCTCGCCACGACGGACACCTTCGCCCCGCTGGTCACGGAAGCCGGGCTGGAGTTCCGCGGTCTCCCCGCCCGCGCGGAGACCGAGAGCGGCGGCACGGCGGACAAGCGCGAACTCATGCGCACGGCGGCCGCGTTCGTCACCGAACTCGGACAGGGTTTCGCGGACGCGGTGGCCAAGGGCGCCGACCTGCTCCTGCTGTCGACCACCACGGCTCCGCTCGGCTGGCACCTGGCCGAGGCCACCGGTATCCCGGCCGTCGGCGCCTACCTCCAACCCACCGCACCGACCGGCGACTTCCCGCCCGTCGTCACGGGCTCCCGCTCGCTGGGCCGCCTCGGCAACCGCACGGCGGGACGCCTCGCGCTGCGCATGGCCGATCGCCTCTACACCCGGGCGGTCACCGAACTGCGCCGCGACCTGGAGCTGCCTCCCCTCGCCCCGCACGCGATGCGCCGACGACAAGAACGGGAGAACTGGCCCGTCCTGCACGGCTTCAGCACGGCACTCGTACCGCGCCCGTCCGACTGGCGGCCGGGCCTCGACGTGGTGGGCCCCTGGTGGCCGTACGCCGCCACGGACCGGCCGCTGGCCGCGGAGGTGGAGGACTTCCTCGCGGCCGGGCCCAGGCCGGTGTTCATCGGGTTCGGCAGCATGGCGGCCGGCCAGGGGGAGCGGCTGAGCGACATCGCCGTACGGGCGCTCAGGCGCGCCGGACTGCGCGGCATCCTGCAGACGGGCAGCGCCGGGCTCGCGGCCGACGGCGACGACGTCCTGACGATCGGGAACGTACCGCACGCCCTTCTGTTCCCGCGGGTCGCCGCGGTGGTCCACCACAGCGGAGCGGGCACCACGGCCGCCGGGCTGCGTGCCGGAGTGCCCGCGGTGCCCGTGCCGGTGACGGCGGACCAGCCGTTCTGGGCCGGACGGCTGGCCGCGCTCGGTGCCGCCACCGCGCCGATCCCCTTCAAGGCCCTCACCGCCGAAGGGCTCGCCGAGGCACTCGGGATGGTCGTGCGGCAGCAGGCCTACGCGCGCGCCGCCTCGATCGCCGCGCAGCACATGGCGACCGAGGACGGGGCGGGGCAGGCGGTCAAGGCCGTCGAGAGGCTGACGGGCTGAACGGTCGAAGGACTGACGGGCTGAGCCTCAGGAAGCCGGGCCCGACCAGTTCGCGGCGACGTGACCGAGCCGTACGCGTTGCGGATGGTCGCCCACCGGTACGGACACCGTCTTGCGCCCGGTGGCGAAGTCGATCGCCGTGACCTGGTCGGTGCCGCTCTCGGAGACGACACAGCTCTTGCCGTCACCGCTGACGGTGGCCCAGTAGGGCTTGGAGGCGGTGACGAGCGGGCCCTCCTGGAGGGTGGCGCGGTCGACGACGGTCGCGTAGTCGTCCATCGTGCCCGCGACGCACAGCTTGGAGCCGTCCGGGCTCATCGAAATGCCGTGATGGCGCGAATCGTTGACGAACGTGGTGCGGTCGTCGCTGGTCGCCGGGTTCTTCGGCAGAGTCTTCGTTCGGGTGATCTTGTCGGTGGCGATGTCGTACTCGAAGAAGCCGTTGAAGAACGACACCTGGAAGTACAGCTTGGACTCGTCGGGCGAGAAGACCGCGGGCCGGACCGCGTCGGAGTAGTCCTTGAGACCGATCGCGTCCAGCCGCTCCCGCATGTCGATGACCTTGACCTGCTGGTACGTGGTCGCGTCGACGACGGTGATGCGCCGGTTGCCCTTCGTCCAGTCCAGCCACGGCGCGTCGGTCGCGGTGTTCACGTCGCCGATGGCCATGTTCCAGATGTACTTGCCGTCCTTGGTGAAGATGTTCTCGTGCGGCTTGTCGCCCGTGGCGAACGAGCCGAGCTGCTTTCCGGTGACGATGTCCAGGACGTGCACGGTGTTTCCGGTCGACGCCGACACCGCGACCCGCTTGCCGTCGGGGGAGACCGCCATGTGGTCCGATCGGTAACCCGACACCGGGAAACGCCAGTTGATGTTGCCGGTGGCGAGGTCGATCGAGACGACATCGGCGAAGCTGGGCCGTGAGACGACCACCGACTTGCCGTCGGGCGTGGAGTACATGTCGTCGACGAACTGGTCGTGGCCCTCGCCGACGCTGTTGCGGATGGTCATGAAGGCGATCCACCGGATCGGATCGGCGTTGATCTCCGCCATCCGCTTGTCCTTGTCGGGAATGACGTTGATACGGCCGACCTTCGCGAAGTCCCCGGTGGACTTGATGACGTCGGCGGTGCCGTCCCAGTTGTTGCCCACGAACATCACCTCGCGCAGAGCGGCCGAGGAGTCCTGGGCGGCGGTGGCGGCGGTCGCGGGGACGGAGACGGTCAGGACGAGGGCGGCGGCTACCGAGCACAGGTGCCTGGGGCGGAAAGCAGGCATGACTGCTCTCTCCTCTGCGGGTGGGGTCATGAGTAGGACATGCCAAAACCGGGCGGTGAATCTGAACACGCTTGGATTCAGAGTCAACTTACTGCAAAGTAAGGAAGGGTCGCCCTTCTCCACAAGACTGCGTACACGACAAAATTGGCCACGGGGCGGATCGTCGTAGGGTGGAGCGGGAGTTGGGAGAATCGGTGACGGGCAGACTCAAGGCGCCGACCGGCCGGTACGGCGGAAAGTCGGCCGAGGAACGGCAGGCCGAGCGGCGCCGCCGTTTCCTGGACGCGGCGCTCCAACTCTTCGGGGACACCCCGGGCTACCGCGCCACCACCGTCGCCGCGCTCAGCGAGGCCGCCGGACTGTCGACACGGCAGTTCTACGAGGAGTTCCGCACCCTCGAGGACGTGCTGGCCGCCCTGCACCTCCAGGTCAACGACTGGGCCGAGGAGGCCGTTCTGGCCGCCGTGGCCGGCGCGGAGCATCTGCCCCTCGCCGAACGCGTCGCCGCGATCTTCCGCGCCTACGCCGCGAACGTCTCCGGCGATCCGCGCCGCGTGCGCATCACCTTCGTCGAGATCATCGGGGTCAGCCCGCGTCTGGAGGAGCAGCGGCTGGCCCGCCGCTCCCGCTGGGTGAACCTGGTGTGCGCCGAGGCGGAGGCGGCCGTGGCTCGCGGGGAGGCGGTGCCGCGCGACTACCGGATCGCCGCGGCGGCGTTCATCGGCAGCGTCAACGGCCTGCTGCACGACTGGAACGCCGGGTGGGTGGACGCGACGCTGGACGAGGTCGTCGACGAACTGGTCCGGCAGCTGCTGGGAATTCTGCGGCCACCGGGCTGGGAGCCGAGCGTATCCCAGGACGGGGAAGTCCTGCCGAGCCCCGCGGCTCGGGCATGACCGCCGGACAGGCCCCAGGGCCTGTCCGGCGGCAGATGGGCGTGCCGGACGCCGCGTCTGCGGCGTGATCCGCCGGAGGTTCAGGGTGCGGGCCCGGTCGGCGCCCAGGCGCTGGGCGTACATACCGTCCTCGCCGCCCTCGCCCGCGCCAGGACGAGGGACGTTCCGGCACGCGGTGGCGAAGGGGTCGGCGGGACTGTGTACGTCGCCGCGGCGGAGGCGGACCGCGGGCCCGCCACCGGAGCGAGGCCGTCCTCGCCGATCCGTTGACTTGGCCCTGCGACTCTGCGCGCAGCGCGCAAAGCGTTCGCACCGCCGATCTCTGTCCGAAATCGCGGCGGCGACAACCGGAAGTGGACGCCGACGTAGCGCCGGACAGCCCCGAACCAGACCTTCTGCGCCGCGCGAACCCGGTGCCGCCCGACGGCCCCCACTACGGCGACGGCCCGCTGGACCACCACGCCGAGCGCCGCCTCGAACGACTGCTGCGCGACCGGCCCGCCGGGCGCCGCGGATTCCGGCCGCCGCGCATCGACGGACCTGTCCGGATCCCGGGCCTGAGCCGCGCCCGCCTCGCCTGGGGGCTCGTGGCCACGGCCGTCGTCGCCGCCCTCGCGCAGGCCCTCGTGCTCACCGGCCCGAACACCGCCCCAGCGGTCGCCGTACCCCGCCCGCTGGTCGTCCAGGCCGACTCCACCCCCGTACCCCTGGACCGGCTGGTCGAGCGTGCCGCGCAGGCGGCGGCGGACGTATCGCCCCGCCTCCGCAAGGGCACGCATGTGCAGTCGTGGAGCATGGGCATGTCCGAGGACAAGCCCCCCGACCGACCCGCGGCATCCGGGACGGCCGGTCCTCAGCGACGAGGACGGCGAGCCGCGCCTCGTCGAGGACGGGCACGTCATCAGCGAGCAGACCTCCCCGCCCAGCTGGAGCGACGCCCCGCCCCAGTCCCCGCCGCCGCACGACCCCGCCCGGCTGCGCGCCTACTCGCAGGAGGCCCAGTACATCGACACCCCGCTGACCACGCCGGAACTGCTGGACGCCGTCAAGGTGTTGCTCGACCACTGGACCCTCGGCGCCCGCGAGACCGCGGCGGTCGCCCGGCTCCTGGCGGACGCCGAGGGGCTGCGGCCCGTCGGTCGGGTGACCGACCGCCTCGGCCGGAGCGGGCAGGCGTACGTGTACGACGGGCAGGGCGCCCGCCGGACGCTGATCATGGACCCGAGGACCGGTGCCGTCCTCGGCTTGGAGACCACCGCGACCACCGCCGAGCCCGAGTGGGGCCTCAAAAGGGGCGACGTGATGGAGTACAGCGCCTGGATGCCCTGATCACACCCCGAGCACCCCGAGCTGCCGGGCGGCGGCGTCCACGGTCTGCTCCAGCAGCGTGGCGATGGTCATCGGGCCGACCCCGCCCGGCACCGGCGTGATCAGCGCGGCCCGCTCCACGGCGGAGTCGAAGTCGACGTCACCGACATTGCCCGCGTTGTATCCGGCGTCGATCACGACGGCGCCGGGCTTGATGTCCTGCCCCGGGATCAGCCGCGGCCGCCCCACGGCGGCGACCACGATGTCCGCCTCGCGGACGGCCGCGGACAGGTCCCGGGTGCGGGAGTGGCAGTAGGTCACCGTCGCGTCGCGGGCGAGCAGCAGCATGCCGACCGGCTTGCCCAGGATCGCGCTGCGGCCCACGACCACCGCCCGCTTGCCTGCCGGGTCGATGCCGTACTCGTCGAGCAGCCGGACGATTCCGCCGGGCGTGCAGGAGACGAAGCCCGGCAGCCCGAAGCTCATGGTGGCGAAGGAGGCGAAGGTGACACCGTCGACGTCCTTCTCGGGAGCGATCGCCTCGAACGCGGCCCGCTCGTCGATGTGCGCGCCCATCGGGTGCTGGAGCAGGATGCCGTGCACAGCGGGGTCGTCCGAAAGGGAACTGAGCGTGCCGACCAGCTCCTCGGTGGTCGTGGCGGCGGGCAGCGCCACATGGCGGGACTCGATGCCGGCCTTGCGGCAGCGGTTTCGCTTCATCCGGACGTAGGTGACGGAGGCGGGGTCCTCGCCGACCAGTACGGTCGCCAGGCATGGCGCCTGCCCCGTGAGCTCCGTGAGACCGGCCGCCCGCTCGGCGGTCTCCTCCACCATCCGCCGGGCGAGCGCGGTGCCGTCCATGAGCCGGGCCTGAGACATGATCCACTCCTGAGCGGGTTCGAACGGAATCGCCCAGGCGCACGGCATCTACGGTGCGGCCGCTCCCCGGTGGTGCTCCACCTCAGCGCCAGTCACGGCACGCGACCAGCCTAACGGAGGCGACGCGACGGTCGGGAACCGCTCTCGGGTGGCGCCGTGACGTCCCTCCTGCTCGTCCTACTCGTCCCAGGCCTGGATGAGGGTCTGGTCGACGATCTTGCCGTTCCGCAGGGTCACCATCGACTCGGCGAGGACGCGCACTCCGTCCGAGTACTCGCAGGACTCGCTGAAGGCGGCCTGGTCTCCCTGGACGACGCACCGCTCCAGCTTGTGCGTCATGTCGCGGCTGTAGACGTCGTTCAGCATCTCGCCGATCTGGTCACGGCCGTGCAGGACCTTGGGGTGGCTCGGCTGGGTGTTGCGGTCCACGACGCGTAGTTCGGCGTCGTCCGCGTAGAGCGACAGAAGAGTCGCCGCCTGTCCTTCGATGCCCCGGCGCAGTGTTTCGGTGTCGAAGCCGGGACGTGCCGCAGTGCCCATGGTGACCTCCTTCGAGGGTCGCGGCCCGACGGGGAGCGGGCCGCGAGGTTCCTTCCCTTCGAGACTCCTCCGCCCCGGCAGGCTCGGCAAGCGCAGCCTGCGGGGGTCGCGTCAGGAGAATGCCCTGTTCAGGAAGTGGAAGCCCGGCCTGGGGTGCATCAGGAAGTCATGGTGGGAGATGTTCCACGCGTAGGCACCGGCCAGCGCGAACACCACCCGGTCACCGGCCCTGAGCCCGGGCGCCGGCACCCGCCGCGCCAGGACGTCCTTCGGCGTGCACAGCTGCCCCGCGAGCGTGACGCGGCTCCCCTCGGTGCCCGGCCTCGGCCAAGGGTGCGGCCATGCCTCCACCGGGAGCACCGAGCAGGGCTGGTCGTGCCCCTTCGTCGCCGGCGTCCGCAGGTGATGGGTGCCGCCCCGGACGATCGCGAACTCCTCGCCGTGACTGTGCTTCACGTCCAGCACCTCGGTGGCGTACCAGCCGTAGTACGCCGTCAGCGCCCGGCCCGGCTCGATACGCAACGTCAGCCCGGGGTGCGCCTCGGTCAGCCGGGCGAGCCCGCTGCCGTACGCGGCCCAGTCGAATCGGCGGCCGGGGCGGGCGTAGTCGACGGTCATGCCGCCGCCCACGTTCACCTCGGCGAGCGGCACGCCGAGGCCCGTCGCCCAGGCGACGACGGTCTCGGCCACCGCCAGCTGTTCCGGCGCCTCCAGCCCACTGGCCAAGTGGGCGTGAAGGCCGCGTAGTTCGAGGTGCGGACACGTGCCGTCGGTGAGCGCGCGGACGACGTCAACAGTGTGGGCGGGGTCCATGCCGAAGGGCGCGGGCCGACCGCCCATCGCCAGCGAGCTGCCCGCCAGCGCCCCGTCGGCGACCGGCAGGTTGACCCGGGGCAGCACCGCCACCGGCCGCGCGGGTGCGAAGCGCCGCGCCAACTCGGCCAGCATGCGCAGCTCGTGCTCGCTCTCGACGTGGAAGCGGTCGACTCCTCTCTCCAGCGCGGCCGTCAGCTCGGCCGGCGTCTTGCCGGGGCTGCCGAAGGCGAGCGGCCGGCCCGGTACCGCCTCGGCGACATGGGCGAGTTCGCCGCCCGAGGAGACCTCGTAGCCGTCGACGTACGGCGCGAGCGCGGCGAGGATCTCCGGCTCCGGGTTGGCCTTGGCGGCGTAGTACAGCTCGACCCGCTCCGGGAGGGCGTCCCGCACGGCGGCGGTGTGCGTGCGCAGTGCCGCCAAGTCATAGACGTACGCGGGCAGTTCGGTGGCGGGCAGGGACAGGACGTGGTCGCGGACCGCGGGGGTCGGGTCGGTCATCGGGTACCTCCGGCCGGGTCGCGCAGGATGTCCTCGGCGAGCGGTGACGGCAGCCGGACGTATCCGGCCTCGCGGTCGGCCTTGCGCTCCCAACGGGTCAGGAGGTTGGCCTTCGCGGGCAGCGGCACCCCGGCGAGCAGGGCGGCCAGGCGCGGCGGGCAGCCGCGGCGGTCGGTGTACGCCCGGAGCGTGGCCCGCACCCGCGCCCACAGCGCGGCCTCCGCCCCCGGGTACAGGTCGGCGAGGGCGGCGAGCAGCTCGGCGACGTGGTTGACCAGCAGGCAGTAGACGACCCGGTCCCAGCCGCGCTGCGCGTCGTACGTCAGTGGGCCCGCGACCTCGGGCGGCAGCGCGGCGAGGGTCTCCGTGTGGTGCTCGGGCACCAGCTTGGTGCCCTCCAGGTCGCGGAAGACCGGCCGGGCCCCAGCGGGCGCTGCCCGCCGCCGCGGCCAGGCCGGCGGCGACCGTGCCAGTCGGCCTGCTGATCGGCGGAGCCTGGTATCTCGACCGGCGGGTCCCCCGGATCGGGTCCGAGGACGTCCGGCTGGACCTCGCCACGGGCACGTACACGATCATCCCCGGCACGGACCTCGCCTGCCTGGCCGGCGACCCCCTGGCCGCGCTGCCAGGAGTACTGACACTCCCTCAGGAAGAACAACTGCGGGCCGCGTTGCGCATGGCCGTCGCCGAGCACATGCGTCGGCTCCTGTCCGCGCTCGGCCCCACGGTACGGCGCGGGGCGCGCACTCTGTGGGGCATGGTCTGCGACGACCTCGTCTCCGGGATCTGGTACCTCGGCCGGATGCTCGGCCAGGAGGCCGACGCCGTGCGGGCCGCCACCGACATCCTGCCGACCGCCGTGCCTCCGTACCCGGCCGGAGCCGACTTCCGGTACCTGGTGGGAGACAGCGGCCGACGCCATGCCACACGGACACGCGCCGGCTGCTGCCTCTTCTACAAGATCCGGCCGGAAGAGGCATGCGTCACCTGCCCCCGCACGGGCGACGCGGAGCGGCTGCGCAGGCTCGAGGGCTGAGCGGTCAGTCCCCGGTCGTCGCCAGGAACTGTGTCGCCGCCAACTCCGCGTACAGCGGGTCGGCGCTCACCAGTTCCCGATGGGTGCCCACCGCGCGCACCCGGCCCGCGTCCATCACCACGATCCGGTCGGCCATCGTCACCGTGGACAGCCGGTGCGCGACGACCAGGACCGTGGTCGTACGGGCCACGTCGGCGACCGTGTCGCGCAGCGCCGCCTCGTTCACCGCGTCCAGCTGCGAGGTCGCCTCGTCCAGAAGCAGCAGCCGGGGGCGGCGCAGCAGGGCCCGGGCGATGGCGACCCGCTGGCGCTCGCCGCCCGACAGCCTGGTGCCACGATGCCCGACCAGCGTGTCGAGGCCACTGGGCAGCCGGGCGACCAGACCGTCCAGACGGGTCGTCTTCACCACCCGGGCGACGGCGCCCTCGTCCGCGTCCGGATTGCCCAGCAGCAGATTGTCCCGCAGCGAACCCGACAGCACGGGCGCGTCCTGCTCCACATAGCCGATGGCGGAACGGAGTTGGGACAGATCCCAGTCCGCGAGGTCCCGGCCGTCGAGCGAGACGGTGCCGGACTCGGGGTCGTAGAACCGCTCGACGAGCGAGAAGACGGTGGTCTTGCCCGCGCCGGACGGGCCGACGAACGCCGTCATGCCCCGGGCGGGCACGGCGAACGTCACCCCGTGATGGACGTACGGCAGATCGTCGGCGTAGCGGAAGCGGACGTCGTCGAAGGCGACGGCCGCGGGCTCCGCCTCGGGCGACGGCAACGGCGCGGGCGAGGCCGCCGGTTCGGACGGCAGGCGCAGCGCCTCCTGGATGCGGGCGAGGGCCGCGGCGCCCGTCTGGTACTGGGTGATCGCGCCGACGACCTGCTGGATCGGCGACATCAGATAGAAGACGTACAGCAGGAACGCCACCAGCGTGCCCACGTCGATCGCCCCTGTCGCGACCCGTGCCCCGCCCACCGCGAGCACCGTGATGAACGCGATCTGCATCGCGAGCCCCGCCGTATTGCCCGCCGCCGCCGACCACTTGGCCGCGCGCACGCTCTGCCGCCACGACTCCTCGGCCGCCGCGTGCAGCGTGCGCTCCTCCCGGTGCTCCGCGCCCGACGCCTTCACCGTGCGCAGCGCGCCGAGGATCCGCTCCAGCGAGGCGCCCATCACCCCGACCGCGTCCTGCGCCCGCCGGCTCGCCCGGTTGATGCGCGGCACGATCACACCGAGGACCGTGCCCGCGCCCAGGATCACCGCCAGTGTGACCCCGAGCAGCACCGGATCCACCAGGCCCATCATGACCACCGTCGCGACCAGCGTGAGCCCGCCGGTGCCGAGGCCCACCAGGGAGTCGGTGGTGACCTCGCGCAGCAGGGTCGTGTCCGAGGTGATGCGGGCCATCAGATCGCCCGGCTCGCTGCGGTCCACGGCCGCGATGCGCAGCCGCAGCAGATACGACGACAGGGCGCGCCGTGCGCCGAGCACCACCGACTCGGCGGTGCGCCGCAGCACGTACGAACCCAGCGCGCCCAGCGCCGCGTTGGCGACCACCAGCCCCGACATGACGACCAACGCGCCGGTGATGGTGCGGTCGTGCGACAGGTCGTCGATCAACTCCCGTGCCACCAGCGGCAGCAGCAGCCCGGTGCCACCCGTGACCAGCGAGAGCAGGGCACCCGCCAGCAGCGCCCACCGGTGCGGTCGTACGTATCCGAGGAGCAGCCGCCAGGTGGGCGGGTTCTGCTCCGTCGCGGTGGTCGTCACGGTGCTCCTCGGGAGTCGGGCGGAACGCTCAGGCTACGTCGGCTCTGCGCGCCGGGCGCCGGGATTCCGGGTGGTGGAGCGGACGCCGACAGCGAAACCGGGTGGCCCCCGCAGGCGGCTCCCCCTACCTTCGGCCCCATGGCTGACGAGTGCTTCGGGCTGCCACGGCTCGCCGCGGTCCACGACCCGCTCGACCCCGACCGCCGTGATCTCGACGCGTACCTCCGCATCGCGGAGGAGGCCGGTGCCCGCCGTGTGCTGGACATCGGCTGCGGGACGGGTGTCTTCGCGCTCCTGCTGGCCGACCGCGGGATCGAGGTCGTCGGCGTCGACCCCGCCCAGGCGTCCCTCGACGTGGCCCGGGGCAAGCCGGGCGGCGAGCGGGTGCGCTGGATCCACGGTGACGCGACAGCGCTCCCGCCGCTGCGGGTCGACCTCGCGACCATGACGGGGAACGTCGCCCAGGCCATCGCCGACCCACGGACCTGGCGGGAGACGCTGCGGGGGACCTTTGCGGCACTGCGGCCGGGCGGGCACCTGGTCTTCGAGACCCGGGATCCGTCCCGGCGCGCCTGGCAGGAGTGGAACCGGGAGGCTTCGTACGGGGTCACGGAGATCCCCGGTGTCGGCGCGGTCGAGAACTGGGTCGAGGTGACCGACGTGAGCGGGCCGCTGGTGACGTTCCGCTCGACCTATGTGTTCGCCGCGGACGGGGAGGTGCTGACGTCGGACTCGACGTTGCGTTTCCGCGAGCGGCAGGAGATCGAGACGGAGCTCATCGTGCAGGGGTACGTGGTGGTGGACGTGCGCGAAGCTCCCGACCGCCCGGGTCGCGAGTTCGTGTTCCTCGCACGGCGCCCGGAATCCGGCTGAGGAGGCCGTTACCGATCAGTCACACGTAGGGTCGGAGCAGGGACGACACCAGCCGAGGGAAGGGGCAGCCACCATGGCGCAGGAAGTACGCGGCGTGATCGCACCGGGCAAGGACGAGCCGGTGCGGATGGAGACGATCGTGGTGCCCGATCCGGGTCCCGGCGAGGCCGTGGTGGGGGTGCAGGCGTGCGGGGTCTGTCACACCGATCTGCACTACAAGCAGGGCGGGATCAGTGACGACTTCCCGTTCCTGCTGGGGCACGAGGCCGCCGGTGTGGTGGAGTCGGTCGGTGACGGCGTCACGGATGTCGCGCCGGGCGACTTCGTGATCCTCAACTGGCGCGCGGTGTGCGGGCAGTGCCGGGCGTGTCTGCGCGGGCGGCCCTGGTACTGCTTCGACACCCACAACGCCGAACAGAAGATGACCCTCGCCTCGACCGGTCAGGAACTCTCCCCGGCGCTGGGGATCGGCGCGTTCGCGGAGAAGACGCTGGTCGCGGCCGGGCAGTGCACCAAGGTCGACCCGTCGGTCGCCCCGCAGGTGGCGGGGTTGCTGGGCTGCGGCGTCATGGCCGGTATCGGTGCCGCGATCAACACCGGCAATGTCGGCCGGGGCGACACGGTCGCGGTCATCGGCTGCGGGGGCGTGGGCGACGCGGCGATCGCCGGGGCGAACCTGGCGGGCGCGGCGAAGATCATCGCCGTGGACATCGACGACCGGAAGCTCGAGACCGCGCGCGGCATGGGCGCCACCCATACGGTCAACTCGCGCACGAGCGATCCGGTGGAGGCGATCCGCGAGCTGACCGGCGGTTTCGGCGCGGACGTGGTGATCGAGGCGGTGGGCCGCCCGGAGACGTACAAGCAAGCCTTCTACGCCCGCGACCTGGCCGGCACCGTGGTGCTGGTCGGTGTGCCGACCCCGGAGATGAAGCTGGAACTGCCGCTGCTGGACGTCTTCGGCCGCGGCGGGGCGCTGAAGTCGTCCTGGTACGGCGACTGCCTGCCCTCCCGGGACTTCCCCATGCTGATCGACCTGCACCTGCAAGGACGCCTGGATCTCGAGGCCTTCGTGACCGAGACGATCGAACTCACCGACGTGGAGAAGGCCTTCGAGCGGATGCACCACGGCGACGTCCTGCGTTCGGTGGTGGTGCTGTGATGACCGCCCGCATCGAACGCCTCGTCACCTCCGGCCAGTTCACGCTCGACGGCGGCACCTGGGACGTCGACAACAACGTATGGATCGTCGGCGACGACCACGAGGCCGTCGTCATCGACGCAGCCCACGACGCCGACGCCATCGCCGAGGCCGTCGGCGACCGCCGGCTGACGGCCATCGTGTGCACCCACGCCCACAACGACCACATCGACGCCGCGCCCGCCCTCGCGGAGCGCACCGGAGCCACCATCTGGCTGCACCGCGACGACCTGCCGCTGTGGAAGCAGACCCACCCCGACCGGGAGCCCGACGCCTGGCTGGTCGACGGGCAGGTCATCGAGGCGGCCGGCGCCGACCTGAGGGTCCTGCACACGCCCGGGCACGCGCCCGGCGCGGTCTGCCTGTACGACCAGGGCCTGGCCACCGTCTTCACCGGCGACACCCTCTTCCAGGGCGGCCCCGGCGCCACCGGCCGCTCCTACTCCCACTTCCCGACGATCATCGACTCGATCCGCGACCGCCTGCTCGCCCTCCCGCCCGAGACGAAGGTCCTCACCGGCCATGGCGACCCGACCACCATCGGCGCGGAGGCACCCCACCTTCAGGAGTGGATCGCCCGCGGTCACTGATCGAGGGGCGATCAGCCCGCTTGTCATGACCACCGACGACACTGTGAAGCTCCATGGCGTGGGCGTCCTGCGCCGCACCCCCGACGGACCGGCCCTCGACGGCGAGAGCGCTGCGCTGCGCGACTTCGTGTACGAGACGAACCAGGGCGGTCACATCTGGTTCCTGGCGGACTTCGACGAGTTGGGCGAGAAACCGCGTGCGGCCGGATGACCTGACACAAAAGGCGACATAGGTTGTCCGGCTTTCCCGTCATGCTCGAAACGACATCGGGCAAACGGGAGGTCGGACATGTCACAGCCGCTGGAAGACAAGGTCGCGCTGGTCGCCGGAGCGACACGCGGAGCCGGACGCGGCACCGCCGTGGAGCTCGGGGCGGCCGGCGCCACCGTCTACGTCACCGGCCGCACCACCCGGGCCCGGCGCTCGGAGTACGACCGCCCCGAGACCATCGAGGACACCGCCGATCTGGTCACCGAGGCCGGCGGCCACGGCATCGCCGTACCCACCGACCACCTCGACCCGGCGCAGGTCCGCACCCTCGTGGACCGCATCGCGGACGAGCGGGGCCGCCTCGACGTCCTCGTCAACGACATCTGGGGCGGCGAGAAGCTCTTCGCCTGGGACACCCCCGTCTGGGAGCACGACCTCGACAAGGGCCTCAGGCTGCTCCGGCTCGCCGTCGAGACGCACGCGATCACCAGCCACCACGCCCTGCCGCTGCTCCTGCGCCACCCCGGGGGCCTGGTGATCGAGATGACCGACGGCACCGCCGAGTACAACCGCGACACCTACCGCGTCAACTTCTTCTACGACCTCGCCAAGGCGTCCGTCCTGCGCATGGCCTTCTCCCTCGGCCACGAACTGGGACCGCGCGGCGCCACCGCCGTCGCGCTGACCCCGGGCTGGCTGCGCTCGGAAATGATGCTCGACAACTACGGGGTCCGCGAGGACAACTGGCGCGACGCCCTCGACCGTGTCCCGCACTTCGCCATCTCCGAGACGCCCCGCTACGTCGGCCGCGCCGTCGCCGCGCTCGCCGCCGACCCCGACGTGGCGCGCTGGAACGGCCAGTCCCTCTCAAGCGGCTCCCTCGCCCAGGTGTACGGCTTCACCGACCTCGACGGCAGCCGCCCCGACGCCTGGCGTTATCTCGTCGATGTCCAGGACGCGGGCAAACCGGCCGACACGACCGGCTACCGCTGAGGTCAGGAGGGCTCACCGGCGGCAGCGTCCAGCGCGCCGCATGGCTCGCAGGCAACGCCAGAACGCCTGGGAGTACGGTCGCCCCCATGACCGACACGAGGCGTTTCGAGGAGTACGGAGTTCTCGTCACGGGTGCGGCGCGCGGCATCGGCGCGGCCACCGCCCGCCGGTTCGCCGGAGAGGGGGCGCGGGTCCTGGTGGCCGACGCCGACCCGGTCGAGGCCCAGAAGACGGCGGCGGCACTGCGAGGGGACGGACTCGTCGCCGAGGCGTTCGCATGCGACGTGGCCGACCAGGCGGCGGTCGAGGCGACCGTGGAGTACGCCGTGGACACCTTCGGCTCGCTCGACGTGCTGGTCAACAACGCCGCCCACTGCTCGCCCGACGCGCCGCTCTTCGAGCAGGAACCGGACGAGGCGTGGGCCCGTGATCTCGACGTCACCCTCAACGGCGCGTACAGGTGCTGCCGTGCCGCCCTGCCGCATCTGGCGGCCTCCGGCCGCGGCGCGGTGGTCAACATCGGCTCCGTCAACGGGCTCCAGGACTTCGGCAACCACGCCTACAGCGCCGCCAAGGCGGGCCTGGCCTCCCTGACCCGCACCTTCGCCGGTCACGCCGCCGAGCGCGGCGTCCGCGCCAACCTCGTGGCACCGGGCACCGTGCGCACCACGGCCTGGCGAGGCCGCGAGGAGGAGCTGGAAGCGGTACGGCGGCTGTACCCCCTGGGGCGGGTCGGGGAACCCGAGGACATCGCTGCCGCCGTTGCCTTCCTCGCCTCCCGCGACGCGTCCTGGATCACCGGCACCACACTGGTCGTCGATGGCGGCCTCACCGCCGTCAACACGGGCTTCCGGCACGCGCTCCGAGGGTGATGCGGGCGTCGACCGGCGCGGCCGGCGCCTCCCGGCCGGACGGCTGCCCGGTGTCGAATGTCACCGTTTCGTCCCAGCGTGAGCGGGGCTACAACCGATTCCCCTGGGCAGCGGTCTAGCTGGCAGAGATCGCAGGACCATATGAAGGGGACAGGTCATGGGGGACATACGCAGACGGGGAGCCGTCGCACTGGGGATCACCGGACTGGTGGCGCCGCTCACGCTCGCGCTGGGCGCCGTGCCGGCGCAGGCCGCGAGCTGCACCACGCAGACCGGGCCGTACCAGAAGCAGGTGGAGAAGTTCCTCGGCCGGCCGGTCGACGGCAAGCAGTCCGCCGCCGACTGCAAGGCCATCCAGGCCTTCCAGAACAAGCACGGCATCACGCCGAACATCGGCTACGCGGGTCCCGTCACCTGGGGTGTGATGGACCTGATGAACAAGCAGAAGGCCGTCGGGAACAACCCCAACAAGAACGGCAAGTGCCCGGTCAACAAGGGCCGCATCGCCTGCGTGAACCTGACCCTCCAGCTGAGCTGGATCCAGGACGGAAAGAAGCTCGTCTACGGCCCGGTGCCGGTGCGCACCGGCCGCAACGGCTACGAGACCCGCACCGGCCTGAAGAAGATCTACTGGCGGCACATCGACCACGTCTCGTCCATCTACGACGTGCCGATGCCCTACAGCCAGTTCTTCGACGGCGGCCAGGCCTTCCACTCGGTCGGCGTCAGCATGTGGAACCCGCCCGGCTCGCATGGTTGCGTGAACATGACCAAGACGCACGCCAAGAAGTACTGGTCGCTGCTGAAGAAGGGCGACGACGTCTTCGTGTACGGCCGCAAGCCGGGCACCTGACGCAGCGCACAGGCACCCGGCTCGGCCGCTGCCTCAAGACTCACGCCTCGGGCGCGTCTCCGAAGTCCGGGATCTCCAGCCTGACCCCGCCCTGCCGCGCGGACTCGTGCGCGACGATGCCCGGCAGGGTGTAGCGAGCGGCCACCCACGCGTTCACCGACGGCAGTGTGCGCGTGTTGACGGCGGTCACGAAGTCGTCCACCAGGAAGTGGTGGCTGCCCTCGTGGCCGTTGTGCAGGTTGTCGAACTCCCGGGGCAGGCGGGAGCGGTCGTGCACGGCTGCCGACCCGGAGGTGAAGGCGGCCCGAAGGTCCGGCGCGATGTGCTGGAGTGACGGGTCGTCAGGAGACATGGTGGGCTTCGGCTCAAGGAGCTCGCTGATGTCCTTCACGCCGTTCTTGTCCTGCCACAGGGCCACCGTGGCGAGCTGCTCCATGCTCCCCTCCGTCCCGAAGAACCGGAAACGGGACTCCCGTATGTGCGAGGGATAGCCCACCCGCCGGAACTCGTTGGTGCGGAAGGAGCCGCCGCCCGCCACCTCGAACAGCGCGGTGGCGTTGGAGACGTCGTTGCCGAACTGGCTGACCTCCTTGTCGAACACCCCGTCCCCGCGCTCGTCCACGACACCGAGCGCCGACACGCTCACCGCGTGCGTCCGCCAGGCGCCCAGCACCCCGCCGATCGAGTGCGTGGGGTAGAGCAGCGGGGGATAGCTGGCGGTCGCCTTCCAGTTCTCGCCGCCGCTGTACTGGTACGCCTCGTAGAACCCCAGGTCCATGTCGTGGACGTAGTCGCCCTCGGCGTAGAAGATCCGCCCGAAGGCGCCCTCGGCGATCTGGTTGCGGGCGTGCACGGTCGCCGGGTTGTACTGGCTGGTCTCGCCCATCATGTACGTCAGCCCGGTGGCCTTGACCGCGTCGATGATCGCCGCGATCTCCTCCGTGGTGATCGCCATGGGGACCGCGGAGTACACGTGCTTGCCGGCGTTCAGCCCCTGGACGACCAGCGGTCCGTGCGTCCAGCGCTGGGTGAAGATCGCGACCGCGTCGACCGCCTTCGACTCCAGCATGGCCTCGTACGTCGGGAAGGTGCCCGTGAGGCCTTCGGCGGCGGCGAGTTGCTCGGCCCGTTCGGGGAGCAGGTCGGTGACGTAGACGTCGCTGACGCCGGGATGGGCCAGGAACAGCTTGGCGAACTGTCCCGAGAACTGCCCGGCGCCGACGATGCCGATGGAGAACGTCATGTAAGGCGTGCCCTTCACTGGTCGAGGATCAGATTGATCTGGTCGTTGGTCTGGTCGAGGCTGCTCACGGACCTGCCGTTGCCGTAGATGTCCTCCATGGCCGGCTGCATGAGCGCCTGCACGTCCGCCGCGTAGTTGGTGATCGGGTAGGAGAAAGTCCGGAAGGCCTTCTTGTCGTCCACGGGTTCGGTGAAGGCGGACACGTCGATGCCCTTCTTCTTGTAGGAGGCGATCGCGGCCTCGGTGCCGGCCGGGGTGGCGGGGAAGACGACACCGGCCCGGCCGACGATGGTCTGGCACTTGTCGGAGGCCAGATAGGCCACCCATTTCCGTGCGCCCGCCTTGTTCTTGGAGGCCTTGGTGATGGAGTCGGCGAGGCCGTTCATCATCGTGGCGCGCTTGCCGGTGGGGCCGACGGGAGTCGGGGCGGACTTGATGTCCCGGCCTTTGTAGCCGTCGTAGGTGGAGATCATCCAGGCCCCGTCGAAGGCGGTGGCGGCCTTGCCCGCGGCGACCTGGGTGGTGGCCTGGTTGGACTGGATGTTGTAGTCGGAGAACGGGG
Organism: Streptomyces sp. NPDC002838; assembly: GCF_040295365.1. Classification (NCBI taxonomy): domain Bacteria; kingdom Bacillati; phylum Actinomycetota; class Actinomycetes; order Kitasatosporales; family Streptomycetaceae; genus Streptomyces; species Streptomyces sp. NPDC002838. The sequence goes on along the minus strand of NZ_JBEOVF010000002.1, from coordinate 305,932 downwards.
CCAGGTAGCCCTTCTTCGCCAGACCGAAGTACCACCCGACCACGGACTGGAAGGTCTTGCTGTCGTACTGGTACTTCGTGCCCCAGCGGGCCTTGTCCGTGTAGCTCCACCCGGCGGAGCCGGTGAACATGCTCCACTGCGTCTGGCCGTCGGCGAAGCCGCCGCCGTTGGTGGCCAGCCCGTACACCTTTACGTTGTTCCTGTCGAAGCCGGGCTCGTCGCCCCGTTTGCCGTTCTTGTCGACCGTCAAATGGGCGATGGCCTTCTCGAAGGTGCCGCCGTCCTTCGGGTTCCAGGCCAGGTTGTTCAGCTGCTCGGCGGTGAGCCCGGCGTCCTTGGCCATCTTGTCGTTGTAGAAGAGCGCGACGGTGTCCCAGTCCTTCGGGGCGCCGTAGCGGTGGCCGTCCTGACCGATCCAGTTGGCGGCGAGGCCCGGCTGGTAGTCGGAGTCCTTGATGTCCAGGTCGTCCAGCGGCTCCAGCACCTTCAGATCGGCGAACTGGCCGAACTTCTGGATGTGGTCGGTGAACACGTCCGGCTGGGTGCCCGCGATGAACCCGGCGGTGAGCTTGGTCCAGTAGTCGCTCCAGCCCAACTGCGTGATCTTCACCCGCAGTCCGGGGTTCTCCTTCTCGAACCCCTTCGCGCAGGCCTCGTAGGCGGGCAGCTGGTTGGCGTCCCACAGCCAGTAGGTCACCGTGTTCGCGGACGCTCCGGTGGAGTCGCCCTGCGCGCATCCGGTCACCAGGGACAGCGTCAGCGCTCCGGCCAGCGCGGTCAGCGTACGAAGTCGCATCAGTGTTCCCTCACTTGATCCCGGTGAAGCCGATGGAGCTGACGATGCGGCGCGCGAAGCAGGCGAAGAGCACCAGCATCGGCAGCGCGGCGATCAGCGTCGCCGCCGTGAGCCCGGACCAGTCGACGCCGGTCGCCGGGGTCTGCGCCCGGAAGATCGCCAGCGCCACGGTCAGCACGCGCGAGCTGTCGCTGTAGGAAACCATCAGCGGCCAGAAGTAGTCGTTCCAGGCGGTGATGTACGTCAGCACGGACAGCGTGAGAATCGGCGTGGACGCCATCGGCAGGACCACCCGGAAGAAGATCCGCACCTTGCCCGCGCCGTCGAGCAGCGCCGCCTCCTCGACCTCCCGGGGGATGTTCATGAAGAACTGCCGCAGGAAGAAGATGGCGAACGGGGTCATGAAGAGGCTGGGCAGCGCGATCCCGAGCAGCGTGTCCACCAGGCCGAGCTGCTTGATCAGTACGAAGTTCGGCAGCAGCGTGAAGATGGTCGGCACCATCAGCCCGGCCAGGAACAGACCGAAGACCTTGTCCCGACCCCGCCAGCGCAGCCGCGAGAAGGCGTACGCGGCCATCGCGGAGAAGAAGATCTGACAGCCGGCGATCAGCGTCGAGACGATCACCGAGTTGAGCAGATAGCGCCAGAAGTCCAGCCCGCCGCCCGCGCCGCCCTGCGCGACGGCCTCCTTCGCCGACTGCAGACCGAGGGCCCGCTCGAAGCCGCTGGTCGTGAGATCGACCGGGAGCGGGTTGGTGGGGTCGGCGTTGAGGCCCGCGTTGGTGGACAGCGCGGTGCGCAGGATCCAGTAGAACGGCAGCAGGGTGATGAGGACGATCAGGCCCATCACGGTCCAGGCGGTGGCCCGGCCGAGGGAGAGCCTGCGCCGGCTCGGTCGTATGCCGGTCGGCGTCGTTGTCGTCGTTGTCGTCGTGGCGGTCACAGCGGCCATGTCGGTGTCTCCCTTCCGTCAGCCGAGGTCGGTCTGGCCGGCCCGGGTGAGCCGGTACTGCAGGACGGTGATCGCGCTGAGCACGACCAGCAGGGCGACGGACATCGCCGAGGCGTAGCCGAACTGGAAGCGGCCGAAGGCGGAGCCGTAGATGTAGAACTGGAGCACGTTGGTCGCGTTCGCCGGGCCGCCCGCGGTGGTCACCGCCACGGTGTCGAAGACCTGGAACGAACCGATCACCGTCATGATCAGCACGACCGCCAGCACCGGGCGCAGCAGCGGCATGGTGATCCGCCAGAACATCCGCCACTCGCTCGCGCCGTCGACCCTGGCCGCCTCGTACATGTCGTTCGGGATCGCCTGGAGACCCGCGAAGAGGAGCAGGGCGGTGTAGCCGACGTGCCGCCAGACGTTGATCAGGGCGATGGTGGGGATCGCCCAGGTCTCGTCGGCGAGGAAGGGGATGCGGTCGGCGCCGAGGGCACTGATGATCTCGTTGCCGATGCCGAGCTGGGTGTCCAGGATCCACAGCCACACCAGGCCGGCGACGACGTTCGACATCAGATACGGGGTGAGCACGATGCCCCGCAGCAGGGCCGACTGGGTCAGCCGCTGCAACAGCACCGCGATGGCGAGCGCCGCCACCGTCTGTATGCCGATGTTGATGACGACGTACTCGACGGTGACCCACAACGAGTCCCAGAAGATCGGGTCGTTGACCATACGGACGTAGTTGTCGAGGCCCACCCACTCCGCCGGCGTGAGCAGGTTGAAGCGGGTGAAGCTCAGATAGATGCCCCGCAGCGTCGGCCAGAGCAGGAAGACCAGGAAGCCCAGCAGGGCCGGCGCGATGAACACCGCGGCCAGGCGCCCGTCGCCCCCGTTCTCACCGGCCCCCGCCCGGTCCGTCCTCGGCTTGGTCCGTGCCCTCTCGGCGCTGCCCAAGGGCACACGCGACGGAGGGCTGCTGGAGGCGATGGTCATCGGGAGACTCCCTCGTCTGCGGCGGCTCGTCCTCGGCACTTACTTTTGTGGCGGAAGAATCCTGACGTCAAGGGCCGCGCAAACATCTTTTCCAGCACGGGCGTGGCGCTCTAGAATGGCCACATTGCTTTTACGGCGAAAGAAATCTTTGTGGGAGTCTGACCTTCATGACCACAGGTGCCGCCAGCTGGCTTCCGCTGAGTCCCGGCGAACGCTCGGTGGCGATCGAGGTGCTCGTCCACGGCCCGCTGTCGCGCACCGAGCTCGCCCGGCGCCTGGATCTTTCGCCGGGCAGCCTGACCCGGCTGACCAAGCCGCTGATCGAGTCCGGCCTGCTGATCGAGGTCTCCGAGGCCGGTGCTCCGGCCGAGGCGCGCCAGGGGCGGCCCTCGCAGCCGCTCGACGTCGTCGCCGAATCCCGGTCCTTCCTCGGCTTCAAGATCACCGAGGACATGGTCTACGGCGTCGTCACCACCCTCCGCAGCGACATCGTCGCCCGCCACGACCGCCCCCTCGCCACCCACGATCCGGCCGAGGTCGCCGACCTGCTGGCCGAGATGACCGCGGAACTCGCCCGCGCCCACCCCCGGATCGCCGGCGTCGGCATCGGAGTCGGCGGCCTGGTGCAGGACCGCGCCGTGGTCGGGGAGTCGCCGTTCCTGTTGTGGCGGGACGTGCCGCTCGCCGCCCTCGTCGAGGAGCGCACGGGGCTGCCGGTGGTCGTGGAGAACGACGTCGCAGCCCTGGTCGAGGCCGAGACCTGGTTCGGCGCCGGCCGCGGCCTCGACCGCTTCGTCGTCCTCACCATCGGCGCCGGCATCGGCTACGGCCTCGTCCTCGGCGGCAAGCGGGTGCCGTATGCCGAGGAGGACCGCGGTTTCGGCCGCCACTGGATCGTGAACCCCAATGGCCCGCTCACTCCCGACGGCGAACGCGGCAGCGCGGTCTCGCTGCTGACCATCCCCAACATCCGCTACCAGGTCCGGGCCGCCACCGGCCGTGACCACAGCTACGAGGAGATCCTCGCCCTCGCAGCCGCCGGGGAGCCCATGCCCGCCCGCGTCATCGACGAGGCCGCGCGGGCCCTGGGCACCCTGGTCGCCCAGATCGCCAACTTCGCCATGCCGCAGAAGATCCTGCTCGCGGGAGAGGGCGTCGGGCTGATGGACGTGGCAGGCAAGGCGGTCGAGGGGAGCATCCGCGCCCAGCGGCACCCGCTGGCCGCCCCGATCGACCTGGAGACCAAGGTGTCCGACTTTCACGACTGGGCCCGTGGCGCCGCCGTGCTGGCCATCCAGGTGCTGGTGCTGGGGGCGCTGGAAGTGTGAAGTGCGCCACGGCCGTTGACGAGATGGACGTGATCAGTAACACGGTCCGGAATGCCCGTTTAGATCCTGATTACTCACATCGCCTTCACCTTCGGAGCCGTATGCTTCACAGCATGTCCACCACTGTTGAGCCCGCTACCGAAAGATCGGCTGACGAGGTCAACGAGGAGATCCGGGCCCTGTGGTTCCGGTCGGGCGGGACACTGACCGGCGAGCAGCGCGAAGAGTATCGGCGGCTCGTCCTGGAGTGGGCCGCAGCGGCCCCCCAGCAACCGGTGCAGGCGGCCTGACCCCACCCTGAGGGCCGCCGCCAGGCATCGGCCCGCCTCCGCGGGGCACCCCTGACCGGATGGGCCCCCTCCTCGCACTGGCCTCGGCCGTCTGCTACGGCATCGTCGACTTCGCCGGCGGAATCCTGTCCCGGCGCGCCCACTTCGCCACCGTTACCTTCCTCGGCCAACTCGGCGGCCTCCTGCTCGCCTGCGCGGCCGCGCTTCTCCTGCCCGCCGACGCCGTCCGCCCGGTGGATCTGCTGTGGGGAGCGCTGTCCGGCGCCGGAAGCGGCAGCGCCATGCACTTCCTCAACCGCGGGCTCAGCCGCGGCGCGATGAGCGTGATCGTGCCCGTCAGCGCCGTCACCGGAGTCGCCCTGTCGGTGCTGTGCGGAGTGCTCCTCGGGGACCGGCCGACGCCGCTCGCCTGGGCGGGCATCGCCGTCACGGTGCCCGCGCTCTGGCTCGTCTCCGGCGGCGGCGCGAACCGGGCCGGGGGAGTGGCGGACGGACTGCTGGCCAGCGCGGGCGTCGCCGTGCAGTACATCGCGCTCGCCCAGGCGGACTCCACCAGCGGACTGTGGCCGGTGGCGGCGGGCCGGGTCGCCGCCGTCCTCGTTCTGCTGCCCAGCGCGGCGCGGCACGCCGGTCACCTGCGGATGCCGTCGGGTCAGTGCGTCCAGGCGCTGCTGGTCGGGGCAGGGGCCGCCCTCGGTCTCGTCCTGTATCTGCTCGCCGCCCAGCGGCAGATGCTCGCCGTCGCCGTGGTGCTCGCCTCCCTCTACCCGGCGCTCCCCGTGATCCTCGGCCTCGCCCTGCTGCACGAGAAGGTCACCCGATGGCAGACGGCGGGCCTGCTGGGCGCGGCCATGGCCACCGTCCTGCTGAGCGTGGGATGAAGGGGCCACCTCCTGCTGGGAGATCAGCTCCATGTGGCCGAGTAGTAGCGCCGGTAGGCCTTGCGGTCCTGTTCCGCGCGGATGTACCGCGTGGCCACCAACGCCACCAGACTGCCCGCGACGACCAGCAGCCCGGGACCGACGTTCCTGGGGTCCGTGAGCCGGGTCAGCAGCGGTGCCGCCCCCGCCACCGGGGCCGACGACCCGGGCGAGGCGTCGCCGGGATCGACCGCGCTCTGCGTGGCCGAGGCGGACGGCGCCGGTGAGGGCGTACCGTTCCCGCCGGCGTTGCCCTGCGGGGCCGCCACGAGCAACTGGACGTCGAGCTCGTCCAGCGCCTTGGTGATCGGCTGGAAGAACGTCGTCCCGCCGTTCGCGCAGTCGCCGCTGCCGCCCGAGGTCACGCCGAGCGCGATCCCCTCGGAGAACATCGGCCCGCCGCTGTCCCCGGGTTCGGCGCACACGTTCGTCTCGATCAGACCGGTCACGGTGCCCTCGGGGTAGTTCACCGTCGCGTTGAGCGCCGTCACCTGCCCGTCGCGCAGACCGCTCGTACTGCCGCTGCGGAACACCCGCTGCCCGACGGCCGGATCGGCCGCGCCCGTGATCTGCACTCCCTTGCCGTCGCCGATGGCCACGACGGCCGCACCGTCGCCCGCCCGGCCGCCGTCGTACTCCACGAGGGAGTAGTCGTCGCCGGGGAAGCTCCGCGTCGTCGTCTTGCCCACCTGCCGGTTGCCCCCGTTGTCCGCGAACCAGACGGAACCGTTGGGCCCGCAGTGTCCGGCCGTCAGGATGAAGTCGCGCTGTCCGTTCGTCACGTTGAAGCCCGCCGAACAGCGCCCGGCGGTCGACAGGATCGGCTGCGCGCCGTTGAGCCGGGTCGTGAAGGCGCCCTCGGTGCGCTCCATGCGGACGAAGCTGCCGATCCTGTCCGCCATCTGAGTCATCCGGGACCAGTCGGTGGCGGAGACGGTGCTGTCGCCCCGAACCACCACTTCGTTGGTCTGATAGTCCATGGCCCACGCGGTACCGGCCACCCGGGGCGCCGAACGCAGCGTCGTGGTCGCCGACTTGAGCTCGTTCATGCTGTGCGACACCATCTTCGCCTCGGCGCCCGCCCGCCGGACCTCGGCGGCCGCGTCCTCGTCGGTGACCGCGACGACCGGCCGGCCGTCGTCGCCCATCCAGGTGCCCGCCGTACGGGAAGTGCCGAGCCGCGAGACGAGACCAGCGCCCATGTCCTCGGTCTGCTGGGCGTACGTGCGCGGGACCGCGGAGGGGTCGGGAGGTTCGCTCGCCACGGCGCGCGTGACCATCGTCCCTCCGAGGAGAAGTCCGCCGACGGCCGCCAGCCGTGTCACTCGCCGGACGACCCGTCGTCGTGCGTGCCTCATGCATGGCTCCCGAACCCGAACATACGGTCAACACCGTGGGGCGCTCCGGTACTTGAGTGCCCTCCTTCCATACGTGGCCGAGGACGGGCGCGTTCACGGATCGCGTGATCTGCCTCCTGGAACGGCGGACCGGAGTCAGCCGGCGGCGTGTACGGCCGGGCCGGCCGGCGTGGTGCGCGGCGGCGGGCCGAGCCGGAGCCAGCTGTGCTCGTCGCCCCACACGGACGCCGGGTCGACGTAGGGGCGCAGCAGGGCGGTGAGGGCCGGGTCGCCGCGTCCGTTCAGCTCGTCCGAGGCGATCTTCCGGGCGATGCCGGCGAGGAAGTCGGCGAGCTGCACCCGGGGATCCCGCCGTGCTTCCACCAGCCGCAGTCCGCCGAGTCGGGCGCCGGCCCGCCGGGCGGTCTCCTCGATCCAGGCGATGCGGTCCGGCGTCAGCATGTTCTGCCGGTCGTGGACCAGCCGGACCGCGTGCCCGCCAGCGCTCCAGGACACGGCCGTCGAGACGATCGCGGGCAGCAGCGGATTGAGGACCGGGATCAGTGTGGGCCCGTCCACCACCCGCGCCCGATAGGCGTCGGCACGGGACCGGGCGTCCGCGAGCCGTTCGAGGATCCCCGGCACGGCCGTACCGGACCTGCCCTGACGCAGTGTGTCGACCGTGTGGAAGAAGGCGTCGGCGGGCGCCCGCGGCTCACCGTCGTTGCGTACCCGCAGCAGCTGGTTGGCGGAGGACAGGAAGTCGCGCCAAGGCTCGTCCCCGAAATCCCGCCGTCCCGCGCGGAACAGCGTGACGGCATCCGACGATCCGCCGCCGAGCAGCAGATCGACGGCCCGGTCCACGACGAAGAACGCCTTCTCGGTCAGATGCACGTGCGCCCGCCCGTGGATCGGCCCCGCGGGTGTGAGCAGCCACTCCAGCACGGCCCGGTGCTTCTCCCGCAGCAGATGGTTGGCCTTGTACTCCTCGGCGGGCGAGCGGATCCGGTCCCGTGTCTCCTGCACGGCCGCGGCGGCGGACTCCACCGGCAGCCGCACACTCGCGTGCGCGAACACGTCGGTGTTGCCGCTGATCAGATTCTCGCCGTCCGACCCCGACTCGTCGCAGGCGACCTCCAGCAGCCCGTCGGCCGGCACCGGCCGCCTCCCCCGTACCGCCGCGTCCTCACGTTCCCAGGTCACACCACAGCCCCCTATCTTGTGCCCCATGACCAGGATCCCGCACGACACGTCCGGTGAACCGAATCCCCTGCGCACACTCGACCTCGACCGCCTTCGACGCCGTACGAGCATGAAATGGCGCACCTACCCCGAGGACGTCCTGCCACTGTGGGTGGCCGAGATGGACGTACCGCTCGCCGAACCCGTGGTCCGCGCGGTCACCGACGCCCTCGCTCTCGGCGACACCGGCTACCCGGCCGGCACCGCGTACGCCGAGGCGCTCGCCGCGTTCGCCGACAAGCGGTGGGGCTGGCACGGGCTCGCGGTGGAGCGCACCGCGATCGTGCCGGACGTGATGCTGGGCGTCGTCGAGATGCTCAAACTGGTCACCGGCCCCGGAGACCCGGTGGTCGTGAACCCGCCCGTGTATCCGCCGTTCTTCCAGTTCGTGGGGAACATGGACCGGCAGGTGGTCGAGGCCCCGCTCGGCGCGGCCGGCCGCATCGACCTCGCCGTCCTGGAGGAGGCCTTCGCCGGGGCGGTCGCGGACGGACGGCGGGCCGCCTACCTGCTGTGCAGCCCGCACAACCCGACCGGCACCGTGCACACCGCCGCCGAACTGACCGCCGTCGCGGCACTCGCCGAGCAGTACGGCGTGCGCGTCGTCGCCGACGAGATCCACGCCCCGCTCGTCCTCGGCGGCGCGGAGTTCGTGCCGTATCTGAGCGTGCCGGGCGGCGAGAGCGGGTTGTCGCTGATGTCGGCGTCGAAGGCGTGGAACCTGGCCGGCCTGAAGGCCGCGCTCGCCGTCGCGGGGCCCGCGGCCGCCGCCGACCTCGCCCGGCTGCCCGAGGAGGTCGGACACGGCCCCAGCCACGTCGGCATCATCGCCCACACCGCCGCCCTGCGCGACGGCACGGCCTGGCTGGACGCCCTGCTGACCGGGCTCGACGACAACCGGCGCCTGCTCGCGGAACTGCTCGCCGAGCACCTGCCCGCGATCGCCTACCGCCCCGGCGAAGCCACCTACCTGGCCTGGCTCGACTGCCGCGCGCTCGGCCTCGGCGACGATCCGGCGGACGCCTTCCTGCACCGCGGCCGGGTGGCACTCAACTCCGGGCTCCCCTTCGGCACCGGTGGGGCCGGGCACGTACGCCTGAATCTCGCGACATCGCCGGAGATCGTCGAGGAGGCCGTACGGCGGATGGCGGCGGCGCTCGACCGATGACGACCGGCCGCACGTCAGCCGTTCGCCGGTGCCTAGACTGCCCGCCATGGATGACATGTCGCTGGACCGGCTCGGTGCGGGCAAGTACCTGCTGATCACCAGCTACCGCAGGAACGGCACCCCGGTCGCCACCCCGGTGTGGGTGGTGCGCGACGGCGACGCGCTCGGCGCGTGGACGGCCGCCGACTCCTGGAAGGTGAAGCGGATCCGGGCGCGCGCCGACGTCCTCGTCGGCCCCTGCGACGCCCGCGGCAATCCGACCGGCGACCAGATACCGGCCATCGCCGGACTGTGCGACCCGGAGACCACGGCCCGCTACCGCGAGCTCGTCGCCCGCAAGTACGGCATCGTCGGCCGCCTCACCCTTCTCGGCAGCCGGCTGCGCCGAGGGCTGGACGGGACCGTCGGGATACGGATGACGCTCGCAGCATGACAAGAGGGGCGGGCCACGCAGGCCCGCCCCCCGCGTCATTCCTGGGCTACGACCCGTCCAGCACCGTGCCGGTCAGCACCGGCCCGCCTTCCTGCGGTTCGCCGTCCTCGGTGACGAACTGGAAGCGTACGGACTCGGCCGGCTCGGCCACTCCGTCCTTGAGGGTGGGCAGGGTCACGTCGCCGCTGGTCTCGCCGGCGGGCACGGACGCCCACAGGTACAGGCCCTCCACCTCGGACAGCGGGCGCTCCGGATCCGGTGAGGCGCCGGAGTTCTCCGCGAGCCACTCCGGGTCGACGTCCTTCGTGGACAGTTCCGCGCCCTCGGCGACCGGGGTCACCGCGAAGATGGACCACAGCTCCACGTCGGCGGCCTCGGACAGCGACACCCGCCAGGTCAACGGCTGCCCCTCGGTGACCCGGTCCGCGACCGGCGTCACGCTGACCGTCGGCCTGGGGTCGTCGTCCTCCACGGAGACCCCACCGCGGTGCGCACCGACGACCGCGTTCCGGACCGCCTTCACGACGATGTCGTGCTGCGTGCCGTACGCGTAGCGCGTGTTGCCCTTCACCTCCACCGGCACGTCGATGTCGTGCCCGCCGGGCCGCACCGTCACGAGCCGGTCCTTCGCCTTGCCGGTGTCCGGGTCGATGACGTACACGCGGACCTGGCCGCTGCTCTTCCCGGTCACCTGGACCGGAACGCGGTACGTACGGACGCCGGAGTCGCCCTCCCGCACCGTCGTGCGGCCGATGTCGACGCGCGGCAGCGCCGCCTCCTTGACCGCTGGCGTACCCGGGCGCCAGCCCCAGGCGTCCATCAGCCAGGCCTGCCCCGACCGCGAACGCGGCGTCAGGTCGAGGGACTTGACGTGCTTGAGGTCGAGACCGGCCCGGACTGCGGCCATGAGCGGCACGCGCACCTCGCGCGCCCAGTACGAGGCCGTACGTTCGCTGCCCGGCAACCCGTCGACCCGGACCCGGCCGAGGGTGGCGCGGCGGCCGGAGGAGTCGCTGAGAGCCACGTCGAGTTCGGTCCTGGTGGTGTTCGGCGGTACGAACACCCGCAGCGCCAGGCTGTCGGCGCCGGCGAGCGAGAGCGGCGCCGCGGGCCGCACCCGGGTCACCGCCCCCGGCTCGGACCAGCGCAGTTCCACCGCACGGCGACCGGTCTCGCGTTCCGTGTCCCACGTCGCGAAGTGCGGAGACGCCCCCGAGGTGACGGAGCCCAGACAGGAGACGGCCGGATCGGGGTCCACCGCCGAGCACAGCCGGCCGCCGGTCACGTTGACCTTTCCGTCGGGCAGGAACCCGGCGCCCCGCTTGCCGCCCACGGCGTGCGTCAGGACCCGGGCGGGGTCCGCCGAGGGGGCCCGCTTGCCCGAGCCGTCGAGCAGCGGGCGCACCCGGTCGTCCCCGGCGACGAACAGCCGGGCCGCCGCGGCGATGTAGGTGGCGCCGGCCTGGTGCTGCTGGTCGGCGGTCAGCCGGGTCGCGGTGCCCGGCGAGCACACCGGGTCCGGCTGCTCCTCGTCGTGCCAGAAGTCGTCCCAGGCGGGCGCCTCGGCCTGGCCCGGGGTCCACTCGCTGTTGAAGTAGTTGTGGTTGGCGCCGATCATGTACACGGCACTGTGCAGTGCGGTACCCCGGCTCACGCCGCGCGTCCCGTCGACGTACACCTCGCCCTGGAGATCGGCCACATCGCCGTCGCAGCCGGGCAGGATCGTCACCGACGGCACGTCCGCGACCGGATTCTGGCCGAAGATCGTCGGTCCGATGAGCACGGTCCCGCGCACCTTCCAGCGCACCGGGCCCCGGTAGCCGTCCTGGTCGGCGGGCGGCGGGTAGAGGCTGTCCATGGCCGCCCGGTTCACGCCCTCGCCGCCGCGCGAGTGACCGACCAGCAGGACGCGGGACAGATCGGCCTTCGGCGCGTCGCGTACGACGGCCGGTGCCGTGGCCGGGCGGGCGGCCCAGCCGGCCCAGCGGGCCAGGTGCTGCCGCACCAGCGACGAACGGGCCTGTGCGCCGGCGTCCTCGGCCTCCGAGTCCTGGCCGTTGATGCCGTTGGCCGAGATCGACACCGTCACATAGCCCTGGGAGGCCAGGAGCTTCTGGTCGCGCAGATAGCCCTTGTGGCTGGGGATCTCCTTCATTCCGGCCGGGCAGGGCCAGTCGATGTTCACGTCCTCCTCGGTGCCCGGCTTGTAACAGGTGGGGTGGCGGCCGTGCAGGAAGAGCGCGAGCGGGCGGCTGCCGGTGGCCCCCTTGGGGGCCACCACCTCGGCGCGCATCTCGACCGGGGCCCTGAACCCGGGCAGTCGCACCGGGTCCAGGTCGTACGCGCCGCTGACCGTGCGGTACGAGCCGGGTTTCCCGGGGTCGACGGCGCCCGGCGGCAGCGGAGCCGGCGGTTTGGCGGCGGCCCGGTCGCGAGGCTTGTCGGTCTCACCGGCCGCCGCATCCAACCGGCGGCCGGCGGCGAGCACTTGAAGATCCGTCAGTTGCGTGTCGCGGGCCTCGTCGAGGTCCAGCCGGAACGTCCGGCCGTCCTTCCCCGCCTTCGGCACACCGAGCAACCGGCCCCCGGCGTGGAACTCTACGCGCGCGTCCCCCATGGCAACGGGCTTCGGCGCACGCCAGACCAGCTCACGTGCGACGCCCTCGCCGCTGAACCGCCAGCCCGGCGGAAGCTCGCTGTCGGCGGGCGCGGCGGTCAACGGCTCCGCCTGTCTTGGTTGTTGGGCTTGTGCCAGTCCGGGCGACCCCGCCAGGGCCGCCAGCACCGCCACGGCGGTCACACATATTCGCCGGGCACGGATCAATGGTCCTCTCCTCAAACCCCCGAGCGCGGGCACCCCGTCCGTCCCGGGGGCCTCACGTGTCACAGAGGACGGAAAGGGGAGGCCTGTGGGTTGTCTGTGAAGGGGAAGCCGTCCCGGTCGACCGATGCGATCAAGCCACCGGGCGTAGCCGGCTCCCTCACGGGGGAAGCGCTTTCTATGAGCCGAACCACCCGTCACCGCGCAGCCGTTGTCGGCACCGGTCACCGCGCCCAGATGTTCACCCGGGCCCTCGCCGCACGCCCCGACCACCTCGTCGCCGCGCTCTGCGATCCGAGCCCCACCCGGATGGCCTTCCACAACCGGCTGTTGACCGCGGCCGGTGAACCCGCCGCCTCCGCATGGGAGCCCGAGCGCTTCACCGAGATGCTCGCCGAGGAGGACATCGACGAGGTCGTCGTCACCACCGTCGACGCCGAGCACGACCGCTACATCGTCCCGGCACTGAAGGCCGGCTGCCGGGTGGTCACCGAGAAGCCGATGACCGTCGACGCCGGCCGGTGCGCCCGCATCCTCGACACGGTCCGGGACACCGGCAACTCCCTGACCGTCGCCTTCAACTACCGCTTCAACCCCGTCCACGAGAAGGTCCGCTCCCTGCTCGCCGACGGCGCGATCGGCGAGGTCCTGTCCGTCCACTTCGAGTGGCTGCTCGACGTACGGCACGGCGCGGACTACTTCCGCCGCTGGCACCGGGAGAAGCACAACAGCGGCGGCCTCATGGTGCACAAGTCGAGCCATCACTTCGACCTGGTCAACTGGTGGCTCGCCGACGAGCCGCAGGAGGTCTTCGGCTACGGACGGCTCGGCTTCTACGGCCGTGAGGCGGGCGAACGCCACGGACTGCGCCGGGACTACGACCGCGCCCACGGCGCCGCCCCGGCCGCCGACGACCCCTTCGCCCTGGACCTCGCGGCCGACGACACCCTGCGCGCCCTCTATCTGGACGCCGAGCAGGACGACGGTTACGTCCGTGACCGCAACGTCTTCGACGGGCCCGTCACCATCGAGGACGACATGGCGGTCCTGGTGCGCCACACCCGGGGCACGACGATGACGTACCACCTGACGGCCTACTCCCCGTGGGAGGGCTACCGGGTGATGTTCAACGGCAGTGCGGGCCGACTGGAGCTGGAGGTGGAGGAGAGCCGCTGGCAGCCGCCCGGGAGCCGGATCACCTCGGGCAGCGGCGCGCTGCACGGCGACACGGCCGCCGAGCACGCGGGCGGGCCACGCCTCACGCTCCGTCCCCTTTGGCAGCCGCCGGTCGAGGTCCCGCTCGTCACCGCGCACGAGGCCCACGGCGGCGGCGACCCGCGCATGCTCGACGCGCTGTTCGGCCCCGTGGACCCACGGCAGCCGACGGACACGAGCGCGACGACCCACCCGACGGCCACCGAACGCGACGGCGCCCTCGCCCTGGCCGTCGGCCTCGCGGCGAACCAGTGCTTCGAGACGGGGCGGCCGGTGCGCGTCCGTGAGCTGGTGCCCGGTGTGTGGGAAGGGCGAAGGCCGGTCCGCCGGTAGCCGCCGAGGCCCTCCATGACGCCTTGGACGTCCTGGTGGTGCGTGTGGTGGGGTCCCGTCCCTGCCTCGACGAGCGGCGCTGTCCAGTGCGGCCTTCGCTGCTGTAGCTCGTGGGTGTGGTGCGGGCGAGCGGGACGGTGCCGCGGGACGCGAGCGCGGCGCCGGTGGGGGCGAGGGCTGCGCCGACGATGAAAAGGGCGGCGACGGTTGCCATGTCGAGGCCGCCGGAGGATCCGGAGCCGGTCGGGGTAAGCGGCAGCAGGGCGCCGAAGCCGGCGAGGTGAGGGCGACGCCGTGCCACCCGGTGTGGCTGGTGCGGCGTCCGGCGCCATGGGCGCGGAGCGGTACGGCGGCGTCGACGGTGAGCGCGCCGAGGCACTGGACCAGGGGCATCGAGGGATCGGGGAGCGGGGCCGCTTCGGCGCGTGATGTCCGCGCTGTCCAGCGCGGTTGGGAGATCCCTCGCCGGTCTCCACGACTCCGTCAGCCGCCCGGTCGTGCGCGTGCGACGGTCGCGTCGACGCCGTAGCGGCGGGCGAGCTGGTGGGCTTCGGCGGTACGGCTCTTGGAGAGCAGGAAGCTCATCGACTCCGGCGGGAACCCGGCGACCAGCGGCACCGCGATCACCTGCGGGGACACACAGATCCAGAATGCGGCGCACCACCCGGACCAGGATACCCAGGGGGGTATCCGTGTTACGGTGTGCCATATACCCGCGGGGGTAATTATCGGCGAAGGGAGAATGCGTTGTTCTTCATCGACACCGTCGAGCTCGAGGGGCTCGGCAATCGGAGCTACCTGGCCGGCGGTTCGCGTACGGCGGTGGCGGTGGACCCGCCGCGCGACATCGACCAGGTGATCGCGGCCGCGGCCCGGCGCGGGGTGCGGATATCCCATGTGGTGGAGACCCACATCCACAACGACTACGTCACCGGCGGCCTGGAACTGGCCCGCGTCACCGGTGCCGCCTACCTGGTTCCGGCCGGGGCCCGGGTCTCCTTCGCGCGCTTCCCCGTGGCCGACGGCGACACGGTGACGGTGGACTCGGGCCTCACCTTGCGGGCGGTGGCCACTCCGGGACACACGCCCCACCACACGACGTACGTGATCGAGGAGGAGGGGGTGCCGGTGGCGGCGTTCACCGGCGGCTCGCTGCTGATCGGAACGGTGGGCCGCCCGGACCTGGTGGAACCGCGGCTGACCCGGCAGCTGGCGCGAGCCCAGTACGACTCGGTGCACCGCCTGGCCGCCCAGCTGCCGGACGAGACGGCCGTGCTGCCCGCGCACGGGTTCGGCAGCTTCTGCTCCTCGGCGCAGGCCGAGGGCGACGCGACCACGATCGGCAAGGAGAAGGAAGCCAACGCGGCGCTCACGGTCGACGCGGACACGTTCGTGGCCCGGCTGCTGGCCGGGCTGGAAGACGTGCCCGCGTACTACGCACACATGGGTCCGGCGAACGCGCAGGGCCCGGCGCCGGTCGATCTGACGCCGCCGGCGGTCGCCGGCGCGCAGGAGATCGCGGAGCGTCTGGCGGACGGCGAGTGGGTCGTGGACCTGCGCAGCCGCATCGCCTTTGCCGCGGGGCACGTCGCCGGCACGTTCAACTTCGAAGCCGACGGCAAGATCGCCACCTATCTGGCGTGGATGATCCCCTGGGGCAAGCCGGTCACCCTGCTCGCCGAGACCCCCGAGCAACTGGCCGCTGCCCAGCGGGAACTGACCCGCGTCGGGATCGACCGGCCCGCGGCGGCCGCCACCGGTGCCCCGTCCGGCTGGGTGCCCGCAGGCACCCCGCTCGCCTCCTTCCGGCGGGCGACCTTCGCCGACCTGGCCGAGCACGGCACCGAGCAGGTGGTGGTGCTCGACGTGCGCCGCGACTCCGAGCGCGCCACCGGCCATATCGAGGGCTCCGTGCACATCCCGATTCATCAGCTGCACCAGCGGATCGGCGAGATTCCGCGGGGCACGGTGTGGGTGCACTGCGCGGGCGGGATGCGCGCGGGGATCGCCGCGTCGCTGCTGGACGCCGCGGGCCGGGACGTGGTCGCCGTCGACGACGGCTTCGGCGCGGCCGCCGACGCCGGCCTGCGCCTGGTCTCCGGCTGACCGCCCCGCCCTTCCCGCCCACGGGCACACCCCCACCCACACAAGCCCAAGCACGTCCTGCAGGAGTCAGTCATGTTCCCCTTCCGTCGCCGCGCGAGCCGCATCACGCCCGACGAGGCGCACCGCCGGACCAGCGGCGCCGACGCCTCAGCCGTCCTGCTCGACGTACGCGACAAACCCGAGTGGCAGGCAGGCCACGCCCCCAGCGCCGTACGTGCCCCGCTGTCGCGGCTGGACCAGGGTGCCGCCCTGCCTCGCGCGGCCCAGGATCGCGCTCTCGTGGTGATCTGCCGCAGCGGCACTCGCTCGCAGCGGGCCGCCAAGCTGCTGGCGGAACGCGGTACCGACGTCGTTGACGTCGAGGGCGGGATGAACGCATGGGTCGCCGCCGGCCACCCCGTTGTCGACGCGCGCGGGAACAGCGGCTCGATAGCGTGAGCGCACTGATCCTCGCTCTCGTGGCGGGGGCCGTCATGGGCCTGGCCCTGGGTGCCCTCGGTGGCGGCGGCACCGTACTCACCGTCCCCGCTCTGATCTACCTGCTCGGCTTCACCCCGGCGGGCGCCACCACGGCCGGCCTGATCATCGTGGCCTTCACCTCCGGCGCAGCGCTGTACGCCCACGCGAGGGACGGCAGCGTGGCCTGGCGTGGGGGCCTGCTGTTCGCTGCCGCGGGCATCGCACCCGCCTTCCTCGCCGGCGCGGCGGCGGGCCACCTGCCGGAAGCCGCACTGACAGTGGCGTTCTCCGCTGTTGCCGCCCTGGCGGCCCTGCGGATGCTGCGTCCCGCGGCAGCCGTGTCCTCCAGCGGCATCCGCCCCGCCAAGGCGGTCGGCGCCGGGGCCGGTCTGGGAGCGGTGACAGGGCTCCTGGGTGTGGGGGGCGGCTTCCTCGCTGTTCCGGCCCTGGTGGGTCTCCTGGGGCTGGCGATGCGCAAGGCCGTCGGCACCAGTCTCCTGGTCATCACCGTCAACTCCCTCGCCGCCCTGACTGCGCGTACCGGGACCGGCGGCCACCTGGACTGGGCGGTGATCGCGCCGTTCACCGGGGCCGCGATCCTCGGCGCCTGGGACGGCAAGCGCCTGGCGGCGAAGGTCCCCAGCGCCGCGCTCCAGAGGACGTTCGCCTTCGTGCTGCTTGCCGTGGCCGCCTTCATGCTGGTCGACGCGATCACGTGAGTCGGTTCAGCACGACCGGTTCAGAAGGAAGACGACCTCAGCTCGGCACCCACCAGATCAAGTTCCACGACAACCCCTCGCGAATACCCCCTGGGGTAATGCACTCCCCGGTTCGGGATATCGCCGACATCCAAGGACGACAATCCGTCATGAACACTCCCATCACGCTCAGTGCCCGACAGGCTCACTCGCGCATACACGAACTCACCGTCATCGACGTGCGCACGCCCGGTGAGTACGCGGCCGGCCACCTGCCCGGCGCCCTCAACATCCCCCTCGATCAGCTCCGGCGCGCCCTGCCCGACATCCGGCGGGCCGCCGAGCGGCGCGACATCCTCGTCGTGTGCGCCTCCGGCGCCCGCTCCCGGAACGCCTGCTCGGCTCTCGCGGAACACGGCATCAGCGCCGCCACCCTCACCGGAGGTACGAGTGCCTGGGCGGCCGAGGGCCACGAGGTGCACCACCCCGGCAACGCCGGGCGCGTCACCTGGGCCATGGACCGTCAGGTCCGCTTCACCGCCGGCCTGATCATCCTGCTCGGCCTGCTCCTCGGCCTCATCGTCCATCCGGCCTTCCAAGTCCTGTCCGCGGGCGTAGCCGCCGGGTTGCTGTTCTCCGCCATGACCAACACCTGCGCCATGGCAACCGTCCTCTCCAAGCTCCCCCACAACAGACCCCGCGCGACCGACCTGAACGCCGCACTCGCCCGACTTCGCGACAGGTGAGCGGGCCGCGCGCCCAGCGCACCAGTGCCGTGTGCACAGCGGCCAGGCAGGCGCCGTCCGCCGCTCGGGCGTGGAACGCCGTATCGGGGTCGGTGGCATCGGCTCCGAGGGCGTCGATGATCGCCTGCAACGCTGGCTCCCGCGCTTCGACGCGGCACGAAAGCCCGGGCGGCCCCGGTGGGCTCGCGGTGTCCGTCGGTGTCAGTGGCGTACTTGAGTGACGCGCCAGAGGCGGCGCGGAAGTTCGCCCTCCTCGAAGGCGTGCACTTCTTTCAGCTGCCAGTCGCCCGAGGCGAGGCTGTCGACGAGGTGCCGGTCGAAGAAGTGGACCGCGAAGCCTCCGTGTTCGTAGATGTCGTCGCCGTGTGCGGTGCCCGCTCCGTAGTGGGCGTCGCCGGTGTGGCGGACGGTGTAGACGAGGGTGCCGCCGGGGCGCAGGACGCGGGCGATCTCACCCACCGCCGCGTGGATGTGCTCGGTCGACAGGGCCATGCACAGCAGCATGTGGGCGAAGACGGCGTCCACGGAGGCGTCCGGCAGCGGCAGTGGATCGCGTACGTCGTGAGTGACCGTGGTCACCCGCGCCGTCACACCAGTCCGGCGCGCCGCCGCGGTGAGCTGCTCAAGGCCGACGGTGCTGAAGTCGGTGGCGCACACGGTGAAGCCCTGACGGGCGAAGAACAGCGCGTCGCGGCCGTGCCCGGCGCCGAGTTCGAGCACGGTGCGGCAGCCCGAGGCGCGGAACAACTCGGCGGCGTGGTGGGCCGGCTCCGAGGGCTCCATGCCGTACATCAGGGAATGCTCGGCGTAGACCGTCTGCCAGTGCTGCTGCTGGGCCGCCGCGATGTTCGCGTGGTCCGGCTGTTCTCGTTGGTCGTGCATGGCCGCCTCTTCGAGTTCTTCGTCACTGTCGATCTTCGCCCATGCTCCGGTGAGTTGCTCCTGGGCGTCGTCAGCACTTCATCTGCCGCCCCGCGCCGGTCTGTGGTGCTCGCGGAACCAGCGGCCGGTCATCGCGCCGCCGTAGACGACGAAGCCCACACCGATGAGCCACGACTCGACGACGAGGACGATGCCGACCGTGCCGTAACTGACCGCGTTGCTGATGACGAGTGGCGTGAAGACGAGGTACGAGAAGCCCCGGAGGCCGATCAGCCCGATCATGGTGGCGACCGCGCCCGGCAGCAGGTCCCGCCAGCGGACCTGACCGCCGAGGAGGAAATGCTGACCCCACCAGAAGAACAGGACGCCGGTCACCGAGGTCAACATGATCCGTTCGGGGCCCTGCAGGGCTGATCCGGTCTGCACCTCCTGGTAGACGTACGCGGTCAGTGCGACCAGCCAGGTCGCCTGCCGCCAGACTCGGTGCCACGGGCCGGACGGCAGGTTCCAGATCCGCTCGTAGCCGTTCTGGACGCTCGCGGCGAAGGTCACGCCGAACACGGCGAGCGCCACCGCGCCCCACACACTGGTGGTGTCGACCACCCGGGGCGGTGGGCTGATGATGTCCGCGAGCATCCGCGCGGACTGCCCGGACAGCCCCATGCCGTCGACGAGCCACGACGCGAAGCCCCCGCGTCCCAGCGGGTCGACGGCGGCCACCACGATCAGCAACGGCGCCAGTGTGACCAGAGCGAGCGTGGCGAACCCCAGGGCCCGGTGCATCAGCTCCAGTTCGCGGCCGCGCCGGACGAGGGCGGTCGCGCCGAGCCGGTCCCACCCGCGGTGGAGTACGCGCAGGTACCGCTTCACGGGGCGATCCTCCGTTGGCTCGCCGACCCGCGCCGAGTGACCGGCGGGGCGTCCGGACAAACATGATCGGGCCGTCGTGCGCGAGCGACGGTGGACGGGGCCGGCCCGGAACTGACGCCGGGGGCCCGGTATGCCCCTTCTTGTGCCGAGGCGATAGACAGGTGCCTCCGCGGGTACTCCCGGACGTGTGGACGCCCGGCGCAGGAGGCCGCGATGGAACTGGTCGAGGAAGCCGACCACCGCTTCCGCATCGAGCCGCGGGGCGCGATGCGAGTGCCCGGGGTGGTCTTCGCCTCCCGGGCACTGCTGAGGGACGCCGAGAAGTCCCTGGAACAGGTGGCCAACGTGGCCACGCTGCCGGGAATCGTCGGCGCGTCGTACGCCATGCCGGACATCCACTGGGGCTATGGCTTCCCCATCGGTGGCGTCGCCGCGACCGACGTGGACCAGGGAGGTGTCGTCTCGCCCGGCGGGGTCGGCTTCGACATCTCCTGCGGGGTACGGCTGCTGGCCGCCGACACCGACCGGCGTGCGCTCGAGCCCGAGCTGCCCGCGGTCATGGACGACCTGGACCGGTCGATCCCGCGCGGCGCGGGACCCGGCGGGGTGTGGAAGCCGTCCGGCCCTGGACAGCTGGAGCGCATCCTGCGCGGCGGCTCCCGGTACGCCGTGGAGGAGGGCTACGGCGAGGAACGCGACCTGAACCGATGCGAGGACGGCGGGGCGGTCGCCGACGCCGACGTCACCGAGGTGAGCCGGCGGGCGCGGGAGCGGGGGCTGGGCCAGGTGGGCAGTCTGGGGTCCGCCAACCACTTCCTCGAGGTGCAGTGCGTCGACGAGGTGTACGACGAGACGGCCGCCGCCGCGTTCGGCCTCGCCGTCGGCCAGGTGTGCGTGATGATCCACTGCGGTTCACGCGGCCTCGGCCACCAGATCTGCACCGATCACGTCCGGGCGATGGACCGCGCCATGTCCCGCTACGGCATCACCGTCCCCGACCGGCAACTGGCCTGTACCCCGGTCGACTCGCCCGAGGGACAGGCGTATCTCGGCGCGATGGCCGCCGCGGCCAACTACGGACGCGCCAACCGCCAGCTGCTGTCCGACGCGGCCCGTCGGATCTTCCACCGCGGCGCGGGCGCCCGGCTGTCCCTGGTGTACGACGTGTCCCACAACCTCGCCAAGATCGAGACCCATACGGTGGCCGGGGCACGGCTCAGACTGTGCGTGCACCGCAAGGGAGCCACCCGCGCCTTCCCGCCCGGCCATCGGGACCTGCCCGAGGACCTGCGAGACGTCGGCCAGCCGGTGCTGATCCCGGGAACGATGGGCACGGCCTCCTACGTCCTGGCCGGAGTGCCCGGCGGTGACGCGTTCTTCTCCACCTGCCACGGCGCGGGGCGGGTGCTCAGCCGTCACCAGGCCGCACGCGCGGTCACGGGGAAGGAGCTGCGGGCCCGGCTGGAAGCGGCAGGCATCGCGGTGCGCCCCAGGTCGCTGCGCGGCTTGGCGGAGGAGACACCGGAGGCCTACAAGGACGTGGGCGAGGTGGTCGCGGCGAGCGAGGGCGCGGGACTGTGCCGCACGGTCGCCCGGCTGGTGCCGCTCGGGGTGGTGAAGGGCTGAGGTCACGAGCGGGCCGTACGGTGCCTCGCCCTCCGGGCCGTACGGTGCCTCGTACCTCACACGTCCACGGTCACCGCGCACGACCAGCCATAAGGATCCGGCCCGATCCGCAGCCCGTGCCAGGAGACGCCTTTCGGCACGGCACCGATGATGTCCACGTCGGCCAGGCCGGCCAGGGCCAGCCGTACGTCGAGGCCGTCGTCGACCGTGTCCGCCTCCAGGTCGACGGTGACCTGGCCGTCCACCTCCAGGCGGAAGACGACCTCGTCCAGCAGTGCGGTCAGCATGTCGTCGTCCTGCTCCTCCGGCAGCCGGACGCGTTCGACCGCGGTGGGCCGTACGGCCGAGACATCCGCGAAGGACTCGACCATCCCCAGCGCCGCCTCCACCAGGCAGCGCTCCCGGCTCACACCCCACGCCTCTATCCGCACGTCGGCCGTGTGCGGCACCGCCCGGTGGCCGTTGCCGCCCCGCCGCCGCTCCTGGATGTCGTCATCCGTGTCACCGACCATGCGCACCGCCCAGCATCGGGTCGTCTCCTCGGCAGGAGTGCCACGACCGTACGGGTGCCCGTGGCGGGGCAGTCCATGCGCCGTGGGTGGTGCCCCGGCGGCAACGGTGTGGGGGACAGGCGCGTGGGGTACCCGGCGCGACGGGGTCGAAGGAGTGGAGAAGCATGAAGCACCGAAACCGTGGACGGAGCGTGCGGGAACCGGCCGTGCGACTGCGCTTCCCGCGGGAGAGGACACGGCGGTGACCGGCGACGGTGGCACCGTGCTCCTCGGGATCGACGACACGTCGTACTCGTGGCTCGCCGCGGACTGGGCGGCCGGTGAGGCGGAGCTGCGCGGCTGCGCGTTGAAGGTCGTCCATTCTGTCGGCCGTAGCGCGGATGCCGCGTACGGGGAGACAGGGGTGGGTCTCACCGAGCGGGTGCTCGAGGCCGGTGTCGGTGTACTGGACGACGCCCGGGCGCGACTCGGGGCCGCTCATCCCGGCGTGCCGATCGATACCGCCCTCGCACGTGACGACCCGGCCGAGGCCCTCCTGACCGCCGCCCAGGACGCCGACCTGGTCGTGGTCGGAACCCGGGGGCGAGGTGGCTTCGCCGGGTTGCTGCTGGGTTCGGTGAGCCGGAGGGTGGCCGCCCACGCGGACCGACCGGTCGTCGTCGTGCGCGGGGATACGGCGAAAGGCGACCACGGCGTCGTCGTGGTCGGCGTGCGCGACGAGCGGGACGAGGAAGCCGTGCGGTTCGCCCTCGCCGAGGCCGACTCGCGCCGGGCCGGCGTGCGTCTGGTCCACGCCTGGGCGCCGCTCGTGCGCACCGGCATCATGGTGCCTCAGGTCAGCAACCTCGAGGAGGAGCGGGATGCCCACGCCCAGTTGCTGAACCATGCCGCCCGTCCCGTCGCCGAGTACCCGAACGTCCACGTGGACACCGAGCTGTCCATCGACTCGCCCGCCGCCGCTCTGGTGCAGGCATCCGCTCGGGCCGACCTGATGGTGCTTCCGCGGCACCCGGCCGAGGGCAGGTTCGGGCTGCGTCTGGGGTCGGTGGTGCACGCCGTACTGCACCACGCGAGCTGCCCCGTCGCCGTCGTACCCACGGGTCGGCCCGCTGCCGCGGACGACAGCGCCGTAGAGGTGACGGATCAGTCATGACGGACTACTTTCCCGATGGTGCGGCGTCCGCCGTTCAGCTGGCCCTGCGGGCGGTGGTCGCGGGCGAGGCGGACGAGACGGCGCTGAACACCCTCGCCGGCGGGGAGGTTCTCATCCCCACCGGCGCCCCAGCTGCCGAGGACCAGGAGCCCGGCACGGTG
Source organism: Streptomyces sp. NPDC002838 (assembly GCF_040295365.1). Classification (NCBI taxonomy): domain Bacteria; kingdom Bacillati; phylum Actinomycetota; class Actinomycetes; order Kitasatosporales; family Streptomycetaceae; genus Streptomyces; species Streptomyces sp. NPDC002838. The sequence goes on along the minus strand of NZ_JBEOVF010000002.1, from coordinate 282,900 downwards.
AGCCTTCCCGTCTACGAGCAGGAGGACGGCACCGAACTGGTGCCGGTCTTCACCTCGCAGGCGCGCATGCGGCAGGCGCTGCCGCAGATCACCCGGCACCGGCAGGTCGTGCTCGGTGAACTCGCCCATGGCTGGCCGTCGGAGAAACTGGCGTTGATCATCGACGCGGGCACACCGGAGGAGCTGGCACTGACGGCTCAGGGCGTGAGGGAACTGCTCGACCGTGACGTCGGCTGAGGCCGCATCGTGCTGATCACCGGCCGCCACCACGGCCGTACGGCGGTTGATGCCGTCCGGCACGGGTACCCGGGCGCGCATGAAGTGGCAGCAGGTGCAGGACTCCCCGGCGGCGGTCTTCGTGTTGGTCCTCGATCCGGGCGAGGAGGCCGTGGCCAAGATCACCGGTTTCGCTCGCGAACAGTCGCTGGGCGCATCCCAGGTAACGGCCGTGGGTGCCTTCTCCGAGGCCACGGTGGGGTGGTTCGACCGCGAGGCCAAGGACTACCGGCGGATACCGGTCGGCGAGCAGTGCGAGGTGCTGTCGCTGCTGGGGGACATCGCCGTCGGGGAGGACGGGCCGACCCCGCACCTGCACGCCGTGCTGGGGCTCGCGGACGGCACGACCCGTGGCGGTCACCTGCTGGAGGGCCGGGTGTGGCCGACGCTCGAGGTCATCGTCCGGGACAGCCCGGCGGCGCTGGCGAAGATGCACCGCCCCGATCTCGGCCTGGCGCTGATCAGTCTGCCGCAGGGGGCATCGCTGGGCAGCGACCTTTGAGGACGACACGTTAGCTGGTGAAGACGATGTCGTGCCAGGACTTGTGCGGGGCGCCGGTGATCTCCGACATGACGTGCTTGACGTTGGTGTACTCGTCGAAGGAGTAGGCCGACATGTCCTTTCCGAAGCGGATGCCTTGTAGCCGCCGTGCGGCATCTCGCTGATGATCGGGATGTGGTCGTTGATCCAGACGCAGCCCGCCTGGATCTCGCGGCTCGCGCGACCGGCGCGGAAGACGTTGCCGGTCCAGGCCGAGGCGGCCAGCCCGTAGGGCGTGTCGTTGGCCAGCCGGATGGCGTCGTCGTCGCTGTCGAAGGGCAGGCAGACGAGGACCGGACCGAAGATCTCCTGCTGGACGATGGGGGAGTCCTGTGCCGCGTCGGTGATGAGGGTGGGCTCGTAGTAGGCGCCCCGGCCCAGCGCCCCGTCGGGGATCCGCCCGCCGCGCACGATCGTGGCTCCGTCCTGGCGGGCGGCCTCGACCATGGCGGCGACCTTGTCGCGCTGCCGGAGGGAGATCAGGGAGCCCATGTCGGTGTCGGGGTCGTCGACCGGGCCCAGACGTACGCCGTCCATGAGGGCGGCGACCCGCTCGACGAACGCCTCGTACAGGGGCCGCTGGACGTAGGCGCGGGTGGCGGCCGTGCAGTCCTGGCCACTGTTGATGAGGGCACCGGCCACGGCGCCGCGGGCGGCGGCCTCCAGGTCGGCGTCGTCGAAGACGACGAAAGGAGCCTTGCCGCCGAGTTCGAGGTGGACCCGCTTGACCGACCCGGCCGCCTGCGCGGCGACTTGGCGGCCGACCGCGGTGGAGCCGGTGAAGGAGACCATCGCGACGTCGGGGTGTGTGACCAGCGTCTGCCCGGCGACGGGACCGCTGCCGGTGACGATGTTGATCACCCCGTCGGGGATTCCGGCCTCCTGCGCCGCCTCGGCGAACATCACCGAGGTGAGAGGGGTGAGTTCGGACGGCTTGAGGACCACGGTGTTGCCGGCGGCGACGGCGGGCAGCACCTTCCAGGCGGCCATCTGCAGCGGGTAGTTCCAGGGGGCGATGGAGCCGACGACGCCGATGGGTTCGCGGCGGATGGTGGAGGTGTGTTCGCCGGAGTACTCCGCCGAGGCACGGCCTTCCAGATTGCGGGCAGCACCGGCGAAGAACCGGACGTTGTCGATGCTGCCGGGGATGTCGAAGCCGCAGGTCAGCCTGATCGGCTTGCCGCCGATACGGCTCTCGGTGTCGGCGAACTCCTCGCTGCGGGCCTGCAACCGGTCCGCCCAGCGCAGCATGGCCTCGGAGCGTTCGGCGGGGGTGCTGCCCGACCATTCGGCGAAGGCGGCGCGGGCGGCGGCGACCGCCTCGTGTACGTCCTCAGGGCCGGCCAGGGAGTCGGTGTCCAGGACCTCGCCGGTGGCCGGGTTGGTCACCGAGTGCTGCTCGCCGGACGTGCCGGAGCGGCGCTTGCCCGCGATGAACTGCTGTCCGGTGGTTTCCATCAGTCACGTCTCCGATTGGGTCTCGGGGTCGGAGCTCTGCTCGCCCCACAGGTCGCCGAGTGTGTAGCCGTGCGGGAAGGGGTCGGTCTCGTCCAGGACGTACTGGCTGAACGCCGTGATCCAGCCGCGTCCGCTGATCGTCGGCAGCACGGCCTCGTAGGACCCGATCCGGGTGGTCCCCGAGAGCGTGCCCGTGAAGGTGGTGCCGAGGATCGACTCGTGAACGAACGGTGTGTTCAGGGCGAGTTCGCCGCGGGCGTGCAGCGCGGCCATGCGGGCACTGGTGCCGGTGCCGCACGGGGAGCGGTCCACTGTGCCGGTCCAGGTCGCCGGATCGGCCAGGTCCACCTCGCCGTTCGGCAGGACGACCGTGTTGCGGCCGGAGACGCCCGGCGTCGGCGAGGGGCCGTGGATCATCACCAGGGAGATCTGGTTGATGCCCGGATTGAGCGGATGGCTGACCGGCACCTGCCGCTGGGCAGCGGTCCGCAACACCGCTCCGGCGCGGACGATCTCCTTGGCCGCACCGGGCTCCAGCCGGATGCCGAGGTCCGCGGCGCGCGCCTGGACGTAGAACTGACCGCCGAAGACGATGTCGACCGGCACCGGCCCGTACTCGGGAAGCTCCAGGACGTGGTCGAGGGCGATCGCGAAAGCGGGCACGTTGGCGAAGGTGACCCGGGTGGCCCTGCCCCCCTCGATGTCGGCGCGGACGCGGACGAGGCCGACCGCGGTGTCCACGGTGAGTTCGGTGACCGGCTCGGTGACCGGCACCGCGCCCGTCTCCACGAGCGCGGTGACGGCGCAGATCAGGTTGGAGCCGGACATGGGGCGGAAGCCGCCCTGTTCCAGCACGACCAGGCCGAAGTCGGCGGCCGGGTCGGCCGGGGGCAGCACCAGGGCGCCGCACAGGGCCGGGTAGCCGCGCGGCTCGCGCAGCAGGAGCCGGCGCAGGTCGTCGAGGTGCTTCTCGCAGTAGTGCAGCCGTTCGGCCATGGTGGCGCCCCGGACGTGCAGGTGGCTGCCGATCAGTACGCGGCCCGGCTCGCCCTCGGCGTGGACGTCGATCGCGTGGATGCGGCGGTGCGCGGGCATCACGCGGCCATGGGGTCGGCGGCGGTCTCGACGCCGGCGGCGGCGAGCAGGGTGCGGAACTCCTCGCGGTACTCCGGGGCCAGCGGCAGGACGGGGGCGCGAGTGGGGCCGGCGCTCACGCCGACGAGCTCGACCCCGGTCTTGATGCCGCAGGCGTAGTTGTGGGACTCCAGGAACCGGCAGATGGGGAAGATCTTGGCCCACAGCTCGCGCGCGGCGTGCAGATCGGCACGGACGGCGAGGGCGTCGTACAGGTCGGCGCACAGCCGGGGGATCACGCTGGCGGTGCCCCACACGCCGGCCTTCGCACCGCTCGCGAGGGCGGCGAAGGTGAGGGTGTCCCAGCCGTTGAGGGTGGTGATGTCCTGCGCGTGCTGCTGCTGGACGGCGGTGAGCCAGGCGAAGTCGCCGCCGGTGTCCTTGTACGACGTCACCGCGGTCTCGCGGGCCAGCTTCGCGAGCTGTTCGGGGGTGAGCTGCACGCCGGTGGCGGAGGGGATGTTGTAGTACATGATCGGGATGTCGATCGCCTCCGACACCGCGCCGAAGTAGGCGAGGAGCTCCTCGAAGGACGGGGCGTCGTAGAACGGCGGCACGATCATGACGGCGGACGCCTCGGCCTTCTCGGCGTGGACGCTCAGTTCCACGGTCTCGGCCGTGCCGAGTGCCCCGGTTCCGGCGACCACCGGGACGCGTCCGGCGGCGGCTTCCACGTACAGCTCGGTGGTCTGCTTGCGCTCGTCCAGGGTCAGCGTGGTGAATTCGCCGGTGCTGCCGCCGGGGACGAGGCCGTGGATGCCGCCGGAGATGATGTGGTCGGCCTGGCGCTTGACGCCCGCGGCGTCGACGGCCGAGCCGTCCGCGGTCAGTGGGGTGACGACGGCGGCGAGGATGCCGGTGAACTGCGGGGCATTCATGGGAGATCTCCTGAAGTCAAGAGGGGGGTTGAAAGGAGAGACAAGCGGTGAGGGTCACCTGCGGGTGAAGCGGAGCGGGGAGACCGCCTCGGCGACGGCCGGGAGGCGGTGCTGTGTGACGGCCTCGGTGATGATCTCGGCGGTCGCGGGGGCCAGGGTGAGGCCCAGCATGCCGTGGCCCGAGGCGACGTAGACGTTGGGCAGCGGGTGGAGCCGGCCGATGACGGGCAGGCCGTCCGGGGTCATGGGTCGCAGGCCCGCCCAGGGACTGGCCTCTCCCGGAGGGTTGTCCCAGCCGCTGAAGGCGTCGGCCGCGGCCTTCTTGATGGCGGCGACGCGCCGGAGGTTGACGTTCTCCTCCAGTCCGCCGAACTCCATCGTCCCGGCCAGCCGCAGGAAGCCGTTCAGCGGGGTCACCGCGACCCGGGCGTCCTCCAGGGTGAGGGAGGTGCGCAGCTGTACGGGGGCGGGGGAGTAGTCGACGCTGTAGCCCTTGCCGGGGCGGATGGGCAGAGGGGCGCCCAGTTCGCGGGTCATGCGGCCGGTCCACACGCCGGCCGCCAGGAGCAGGGTGTCGCCGGTGAACTCGCCCTTGTCGGTCAGCACGCCGGTGACGGTGTCGCCCCGGCGCAGGAAGCGGCGTACCGGCGAGTGCTCATGGATCTCCACGCCCAGTTCCTGACAGCGCTTGAGCAGGCCCTGGGTGAGGGAGTCGGGCTCGACCTGCCGGTCGTCCGGGAAGTACAGGCCGTGGCGGGTCCGGCTGTTCAGCGCCGGTTCGCGGGTCTGGACGGCGTCCCCGTGCAGGTGTTCGGGAACCATGCCGAACCGCTCGAAGACATCCAGGGAGGCGCACTGCTCCTCGTACCTCTCCCGGGTCTCGAAGGCCAGCAGGACGCCGGCCTTGTGCATCTCGAAGGAGATGCCGTCCCGGGTCCAGTCGTCGAGGAGGTCCATGGTCCCCTCGGCCAGGCGCAGTTGGTTCTCCAGACCGCGGCGGAAGTCGTGGGCGGTGCAGTGCCGGGCCATGGTCAGCATGAACTTCACGAAGCCCGGGGCGAGAGACGGCTTGACGTACAGCGGGCTGTCCGGCTTCAGCATCCACTTCAGGGACTGCAGGATGACTCCTGGGGCCGGTACCGGACCGCTCTCCGCCAGCGCGATCTTGGCAGCGTTGCCGTGCGTGGCGGCCGAGCCCGCGCGCCGGGCATCCAGCACCACCACTTCACAGCCACTCTTGGCCAGCCGGTAGGCACTTGCCAGGCCGACGGCCCCGGCGCCGACAACGATGATCCGCATGGAGTCGTGTACCTCCCGACAGAGGACGAGTGCAGATTGTCAAACAATCTACGTCCGATGAGAGTGACGCTAGGCTCGCCGCCCGGCGCAGTCAATAAGTCGCGGGGAACTTGTTGTAAATGAGCTTCCTGCCGCTTCTGGGTGAAGTGCACCCTGTATCCCCGAAGCCTTGGGTAAAAAGGGGTCCTCGCGTACGCGAGGACCCCTGAGCTGCGGAAACGGCCCCTACAGGGCGTAGACCTGCCCGGTCTGGGCGCCCTCGACGGAACGGACGTACGCCTGGGCGACGTCGGCGAGATCGACCGACGCCATGCCCGGGAAGTAGTCCCCGTACTTGTCGAGGCTCTCGGTGAAGACCGTGGGGCTGACCGCGTTGACGCGCTGCGGGGCGATCTCGATGGCGGCGGCCCGCACGAACGCCTCCAGCGCGCCGTTGGCCATGGAGGCCGCGCTGCCGGTGGGGATCGGCTCGCGCGTCAGGATGCCTGTGATCAGGGTGAAGGAGCCGCGCTCCGCGATGCGGGGGACCCCCTGACGCACCAGATCGATCTGGCTGAGCACCTTGCCCCGGAAGGCGGCCAGGTAGTCCTCGGGCGTCATCTCGATGACCGGCTTGTACGGCACGTTGCCGGCGGCGCTGACGACCGCGTCCACCCGGCCGGCCCGGTCGTACAGTTCGGTGGTCTGTGCGGGGTCGGTGATGTCGTAGCGCAGGTCGCCGCCGCTGCGTCCCACGGTGAGGACCTCGTGTCCGCGGGCGAGGAGCGTCTTGTGGACGGCCGTACCGAGCGTGCCGGTGGCACCGATGAGAAGAATCTTCATGGCCGCGACGCTAGGCCCGGCCCGCGGCGCGCGGGAAATGCCTTCCGGAGGGCACTTATGCTCCAGGGTTATGAATGTGGAGCTACGGCACCTGCGGGCGCTGGTCGCGATCGGTGACGAGGGCACCATCACCGGTGCCGCGGCCGTGCTCCACATCAGCCAGCCCGCTCTCTCACGCACCCTGGAGCAGCTGGAGAGCCGGGTCGGCGTACGCCTGGTGGAGCGCACCACCCGCACCCTGGCCCTCACCGAGGCGGGGCAAGGGCTCTACGAGCGCGCCCACCTGATCCTCCATCAGCTGGACGACGCGCTGACGGAAGTCGCGGCGGGGGTACGGCCGCTGCGTATCGGCTTCGCCTGGGCGGCGCTCGGCGACCGTACCGTGCCGCTGTTGCGCACCTGGCGCGAGGCGCACCCCGGCACCCCGGTACGAGCGCACCGCGGCGACGACCCGGAAGCGGCTCTGCGCCGAGGTCGGATCGATGCGGCACTCCTGCGCACCGAGCCCGCCCCGGGGGCCGGACTGGAGGTACGGCCGCTGTACCGGGAAGGGCGCCTGGCCGCCGTACCCGAGGACGATCCGCTCGCCCGGCGCCCGGCCGTGCGCCTGACCGACCTCGCCGACCGGCCGGTGGTGCTCTGTGCCACCGCCGCCACCACGGCCGGCCTCTGGCCCGACGGGCGGCGTCCCCGGACGTTCGAGGTGGCCAACGTCGACGAGTGGCTCACCGTGATCGCCACGGGAGAGGCGGTCGGCGTCACCGCTGCGGCCACCGAGCACAGCCATCCACACCCCGGCGTCCGCTACCTCCCCCTGACGGACGCGCCGGCCGTGACGGTCCGCCTGGCCTGGCCGCGTACTCCCACGCATCCGGCCACCCTCGCCTTTCTCGACCACCTGCGGGACATGACCGGCGCCGACGGCCTGGAGCCGTAGCGGCCGCCGAGAGGCCCACGTCTCGGCCACGGACGACGGATTCCGCAAGAGAGCCCGCACCCGCGGCCGCCATGCTCCAGGGCCGGCCTGCCATGAGCGGTTTTCTTGCATCCGCCCAGGTCAAGTGCCTGATGTACGTCACACGTAACCGCTGGCGGGCAGTGCGGGCGATCGACGGTGACCCGATGAAGTATCGCGATTCCAGCCGTTGACAGGGCTGACCCCTCTCCCTAACCTTCCCCCATCTTGCTGCTTGTCAGACAATTTGCAGGCTCTCATCGAGGCCGAGCCGATTGAACTCGCGGCGCTCCGCGAGAGGACGGGACGCCTCTCAGGGGACAAGGACGTCTCTTCACGCAGAGGGAGCATCAAATGGAAGAACTCCTCACCACCATCTACGACGTCATCTGGAACCCGCTGGTATACGTCACGCTCATCACCGGGTTCGTCTACACCGTCGCCACGCGGGGCGTGCAGGTGAGACACCTGTCAGGAATGATCAAGTGCCTTTTCGGGCGTGCCGACTCCGACACGGGCACCTCCTCCTTCCAGGCATTCGCCATGGCCCTGGGTGGGCGTGTCGGCGTGGGCAACATCGCCGGCGTCGCCACCGCGATCGCCTACGGCGGGCCCGGCGCGTTGTTCTGGATGATCGCCACCGCCGTTCTCACCGCTTCCAGCGCGTTCATCGAGGCCACGCTCGGCCAGATCTACAAGGTCAAGTCCGAAGGTGAGTACCGCGGCGGCATTCCTTGGTACATCGAAAAGGGCCTCGGTCTGAAGTGGCTCGCGGTCGCGGCGGCAGGCGTGGCGGTGCTGTGCTACACCCTGCTGATCCCCGGCGTGCAGTCCTCGACCATCGTCACCTCGATGGACGCGGCCTTCGGTGTTCCGACGTGGTTGTCCGGGCTGATCGTGGTGGCCCTCCTCGGGCTCGTCGTCTTCGGCGGCACGAAGCGCATCGCCGCGTTCTCCGAGAAGGTCGTGCCCTTCATGGCCGCCTGCTACGTGCTGCTCGCCGTCGTCGTCCTGATCGTGAACTTCGGGGAGATCCCCGAGGTCGTGCGGCTGGTCATGTCCTCTGCGTTCGGAACCGACGCCGTCTTCGGCGGCATGATCGGCGCCGCGGTGTCCTGGGGTGTTCGACGCTCCCTCTACTCGAACGTCGCCGGCGTCGGCGAAGGCGGCTTCGCCGGTGCGGCGGCCTCGGTCTCCCACCCGGTCAAGCAGGGACTGGTCCAGTCGTTCTCCGTGTACATCGACACTCTGCTGGTCTGCACGGCGACCGGCGTGATGATCCTCTCGACCGGGGCGTACAACATCCTTCCCGAGGGGCGACCCGCACTCGTCGAAAACCTTCCGGGCGTGGAACCCGGGGCGGCGTTCACGCAGACGGCCATCGACACGGGCATCCCGGGAGCGGACTTCGGCGCCGGGTTCGTGGCCGTCGCGATCTTCTTCTTCGCCTTCACCTCACTCCTGTCGTACTTCTACTACGGCGTGACGAACATCGTGTACCTCACCGGCAGTGCCCGAGGCGTTCCGGCCCGCATCGTGCAGGCCGTGGTCCTGCTGTCGGCCTACCTCGGCACGGTGCGCACCACCGAACGGGTGTGGCAGCTCGGTGACATCGGGTACGGACTCATCGCCTGGTTCAACATGATCGCCATCGCCCTGCTCCTGCCGATAGCGGTTCGCGCCCTGCGGGACTACGAACGCCAGATGAAGGAGGGGCTCGACCCGGTCTTCGACCCCGCCAAGGCCGGCATCAAGGGAGCCTCCTTCTGGGAGTCCAGCGACGCCCCGGTCCGGCAGTAGCGACGGACGGACGACGAGCGGTCCCGCGCATCGTGGGCACAGGGACGCGGGATCGCTCACTCGGCTGGGGCGGCCTCCCGGCCGTCCCTCACCGCGATCGGCTTGACCTCGATCCGTCGTGCGGAGTGTCGGTTCGTCCGGGGGCCGTTGCGGCGCAACGGCGACCACCCCGCCCAGGCCGACCATCAATCTGTCCGCCGGCGTCCGGCGCCGAGGGCGCCGATGAGACAGTCCCCGCCGGGCGAGCGCGAGCGCCACATCCGGCGGGACTCTGCCCGGGTCGTACACCGCACGGGGCGCGCCAGGGCGACAGCGCCGCCGATGTCGCCTGACCGCTCGTCGTCCCTCCCGCCGAACGATGTGGAGCGACGACGGCGCCGTGGCCGCCGGACGCATGCGGTCTCACCCGGCCGCTCCCGCCCCTCCCATAGAATGCGGTCTGACAATCTGCGGAGGATGCATGAGCGAGAACGCCGCCCAGTCCGCCGGTCCGAGGCCGGTCACCACCCAGACGCGCCGGGACGCGGTGGTCGACGAGCTCCGCCGCGCGATCATGGCCGGAGAGCTCAAGGCCGGCCAGCGCGTGCGGGAGGTCCACATCGCTCAGCAGTTGGGCGTCAGCCGCCCGACCCTGCGTGAAGCCGTCTACCAGCTGATCCACGAAGGTCTCCTCGAACAGCAGCCTTATCGCGGAGTCGTCGTCTCGTCGATCGACGAGAAGTTCATCACCGACATCGCGGCCGTCCGCGTCGCCCTGGAGTCGCTCGCGGCGCGAGCGCTGGCCGACGACCCCGACGGTTCCCGACGGGCAAAGCTCGAAGCCGCCTGGCAGGAGTACCGCGCCGCGCACAGTGCGCAGGACGCCGCACGCCTCCACCAGGCCCACGTCGCCCTGCACCGCACCATCTGGGAAGCGTCCGACAACACCATGCTGAAGCGGATCTGGCCGACCGTGGAGGCACAGATCAACGTCGCCATCACGGTCGACGAGAGCACCCGGTCCGATCCCGACCGGGCCCTGCACGTCCACGAACGGCTGATCGACGCCATCCTCGGTGGCGACCCCGAAACCATCGACGCCGAGGTGGAACGCCACACCCGGGCCAGCGCCGACGAGTTGATCGAGATGATCGCCGAGCGACGGCGCAACGCGGACGACCCCGAGTCCTGAAGGGGCAGCCGATGCCCTGGCATCCGTCGCGTGCACGGCGTCCCCTGACGTCACCGAACCGTAAGCCCTTCACCCCACGCCCACGGGGCCGACCGGCTCTACAGTCACAGCTGATCCCGACGCACAGGAGCCCGTCATGCGTGCCCGCACCTTTCTCCCGGCGGTTCTGGCCGCCGCCCTGCTCACCGTCACCGGATGCGGATCCGACGGTGGTACCGACTCCGGCGGCGACGCGCAGGCGGCACCGCCGAAGGCATCCTCCTCCGCACCTTCGGGCGAGGGCGAGGGCGAGGGCGAGGGCGACGGCGCGGACAAGGCACAGGTACCCGAGGCTCTGAACTTCACCGGCACCACGGTGGACGGCCGGCCGTTCGACGCGAAGACCCTCGCGGGCAAGCCCACCGTGCTGTGGTTCTGGGCCCCGTGGTGCCCCAAGTGCCGCGCCCAGGCCGCCGAGACCGCCAAGGTCGCCGCCGACCACCAGGGCAATGCCAACGTCCTCGGCGTCGCCGGCCTCGACAAGAACGCCGCCATGAAGGACTTCGTCTCCCAGACCGGCACCGACAACTTCACCCACCTCTCCGACGAGTCGGGCGAGGTGTGGAAGCGGTTCGGGGTCACCGAGCAGAGCCGTTACGTCATCCTCGACAAGGACGGCAAGACCGTGTACGAGGGTGTGCTGCCCGGTGGCGAAGGGCTGGCCGGGAAGGTCGCCGGGCTCACCGGCTGAACCCGCCATGGCCGACCTGCCCCTGGCCCTCGCACTCAGCGCGGGCATGCTCGCCGCCGTCAACCCGTGCGGCTTCGCCCTGTTGCCCGCCTATCTGTCGCTGCTCGTGCTCGGCGACGACTCGCCGAGCCGTTCGGTCGCTGTCGGCCGGGCTCTGATCGCCACCGCGGCGATGACGGTCGGGTTCGCCGCGCTGTTCGGTGTGTTCGGCCTGGCCGTCCAGCCCGTGGCGGGGCAGGTGCAGGAGCAGTTGCCCTGGTTCACCATCGTCTTCGGGCTGCTCATGGCCGGCGCCGGTACCTGGCTGATGGCCGGGCGTCAGCTTCCCGCCTTGGCGCCGAAGCTGCGCCGCGCCCCGGCCGTGACCCGCTCGCTGCCCTCCATGGCCCTGTTCGGGATGGCGTACGCGACGGCCTCGCTCGGCTGCACCATCGCCCCGTTCCTCGCCATCGTCGTCTCCGCCTTCCGCAGCGGCTCGACGGGGGAGGGCATCGCCCTGTTCGCCGCGTACGCCGCGGGAATGGGCCTGATCGTGGGCGCCGCCTCGTTGACCGTCGCCCTCACCCGCACCACCGCGGTCACGCGGCTGCGCCGTCTCGGTGCCGTCGCGCCCCGGATCGGCGGCGGACTGCTCCTCTGCGTGGGCGCGTATGTCGCCTACTACGGCTGGTACGAGATCCGCGTCCAGCACGACCCGACGACCCAGGACCGGGTCATCGACGGGGCCGGAGCCGTCCAGCGTCGTATCGCCGACGCCCTGGACGCCACCGGCCCCACGGTGACCGCTGTCGTCTTCGCCACCCTGTTGATCACGGCCGTGGTGCTCGTCCGCGTCCGGCGGGCCCGAGAGGCCCGCCGGTGACCCGGCACTTCCCCGGATCGGGTGGCGTGCCTGTGCACGACCGATGCGCCGACCGAGAGGTCAGACCGCGATGGTGGTGCCGTCGAACCGGCTGAGCGTGAACTCAGCCTTCTCCAGGGTCGACTCCTTGGCCTCGCGCAGCACGCCGATGGCGATCTCCTCGCCCAGCCGCACGGCCTCGGTGTAGTCGGTACGCCAGTGCACGCCGGCCATGTTGCGGCCGGTGGCGATGTTGGCGGCGACCTTGTTGAGCTCGCCGCCGACGGTGAGCCGGTCGGCGTCCGGTCCGGAGTACGGCTCCAGGCCCATGCCGTCCGTCGTGGGCACGACCGGGTCGGGCAGCAGGTGCGACTCGTCGAACCACGCCTTGAGGATCGTCACACACGCTCCCGCCACGGTGGCGTGTCCGGAACCGTAGGAGGGGTGGGTCGGGCTGCCCTCGGGGAACGCCTGAGGCAGCAGGTGACTGCCGAACTTCTCGAAGACCCGCTTGACGGCGACGGAGTCCAGCACCCCGGCATCGATCGGGTACTCGCGCTGCCCGCGCAGCTGCTGATGGACCCGCCCGCCGAACTCCTCCGGCCGCAGCCGCCGGTGCACGTACCACTTCTGGAACCACACGGCCTTCAGGGCACGGGTGGCCACCTCGGTGACGAGTGAGAGGATGTGCGGGCCGCCGTACGTCCCGAAGCCGATCTGGTTGCGCGAGAAGCTGTACGGATTGCCCGCGTCCACCGGTGCGTTCATGCCCAGCAGGATGAGAGCGGCGTTGAGGTACGCCTCGTACAGCGCGTCGAAGTGCACATAGTGCGCCAGGTCGCGCGGGGTCTGGATGTACCGCCGGGTCGCGAAGTCCCGCTCGTCCGGCTCGGGTTCGGAACCGTTCTGCACCTCCAGCCAGTCGCCCCACGTGGTCAGATGGTCGACCGGGCGGACCAGCGTGTCCTGCCGCTGCGGGATCAGCAGCGTGCCGTACGGGATGTCCTTCAGCAGGAACTGCGAGACATACGGCCCGGCCAGGTCGCCCCGGGTGTCCCCGCGGAAGATGGTCTGCGGGGTGACCAGGCCGTTCTGCTTGGGTGCCCGGAAGTCCTCCAGCCCGCTGAGTTCGGTGGACGCCTCGGCGACCAGTTCGCTGTCGCCGAACCGGGTGAACAGCACGTCACGGCACAGCGCCATCCAGTACAGCTCGACGGCCTCGGCGGAGTTCTGCGCGCTGTCGATGCGCGGCGCGGGCGGGATGGAGAGCGCCTGGGCGTCCGGGCCCTCCGAGTCGAAGGCCAGCCCCGCCTGCGGGTTGACGAATTTGCGGGTGTCAGCGAGCGGGACCCGCTCGAAGTCCTCGTAGCTGCCCGTGGCCAGCGCCCGGCGCAGCAGGTTGTAGGCGGCCGGGTCGACCTCTCCGAACTTGTTGTGCGGCAGTCCCTTGGAATAGTTGGCGACGAAGGGGTGGTCCGTCTCCTCCCCGTTGGCGGTGTGGACCGGTACGTGGCGCTGGAACTCGACCTCGGCGGCCCGGACACGCCAGTCGCGCGCGGCAAAACGACGATCACTCATACGAATCCCCCGTATTCCCCCATGAGTTGTGCGCAATGCGTTGTGCTTGGAGCGCACTCTTTCCTATGAGACGCCCGACCGCGTGCGACCGTTCCAGCGGAACCAGTCATCGCACATACCTGCACATATGCAACGCGGGCCTCCGCATCACATCGCGCCGCGGGCGCGGGGGACGGCCAGGCCGGTCTCCTCGCGGGACCGGGTGTGCGCGACAGCTCCGTCCGGGCGGCGACCTCGCCGTCGTGCTCTGACGTCAGGATGGAGCTCGTCAGCCGTGTCGGGGCCGACGAAGCCCCCGGCGAAGAATCACCGCCGTCACCGACCTGCGCCCGCCGTGATGCCGGGTGTGCACGGCTTCGGCTACCTGGTCGCGGCCGTCATCTGGGACGCCTCCTCCGTCGCCGCCCTGGACGCCATCGAGACCAAGTACGCGGGCGCTGGGTTCGTTCAGACCGATGATCTCGACGGTCTTGCCACGCTGGTGCGGCCACTGACCACACACCCAGTGGCCGCCGCGGGGACCTGACACGACGGTCCGGCGTCACTCGCCCGGCCGGCCGGGCTGCCAGGCGTGGACGGGCAGTGTGTCGGCGAGGGTGGCGAAGAAGCGCTGGTCGCGCCATGCGCCGTGGTCGCCGATGACGAACAGGCGGCGTTTGGCGCGGCTGACGGCGACATTGAGGAGGTTGGGGCGGGAGGCGGCCCAGGCGCGGGCGCCGGGGCGGCGCGGGTCGGTGCCCAGGACGAGGATCACGACGTCGGCCTCCTTGCCCTGGGTGGTGTGGATGGTGCCGACCCGCCCGACGGGCAGCAGGCCCCGGCAGGTCTTCCGCGCGCCGGCGACGACAGCGCGGAAGGGGCTGATGACGTACACGTCCCGGGCGAGATCGACGCCGCCCTCGTCGCGCAGTTTCTCCAGGACGCGGCGCAACGCCCGGCCCTCCTCGGGGATCCAGTGCCCGTCGGCCCCGCCGGCGGCCACGTGCACCCAGCAGCTGCGGGGACCGTAGCGGTAGGCGCCGCGGTCGGGGGTGCCGTACACCATGAGCTTGTCGTAGGCGATGGCGTTGCTGACGCTGAACATGGGGTCGTCGCAGCGGCGGTGGACGCGCAGTGGGGCCCCGGTCCACACTTCCTGGGCGCCGTCGGGGAGTTCGGCGGGCAGCAGGGTGCCGTAGCGGTTGGTGCGGTCGGCCAGCCGCTGCACCGAGGTGCGGCCGGGCGCCCACTCCTCGCCCACGCCGAGGTCGTCCCGCAGGGCACGCTGCGCGGTCCAGGGCAGGACGACGACGGGCTCGAGCTGCAGCGGGTCGCCGACGACCACGGTGCGCTTCGCCCGCCACATGCCGCCCACCGCCAGCTGCGGGGCGGCCTGGCCGGCCTCGTCGACGAACAGCCAGCCCAACGCCTCGCGACCCAGCCGCCCGAAGACCCGGTCCAGTGATACGAACGTCGTCGACACGACCGGCACCAGCAGGAACAGGCTCTGCCAGGCGGCCCGCAGACCCTCCTCCGGCACGGTCCTGGGGACCGCGCCGGTCACGGCGTCCATGGCCGCCATGAGATTGGCGTACATGGTGCGGGCCGTGCAGCGCAGGAATGCCTCGTGCAGGCCGAGGGCGGCCAGGAACAGTTCGCCGCGGGCCCGGGTGATCTCCGTATCCGACCAGGGCGCGGCCAGTTCCCGGGTGGTGTCGTCGCGCAGCCAGTCCTCCTGCGGCACATGACCGCCCCAGCGGACACGGGCCTGTGCCACGGCCTCCTGCAGCGCATCGACGCAGGCCCTGGCCTCCTCGACGGCCCGCTCGCACGCGAGGCCTTTGTCCACGGCGCGGGCCGCGGCCTGCCGGGCCTCCTCCAGCCGGGCGCGAGCGCCGTCGCGTACGGCGCGCTGTTCGTCCTCGCGAGCGGCGAGCTGCCGCTCGATGCGGTGCCAGTCCTGGGCCGCGCGCCCCAGCGTGAACACACTCACCACGAGGCCGGGGCGGCGGTCGAAGTGCTCGGTGTGGCGGGCTTCCGCGGCCGCCAGGAGCGTCTGAGCATGATCCATCGTCTGATGGGCGTCCGGGAGGACGGCGTCGCATTCCCTCACCCGCGCGGTGGCCCGCTCGGCGGCTTGGCCGGCCAGGCGCAGGTCGGTCCGGACGGCGGGCAGACCGCGCAGTGCGGCCGCGGCGGTCTCGCGTTCGACGCGCAGCCGCTCGACCTCGGCGAGTGCGGCAGAGAAGTGCTCCTTGGCCTCACGCCACACCCCGCTGTGCGGTGTCCTGGCGTAGCCGCGCAAGAGGTGCGCCACACCGCGCTCGCTGTCGACCCAGGCGTCGCGGCCACGACGGCGGTGCCCGCGTGGCGGGGGCGGCGCCTCCTGGTCCGTGAGCCGGTACTTGCCGTGCCAGAACCGGTTGACGAACTCCAGGCGGTTCTTCTTGTTGCCCAGCCGGGCCGCGACCGCACCCCAGGCCGGGACACCGCCCAGCAGCCGGGTGGCCTGCTCGGCGAAGTAGTCGGCGTCGGCACGCCACGCCTCGCCGAGGGCCTGGCGGGCCGGGATCTCGGTGGAGATGTTCTCCACCGCCCCGTTGTTCGCCGAGGCCACCACCATTTCGAAGCCGGTGAACTCGGGCCGCAGCGGCGTGACGGTGCGTGTGTAGTCGCCGCTCTTCCAGGTGTACGGGGCCCGGTCGTCGAAGGCCTGCGAGGGCATCCGCAGCGTGGCCAGCCGTGTGGCACGCTCCACGATCACGGCGGCGAAGCAGTCGCGCAGCATGGTGGTCTTGCCGGTGCCGGGCGGCCCGTTGACCGCGAACAGCCCGCCCGCCTCGCCCAGGTGCGCCTGGATGGTGTTGACGGCGAACTGCTGGCTCAACGCCAGCGGATGCTCGGGCTCGGCCGGCCACCGTCCCGTGGGAACGGCAGCGGGCGTCACCCCGTCCAACGCCACCTCGGGCCGCTGCCGCAAGTCGACGCGCCAAGCGAGGTTCACCTCGTCACCGGGCGTGAGGTACGCGGCCAGCCCGGACCCCGGATCCCGCGAGCGCAACTCCTGGGCGACCAGGTCCAGATCAGCGGCGATGAAACTGTTCAGGAAGTCCTGCTGGTCGGCATCCCCGGCGTTGCTCTGCCGCACCGCCACACTCCGCACCCGCACTCCCTCGGGACACAGCGCCTGCGCCACGCCCCAGGCATCGGCCACCTCGCGCACGAACTCCAGCAACTCCTTGGCCGACAGCCGCCGTTGCCCGATCCGCTCTTCGCGGTCCTCCTCGTCGGCGCGATCGGATTCCGCGTCCGCGTCGACGTCCGGCAGTTCATCGGCCGGGAATTCTCCGAGCTCGGCGGCTCGCGTCAACCAGATGCCGGCCTCGTCGTCGAACCCGTCCAGCCAGGCGTGGCTGCCCGGGCCGGGCGACAACGCGCGCCCGGTGGCCCAGGCGCAGGTGGACAGAACGGGGGAGTCGAGCAGCAGTCGCCCCTCGTCGGTGACCGTCAGGGCGTACAGCGCGCTCTCGCCGTCCATCCGCCCGTCGTGGTCCTCCTCGCTCTCGCCGAAGACTTCCAGCAGGGTGTCCCGGACCGCGCGGAGCGCGTACGCGCCGCCGTAGACCACGTGCTGCCACACGAAGCCCGGCTCCAGCGGCACCGAGCGCAGCGCGTGTCCCTGTTCCCAGGGGAGCGGGCCGTCCGCCGACACCGCGTACACCCGGTCACGCGCCGAGACGGCCGGGATCTTCTGCGGGCTGAACAGCTCCACCGCACGCCAGTAGCCCACGATCCCGGCTCGCCGAAGCCGCTCACCTTCCATACGCCGCCCATGCCCCCTCAGATCCGTTCCCGCCGCACCCGGCACCCTATGCAATCGCCAAGGTGGCGGAACGGGTTGTTCTGTATTACGGGTTGCTCTGTGCACACAGGGGGCGGGAACCGGCGACCGAGCGCCGTCGGCTCAGTCGGGCAGGGTGAGCGCGTAGGACTCCCCGGGGGCCACGGACACGGTGCGATCGGAGAGGGCCACGGTGATCGGCTCCTGGTCGGAGTGCGGCACGGTGATGCGCAGCCGGCGCGGCTGCAGCCGTAGGCGCACGCCCCAATGGCCCTGGTAGCGGACGGAGAATCCGTACTCGGAGAGCTTCGGCAGCGGTACGGGATCGAACCGCAGTGCGCCACCTCGGGTCTCCAGGCCGGTGAGACCTCGCTGGACGAGGTCGAGGGTGCCGGCCATGGCGCCCAGGTGGACGCCCTCTCCGGTGGTGCCGTTGTGCAGGTCGGCGATGTCACCGGCCAGCGCCTCCTGTACGAAGTCCCAGGCCTGGGCGCGCCGGGACCGGCTGAGCACCCAGCCGTGGACGAGGCTGCTGAGGGTCGAACCGTGGCTGGTGCGGGCCAGGTAGTAGTCGACGGTGTGCTGCCAGGTGGCGTCGTCCAGGTCGTAGCCCAACCGCCGGAACAGCCCCTGGAGTTCTTCATCCGAGAAGAGATATCCGAGCATCAGGACATCGGCCTGCTTGGACGCCTGGTAGCGGTTGACGGTGTCCCCTTCCGCCTCCAGGATCCGGTCCAGGCGCCGGATGTCGCCGTACCGGTCGCGGTAGGCCCGCCAGTCGAGTTCCGCGAGGTCGCCGTAGCCGGAGAACTGGCTGATGACGCCATCGTGGAAGGGTACGTACAGCTTCCGGGAGACGGCGTCCCAGGCGTCGAGTTCGTCCGGCTCCATACCGGAGCGTTCGAACAGGTCACGGCGGCGGGGTTCGGGCAGCGTGTGCATCAGGTCGCGGGCGCGGGCGAGCGTCCAGGCGGCGGTGACGTTGGTGTACGCGTTGTCGTCGATGCCGGGCTCGGCCGCATGGGGATAGGCCTCGTGGTATTCGTCGGGGCCGACGACCCCGCGGATCCGGTAGCGGGCGACCGTGTCGTCGTACGTGGCCAGGCCGGCCCAGAACCGGGCGATCTGCGTCAGCATCTCGGCGCCCTTGGTGGTCAGGAACTCCATGTCGCCGGTCGCCTCGCAGTATTGCCACACGTTGTAGGCGATCGCGGAGTTCACGTGGTGCTGCAGCCGGGTGTGGTCGGGCAGCCAGCGCCCGGAGCGTGGGTTGAGGTGCAGCCGCTGGGTCTCCTCGCGGCCGTCGCTGCCGCTCTGCCACGGATACATGGCGCCGCTGTGCCCGGCGTCGGCGGCGGCGAAGCGGGCCCGCTCCAGACGGCGGTGGCGGTAGGTGAGAAGAGCCCGGGAGACCTCGGGAAAGTGCAGGTTGAGATACGGCAGCACGAACAGTTCGTCCCAGAAGATGTGGCCGCGGTAGGCCTCGCCGTGCAGTCCGCGCGCCGGAACACCGACGTCCAGGTCGGCGGTGTGCGGGGAGAGCGTCTGCAGGACGTGGAAGAGGTGCAGACGCAGGACCGGGCCCGCGTCGCCGGGCACCTCCAGCTCGGCGTTGCGCCACAGCTGCTTCCAGGCCGTGCGGTGGGAGGCGAGCAGGGCCTCGACGCCCGGGGCCCGGCGGACCCGGTCCACGGCCGCGTGAAAGGGGTCGCTGATCGCCGGGTCGTGGGAGGTGTGCAGGGCGATCGTCTTGTCGACGGTCACGGGCCGGCCGTCGGTGACCGGGATCCGCAGCAGCTGGACGGCCCGCTCCTCCTCGTGCGCCGTGAAGGCCTCGGCCGGCACGTCGACGACGGTACGGCCGGCCAGGCCGATGCGGATGTCGGACGTCCGGGTACGGCAGCGCAGCCATGCGATCTCGGCGTCCGCGGAACCGCCGTGGAGGTGGATGAGGTGGCGGGAGGCCAGCTGCCGGTAGCGCTCCACTCCCATGTTGGCGACCGAGCCGTCGAGCGCGGCCTCGACCTCGATCTCCCCGGACCAGCCCTCGGCCGTCAACTCGGTACGCAGCAGGGCCAGATGGGGGTCGGCCATATGGACGAGCCGGAGTTGCCGCACCGCGAGGCGTCGGCCGTCCTCGTCCTCGTACCGGACCGTGCGCTCCAGGGTCCCGGCCCGCAGATCCAGGGTCTGCCTGTGGTCGAGAACCTTGTGGGTGTCGGGGGAGAGCCATCCGCCGGGGACCGCACGGAACCGCAGCGGCAACCAGTTCGGGACGTTGACCATGTCCTCGTTCTCGACCTGGCGTCCCGCTACCTGGGACGTGAGCCGGTTGTAGCAGCCGGCCACGTACGTCCCCGGGTAGTGGACGGGGTCCGCCACGCACTCGGGGGCCGCGCCGCGGGTGGCGAAGTAGCCGTTGCCGAGGGTGCACAAGGACTCGCGCACCCGTTCCCGCGCCGGGTCGTAGCCCTCGTACCTCCAGGTCCAGTCACGCATCCGCGGTCCTCCGGATCGAACGGCCGCACGAGATCACTGGCCGGCGGGCCGCGCGGCGTCGTCAGCACCCGTCAGTGTCGAGGCTATGACCGCTGTGCGGCGTCGGCGCGGGGAGCGGTGAAGCCCGGCGTGGGGGAGCCGTGACGGTGGCGGTCCGTTCAGCTCCAGGCGCGGTAGGGCTCGTCGAGCAGCTGGAAGACCGGTTCGCCCCGGACCGGGTCCTTCGCGGTGGACAGCCGGACCCGGTCCCCGCTGTGGATGCCCACGGGCGGGCCCATGACGCGGCCGCGCAGGACGAAGCCCTCGGCCATCTCGATCAGGGACACGTTGCGGGCGGCGGGGGTGTTGCGGTGGACCACCGTGGAGTGGCGGACCGTCCCGGTGCCCTGGCTGCGCTCCGTGCGCAGGTCGCTGCCCTGGCAGACCGGACACAGCAGCCGGTGGTACATCGCGGTGCCGCACCAGGTGCAGCGCTGGAAGAGGATGGCCTCCGTGTCCGGGCTCCTGGGATCCAGGACGCCCGCAGCGGAACCGGCTGTCTGACGAGCAACGCTTCCTGAGGGGTGGTACACGCTGGTCAACTCCCTGCACTCGGCCGGAATCCCGCGTGCGCGGATCACCGTGCACGCACGTGCGCGGTCGCCGTGCCACCGTGCACGCCCTCAGAGTATGGCACTCAGTGCCACTCGTAAAGCACTCCGTACCCTTGATGTCCGAGCCCGCCTCGGTCACTCCTGTCCGAGCGTGGACTCGATCTCCTGGACCACCCGCCACAGCGGTGCGCCACGCCGGGAGACGACGACCACGACGTCCTCGGTGGACTCGGCGTCCTCGCTGCGCCGCTCGCCGCCGGAGCCGGTCAGAGACGCGCCGAACGCGGACTGCACATACCCCAGCGCGTGGTCCACCGTGGCGCTCGCGTCGCCCTGCCCGTTCGAACGCAGCCAGGAGCGCAGCGCGTTGTTGTGCGCCGCGACCACGGCGGCGGCGATCACGTCGGCCTGCAGCGTCCCGTCGCGCCGACCCGCGAACCGACCCCGCAGATACTCGGCGAGGGCGCGCTCGTAGCGCCACACCACCGACAGCTCGTACGCGCGCAGCCCGGGCACCTTCTTGGTGAGCCGGTAGCGCTGCACGGAGAACGTCGGGTTCTCGGCGTACATCCGCAGCACCAGCCGGGCCGCGTCGCACACCCGCCCGACGGGTTCGTCCGTGTCGTCGCCGGCGGCCAGGAAGGCCGTCATGTCGGCCAGACACCGTTCGTGGTCGGGGAAGACCACGTCCTCCTTGGAAGGGAAGTAACGGAAGAACGACCGCCGCCCGACTCCGGCGAGCGCCACGATGTCGTCGACGGTGGTCTGCTCGTAGCCCCGCTCCAGGAACAGCTGGAAGGCCGCCGCGACGAGCGCGTCCCGCATGGGCGGCTTCGCGGCCGCCGCCTCCGTCTTCTCGCCGCGACGGGGCGCCGCGCTGCTGGAGCTCATGGACCGGAACGTAGCACTTGGCCGCCGCCTATGGCACTCAGTGCACAGATTGGGGGGAACTGAGTGCTCTCCGCCGAGGAGCCCCGCCAACTCTCCGGCAGGGCCGACAGGCAGCACCTACCGGTTCCCCGCGCACTGAACTCTCCGCGCGGCAGACACGTATGACTCCTCGGGGGACGCCGAAGGCCCCTGCCGAGGGGGCGGAAGGAGAGCAGTATGCCGATGCCGCCCGACCGCGAGCAGTCGCACGACGGCCCGCCACTCGAACCCGTCCGGGTGCTGCGCCCGCGCCGCACCGACGCCCTCGCGGAACTCATCCGGGAGTTCCAGGAGGGCACCGGCCGCTACGACTCCGTGGCACTGCCCGGACCACCGTCCGGAGCCGAGGACAGGACACAGGAGCTGCCGCCCGTCGCGGACCACACGCCCCTGGCTCCGAGCGGCGCTCCCCGCGGCCGGGTGCCCGGCCTGCGCCGCTTCACCGTCGCCGCCGCCGTGGCCACGGCGGCCCTGGTCGGCTTCGGCTGCGCCTTCCTGCTGACCGACCGGAGCGACGGCACCTCCGCGCAGGCCTCCGGCCCGACCCCGTCCGCCGAGCCCACCCCGACCGCATCCACCTCGCCCCCCTCGGGCGCCACCGACCCCGACGGCCCCGGCACACTCCGCGAAGGAGACAGCGGCCCCGAGGTGACCGACCTCCAGCAGCGCCTGCGGCGCATCCCGAACGTCTACGACGACGGCTCGACCAGCGGCAGCTACGACACGGTCCTGACCGAGGCGGTGGCCCGCTTCCAGCTCTGGTACGGCATCCGGGGCGACGAGACCGGCGTCTACGGCAACGACACCCGGCTCGCCCTGGAGTCCCGCACCGGCGCTGAATGAGACGACAGAGGGACCACCGGCCCCCGGGTACCCCATGGTGCCGCACACCGGATGGCACGGCCGCCCGGACCGTGATGAGCTGAAGCCGGGACACCGACCGCGGCGGACACACCGAACGGGAGCGGCGTGAGCATGGCGGACATGGACGCGTTCATCGGCCGGCTGAACCCGGACATGTGCGTGGTGACCGCCGCCGCGCACGGTGAGCGGGCGGGCTGTCTGGTCGGGTTCGCCTCCCAGTGCTCCATCCACCCCCTGCGGTTCGTGGTGTGGCTGTCCAAGGCGAACCACACCTACCGGGTGGCACGGTCCGCGCGGTACCTCGCCGTGCATCTGCTGACCCGCGAACAGCGCGCGCTGGCCGAGCTGTTCGGCGGGTGCACGGGCGACCGGACGGACAAGTTCGCGCACGTCCGCCGGCGGGAGGAGTACGGCGGGGCGGTCGTCCTCGAGGACGCGGCGGCCTGGTTCGTCG
The DNA here is from genome assembly GCF_040295365.1 of Streptomyces sp. NPDC002838. NCBI lineage: Bacteria > Bacillati > Actinomycetota > Actinomycetes > Kitasatosporales > Streptomycetaceae > Streptomyces > Streptomyces sp. NPDC002838. Next base: position 260,257 of record NZ_JBEOVF010000002.1, on the reverse strand, counting down.
GCAGTGTCGAACTGCGTGCCGACGCGGGCGATCACGTGGGATACGTCCTCGACCCGGTGGCGTGGGGCGAGCGGGAGGCGGCGGACGGCGGACCGCTGCTGCGGCTCGACGAGGCCCGCACCATCGCGCCCGGTCACCCGGTGGACTGACCTTCGCCCCGGCGGCTCGAACACCGGGCAAGGCCTCGGGAAAGTGCCGGTGACGAGGGGCCGCCCGCCGTCACCATGGGCCCCTGATCGAGGCGACCCGCCCGTCCCGAACCGAAGGCCACGCCGATGAGCGGCTCCCGTATCCCGGGCCTGGTGGTGCCCGCCGTATTCCTGCCGGCTCTCGTCGTGGGCGTGTTCTGGTACTGCAGACACCGCGGCGACGACTGAACGCCGCCGTCACTCCGGCTCGGTCGGCACCCGGATGTCGACGACGCACACGTCGTCCCGCCGCTCGCCCTCCAGCACCGAGGCGAGCAACAGCCCCAAGGAGCCGGGACGGTCCGCGGGGTGGGCCATGACGGCCGCGGCCAGGCGCTCCAGGCCCCGGTCGATGCCCTCCACGGGCCGTTCGACCAAGCCGTCCGTGTACAGCAGGAGCCGGTCTCCCGGTTCGAGGCGGACCTCCGCCTCCTCGAAGAACGGCGCGGAGCTCGCCCCGAGCAGCATCCCGCCCGGCCGGCCGAGAAAGCGCACCTCGCCGTCACGCAGCAGCAGCGGCGGCGGATGGCCCGCCTGCGCCCAGACCAGCCGGCGCTCGTCGGGGTGGTAGCGGGCCAGGACCATCGTCGCCGTGCCGTGGGAGTCCCGGGAGTGCAGCAGCAGTGTGTTGAGCCGGGCGAGCGCGCCGGTCAGCGACGAGCCCGTGATGACCATGCCCTTGGCGGTGAAGCGGAGTTGCGCCATCGTGGCGACGGCGTCGATGCCGTGCCCGGCGACGTCGCCGACGACGAACAGGGCGTCGCCCTCGGGCAGTTCGATGGCGCTGAACCAGTCGCCGCCGACGTGGATCCCCGACTGGGCGGGCAGGTAGGCGACCTCGACGCGCAGTCCCGCCAGGCGCACGGGCCGGGTGGGCAGCGGCAGCAGCGCGTGCTGGAGCCGGGCGGCGAGCGTCCGCTCGGCGCGCAGCACGCCGTGCTGGGTCAGGACCTCCTGCTCGCTCTCGACGAGGGCCAGTTCCGCGCTGCGCTGCGCGGTGAGGTCCTGCACGAAGCCGTGCACGTCGACGGGCGTGCCGTCGGTGTCCCGCTCCGCCTCGGCGACGAGCCGCAGATGCCGGATCCCATCCGCCGCCCTGATCCGGAACGGGACGTCGAACGGGCGCCCGGCGCGCACGACTTCCCGGACGGCGCGGGCCAGTGGCGGCACGTCCTCGGGCAGCGCGAGGCCCGGAAGGTCGGCGAGGAGGACCGGGCCGTGGGCGGGGTCCCGGTCGAGGACGGCGAAGACCTGGGGCGACCAGCCGACCTCGTCCGTGACCAGATCCCAGTTCACCCAGCCCAGATTGCCCAGCCGTTGCACGTCCGCCAGCCGCTGCTCCTGCCGGCCCGAGGAGTCCTGCCGGATCCAGGCGATGATCAGGGCGCCGCCCAGCCGGGACACCCGCACCGCGTACGCCGTCGGCTCAGCGGTATCGGCCACGACCTCCTGGTGGTCGCACGACCGGCCTTCGTAGGGCTCCCCGGTGGCCAGCGTGTGCAGGCACCCCTGCCACAACTCCTCGCCCGTGATGGCCGGGAAGCACTCCAGGATCCTGTGGCCGACCAGTTCGCGGCCGGTGCGGCCGACGGCGTCGACCGCCTGAGCCGTCGCGGCGTCGACGCGGTAGTCCTCGACCTCTCCCGTGGGGGTGTGCAGCGGCGTCAGCAGCATCGCCGCGCCCGGCAGCGCGTCGAACACCGCCTGCACGGCGCCGCCGGCGGCGTGCTCGTGCCCGGTGCCGAAGGCCCGCAGCCGGCCCGCGCACAGCCGGGCGACGGCCCGCAGGAGGTGCCGGGCCGCAGGCGTGAACGGCCCGCCGTGGGCGCGCAGCACGCCGATGCAGACATCGGCCGTGTCCCCGGTCGGCACGGGCAGCCAGGCACGGGACCGCCAGCGCTCGGGCGGATCCCCGATGAGCAGGTACCGCTCCCGGTCCGCCGCGAGGTCCTCCAGCCAGCGCGGCTCCCGCGCCCGGAGCGCCTCCAGGGCGGCGATCCCGCTCAGCGGAGGCACGTGGCGCCACTGGACGGCCAGGGTGTCGTCGATGCCGGCGTGTCCGACCAGTTCGAGTCCTCCGGCCGGCAGGCACCGGAAGAACATGACCGCGTCGGCCCCCACCTCCCGCGCCAGATGTTCCAGCAGGCAGCCGGCGAGATCCTGCGGAGTGCCGACGCGGACCAGGGCCTCGCCGAGGCGGCCGAGCGCGGCGGAGGCGTGGTCCGAGCCCGCGGCGCCGTCCGCTTCGGACATGCCCCCTGTGGCCGGGAGACCGGACAACGAGCGGTCGGACGGGGAGTCGCCGGGGACGGGATCGGGCTCCTCCTGCGAGGGGCGCGAGGTGTGGTGCAGCGGGGGTACCAGACCCCCGAGCGTGATCCAGCACTCCTCCAGCACTGTGCGGTTGCCCGCTTTGGCCCGCTGCCGCAGCTCCTGGTCCGCGGCGTCCGGCGAGCATCCGGTCAGCGCCATCAGCGCGCCCTTGGCCCGCTCCACGACGGCCGACGTCGCCGCCCGGTCCCGCATCCGGTCCATCTCGGCGCGCTGCCGGGCAACGACGTCGGCCAGTGCTGCCATGTCGGGCGCGGGGCCGGACTCGGCGGGACCGGCGGGCTCGCTCGTCACGCGTTGAGCATCGCACATGAGGCGCTGTTCGCTTGCGGGCTTGTTCCCACGGACCGCACTCATCGATGCGGCCGAGTGGCGTCTCCGCGGCCGCACGGCCCGCCCGGCCGGCTCTCAGCGGTGCGGCGGCGGGTACAGCCACTGCCGCAGCAGCCGGCTCAGCAACGGCATGACCAGGTACGTCAGCACCGGCAGCAGCACCATCGGGAACACGGCGGCCCGCAGCGGCAGGGGCCACGTGGTCGTCTGGGGCGTCACCAGCCACTGGATCAGGAAGGTGAACGGATAGGCGCCGAGGAAGGTGGTGAGCACCATCTTCCACCGGGGAGGGGCCTGCGCGGTGGTACCGGGCAGGCTGAACCAGGTCTCCATGCCCGTCGTCGACTGCCGTTCACTGCCGATCTCCGTCGCGACGTCCTCGATCCGCTCGTGCCACGAGGCCCGCTCGTCCGACTCCAGCCAGGCGGTGAGCCGGTGCGGATCGGACCAGCGCAGCACCGCGTGGAAGCGGTGACCGTCCTCGGGACGCAGCCAGGAGACGCCCTCGTTGCCCGGGAACTCTCTGGCGCAGCGGGAGATCCCGTGCGTCCACTCCTCGAACTCCTGCTCCCGGCCGGGGCGCACCTGCCAGGTGAGAACCGTGGTGATCGGCTCGCTCCGCCGCACATCGGTGGTGCTCATGCTCACCATGGGTGCCACGCGAGACGCGGGTCATGCCCCCTACTGGGGCGTACGGTCGGATCAGCGTCCGTGAGCCTGCTCGACCAGGGCCTGCGTGACCGCCCGGACACTGCGGGCGATGTGCTGCAGCTGCATGACCTCCGCCGCGTACAACTTGATCGTGTGCTCGATGACCGACTCCGGCAGACCGAGCCCGGGCAGATCGGCCCGGGCCGTCTGCAGGGCGGTGCGGGCGACCCGGATCTCGTGCTGGACCTGGATCTGCGCGTGCCGGGCGAGCAGCACGGGGTGGCGGATCAGGGCCGGGTAGCTGGCATAGCGCGCCGGCACCAGCTCGCGCAGCCACTTGGCCGCCGAGCGTTCCCAGTCGTAGCTGCCGGGGGACTTGACCTGGCACGGCCAGTCCGGGCTGATGCGCGTGGTCGTTCGTGTGGTCGTCAGAGGCATGATCATCGCTTCCGGGTGTGCGGCGTCGTGAGGGTGGTCCGACGGGGTGGGCGGCCCCGGTCCAGGGGATGACCGGGGCCGCCACGACCGGACATCCTCGGCGCCGACGCGGGTAGGAGACGGCGGCTCGGGATGTCCGTGGGTGCGGAACTCGTCCCGGTGCGGCCCGGGGTGTGATCCGTGAGCAGTATTTATATATGCCGTCCGCTTTTCAAGGAGCATGAAAACATTCATGCGCGATTTGGGCGGATGATCCCACTGTGCCCGAATGTGGGTGGAGTGTCTTTCGGTCCTGGAGAGAATCAGTCCCGCAGAAAGAACTGGTGCTGGTCGGAGATCTGCTCGTACTCCTCCAGCCGTGCCTGAGTGCGCTCCGGGTCGGCGTCGGTCATGGCCTGCAGCAGCGCGGCGGCCATCACGCCGGGCGCGGCGTAGGAGTCGAAGACCAGACGGGAGCCGGTCCCGGTGGCGAAGACGACGTCCGCCTCGTCGGCCACCGGGCCGAGCGCCAGATCGGTGATCAGCGCCACCTTCAGTCCGGCGCTGCGCGCGACCCGGACGGCGGTGAGGGTCTCCTGGGCGTGCCGGGGCATCGAGAACGCCAGCACCCACGAGCCGCCGGCCGCGTGCGACTGCAGCAGCGCGTCGTAGGCGACGCTGCCGCCCAGCGTCACCAGCCGTACGTCCGGGTGGACTCGGCGGGCGGCGTAGGCGAAGTACTCGGCCAGCGACGCCGAGATGCGCACACCCAGGACGGTCAGCGGGGTCGACCGGGACAGCTTGCGGCCGATGTCGATCACCTGGTCGGGGTCGGCGAAGTCGCGCCGCAGGTTCTCCAGGTTCTCGATCTCGGCGTCGACCGCCGCCTGGAGCTCGTTGCTCCCGTTCTCCTCCGCCGCCGCGGGCCCGCCGGCGAGGGTGCCGAGCGCGATCGACTGGAGCTTCTCCCGTAGCGCGGGGTAACCGCTGAAGCCGACCGCCGCGGCGAAACGCGTCACCGAGGGCTGGCTCACGCCGACGCGCTCGGCGAGATCGGTGATCGAAAGGAAGGCCGCCTCGGTGATGTGTTCGATCAGGTACTGGGCGATGCGCCGCTGCCCCGGGGAGAGCCGGGGCCGGTCGAAGAGCGCTCTGAGCTGGGAAGTCGGGGAGGCCTCCGCCTCCGGTGCGGTCTTTCCCGAGGTGATCGCGGATGCCTGGGCGCGTGCCTGCTGCGGCGATGGCACCGGTGCGCCTCCTTTGTCTCCCACAGAGACTCAACATAGCTCACACACTGTGGTGACCAGGGTCTGTGCGAAAGCATTCGGTGACCGGCGGGAGGTACGGATACGCGCGCGTCCGACGGGAACCCGCCCCCGACGACTTCAAGGAGGAGGACGACACGCATGAGTGCGATCAGTGCGGTGGAACAGGCCTTGGAGAACCGGTGGGAGGCGCTGTGGGCGAGGGTCTTCGACAAGGAACCCGTCGAACTCCTCGACGCGCTGCGCCGCGAGTGCGACAGCAACGCGGTCGTCTGCAGCGAGACCCGGATCGTGGTGCCCAACGCCTACGACGTCGAACTCGCCGACTTCGTGCACGACGAACTCTCGCGCCGCGGCAGCCGCGGCAGCCGCGTCGGCCAGGCGCTCACCGACAGTCTGGTGCGGCATGCCGAACGCCACGGCTATGAGTGGGCGGGCCCGCTCGCGGTGCACATCACCAGGTCCGCGCAGGTGCCCAACGGCCGTTACCGCGTGGCCAGCAGCGTGATGCCGCACGTGTGCGCCGAGGGGTTCCAGCACACGGCGCCGTAGCCTGCCCAGGAGCGGAGGTCATCGGCGGTAGATCGTGATCGAGTGACCGACGTCGTCGATCGGCCGACTGCTGTCGATCAACTGGGCCAGGCGCCCCTTCGCTTTGGCAACCGAGGAGTTCGACACGACCAGCAGCCCGCGCACCTGCCGCACGGGCACTCCGCTGGGGTCGGACGCGTGGATGCCGTAGAAGGACGGCACGCCGCTGCCCTTGTACACGAGCCAGACCCGCTCACCGCGGTACCGCTCGCGCAGCCGGTCGGCGAGCCGGCCGAGGTCCTGGCCCCAGTCGACGTTGGAGTCGTGCAGCCGCAGCCGGGTCTTGGCCGTCCCGCCGAACGCCTCGTTGGAGTACGGCAGATAGTAGGGGTACGTCCGCAGGGAGCTGACCGCGACGACCAGCACCAGCGCCCCCGCCGCCACCGGCCCCCACCGCCATCGCACGGCGAGGACACAGCCCGCCACCACCGCCAGGAACATCGGCAGAAAGACGGCATAACGGGTGCCGAAGTCCCGTGTCCCCTCCATGGCGGCGACCAGCAGCACCGCGGCGGGCACGAGCAGATACGGCGCCGCGGGCCGCAGTCGCCGTACCGCCACCACCACTACGGCGCCGGCGGCCCACAGCGCGAGCATGCCGAGCGGCGTCTTCACCAGCAGCGCGAGCGGCAGGTAGTACCAGCGGGACCCGTTGTACACCTCGCCGAACAGAAAGCCCTGCCACGGCTGGTTCTCCAGACCGAACTGGATGCGCATCCCGTCCCGGTACGCCTCAGGGAACGGCAGCAGCTCGACCAGCAGCCTCCGCCGTCCGTGCAGGACGGGCACATGCTGCTCGGGCGTCCAGCGCAGCCGCGGATCAACGGCCAGATACGACGCCCATACGACGGCGACCGCGACCAGTGCCACCACGGCAGCGCCCCCGACCGCCCGCAGCAGTGCCCTGCGCCGGTCCGCCGCCCCTGAGCTCCAGGCCGCCACCGCGGCCAGCGCCACCAGCACCGGAACTGCGGCCAGCGCGCTCATCTTCGTGGCCACGGCCGCGCCGAGCGCCGCCCCCGCGAGCGGCAGGAACAGCCGCGGCCGCCGGCGCGCCCGCCACAGCAGCCAGGCCGACGTCAGCAGGAACCCGGCCGCCGGCACGTCGAGCGTGGCCAGCGAGCCGTGCGCGATGACGTCGGGGGAGAAGGCGTACAGGGCGAGGGCCGTCAACCCGCCCGCCGCGCCCGCGAGTTCCCGGGCGAAGGCGAAGACGACGAGACCGAACAGCAGCGTCAGCACGATCACCGGGAGGCGGGCCCACAGCATCAGCCGCCACGGGTCGTTGCCGGACTCGTACAGCAGATGCCGGCCCAACTCGCCCTGACCGCCGGTGAAGGAGGCGTCGAGGTGCGGATCGGCGAGCGCCACGCCGACGGCGATGACGAGCTTGCCGAGCGGCGGGTGTTCGGGGTTGTGGCGCAGGCGGTGCCCGTGCAGGTAGTCGGCGGCCGTCCCCACGTACACGGGTTCGTCGATGGTCGGCGTCTGCCCCACGGCTGTCGTCACCATCGCGACGGCCATCTGGGAGAGCAGCACGACCACGAGGAACGGCACGAGCCACCGTCCGCCGACCCGCCCCCGCGACCGCGTGGCGGGAGCGATGCGGAGGCGTTTCATGCGCCTACTCTGCATCAGCTCCCGCCATGAAGGCGTTACCGCTTCAAGAGTCGTACCGACAGACCTTCCGCCGTGTACAGGGGAACGGCCCGCAGCGTGTCGGAGTCGAGCTCCACGCGGTCGAACTGGCCGCGCAGCTGCGGCGCGTCGAGTACGGGAACGACGGTCCCGGCGACGGGCGGGCGGTCGGCGTCGAGCCGCAGCGCCAGCACACTGCCCCGCCCCAGCACGACCCGACGCCTCACCGAGAGCGCGGGGCCGTGGTTCTTCCGGAGCGACAGCTCGAGAGCGCCGCCCTCCTGGACGTACGTACCGCGCAGCCGCAGGACCTTGTCCGCGCGGAGCGTCCCGCCCGCGACCCGGACGTCGCCCTCGCCCAGCGCGTTGGGCGACGCGGCGACCAGCACGCCGTCCTCGACCGCGGTCCCGCCTTTGTACCGGTTGTGCCCCGTCAGGGTGAGCGTGCCACTGCCCCGCTTGGTCAGCCCGCCGTCGCCCTTGATGTCGTTGCGCCAGCTGTCGGCCGCCCGGAAGCCGCCGGCCGCCGCGTCGAGCGTGACGGTCACGTCGGAGTCGAAGGCGCCGTAACCGTCCGCCGCGGCGAACAGGTTGAGCCGCCCCCACTGCTCGAAGCCGTCGAGCAGGACGTACCCGGCGGGCAGCCCGGTGGTGCGCAGCACCTCGCGCCGCTGCGCGGCGTCCAGGTACGGCAGCCGCGTCTCCAGCAGCACCTCCGCGCCCTTCGGCACGGTCAGGGGCGCCTTGCGGCCCTCCCGCTCCAGCACATAGGTCAACTTGGGCTCCACCGCACGGGCGTTGGCGTCCCGGTCGGCGTACGGGTCGCCGGCGGTGTCGGCCGAGTGCGCGTACGAGAACAGCGCGTCGGTGCCGGTCTTCTCCTTGAAGTAGGCCAGGGCCTGGGCCCGCGCCTCCGCCTTGAGCTGCGCGTTCGCCGGGTCGGCCAGCGCGGCGGCGGCCAGGGCGGTGGCCATGATCCGGCCGCCGAGGACGTCGACCGTGGAGTGCATGCCGGCCACGATCCGCATGTGGCTGAGCTCGAACGCGCGCGTCACCAGCTCCTGGAAACGCTCCGGGACCGCGTAGGCGTAGGCCAGGGCCGCCAGATGGAGGGCGTTGGTGTGACCGCTGGGGAAGCCGCCGTCCTCGGCCGGGTCCTCGGAGCGCTGGCGCAGCAGCTGTGGGGCGACGACCACCTTCGAGTCGTACACCGGGTAGCCGAACGCGTCCTTGGCGCCCGTGTCGACGACCTCGCTGTCCTCGTTCATGCGCCACGGACGGGGGTACTGGAAGGTGAACTTGGCAGGGTTGCTGGAGGCGAACGGGCCGCGCACCGTGTCGACCAGCTTGGCCACCTTGCCGAGCGCCGAGTCGTGCGAGCCGGCGCCGAGGGCGGAACCGGCGGGGGCGTCGGCGGGCACGGCGTCGCTGATCTTCCCCGAGGGGGTGCCGTCCGGGGCGCTGGTGATCGACGTGACCGCCTTGGCACCCGCCTTGTACAGCTCGGCCAGCGGACCGAGCCCGCCGATCATCGCGTAACTCTGGTGCTGGCGGTCGACGATGAACGATTCCTTCGCCTGCGCCTCGGTGCGCGCGGACGTGATCCGGGCGCAGTAGCGCATGTTGGCGCGCAGCACCTCGGCCCGCAGCGGCACGCCGGTGTTCCAGGCGTCGCCGGTCTTCCACACCACGGCGAAGCCGCCGAGGATGCGGACCACGGCGTTCGTCTCGGGCGTCTGGTTCGCCACGACGTTTGTCTTGTAGTCGTCGACGAACGCGGCGGGGCCGGCCGCGGCCTTCGCGTCGGCGGCGGCCAGCCACGTGACGAAGGTGGGCGCGGCCAGCACACCGGCCGAGGCGCCCAGGGAGGACTTGAGGAACCCCCTTCTGTTCACGGCGCGTTCACGGACCGACGCGGGGAAGTGGTGCCCGGCTGGTGACGGCATACGTCTGCCTCTCTTGAATTCTTCGGCCGTGCGGCCGGCAAGGTGTGCGATCGATTGCGGCTCGTGACGCGGCAGGTGACGCATGGGTCGAATGCGCTTTCCGAGTCGTACGAGCGAAGATCTACGGGCGAGTTGTGTCGGAACGGGGAGGGCCAGGCGTCCGCCACATGTCATACGAGTGAACGGGCCATCGCCACGGCCCCCTCGACCGGCGGCACCCCGAGGGGCCTCGGCTTGGCACCCGGCACGCTCTCGGCCAGAGCCGACACGAAGGCGTCGTACAGGGCGGGTTGGGCGAGGACGGTGCTGCCCGCCACCACGACGTCGTCGACCACCACCCCGCGCGCGGCGAGCCGTTCGACGAGCCCGGCGAGCGAGCGGCCGCCCTCGGCGATCACCGTACGGGCCGCCGCCGAGCCCGCCTCGGCGGCGGCGAACACGACCGGTGCGTGCCGGCCCCACTCGGCGGAGACGTCCGACGCGCCTTCCAGCGCCGCCCCGAGCGCCGGCGTCTCGGCGACATCGAACGCGGCCATGAGCCCCTTGGCGAGTTCGTCGGGTTCGTCACCGCGGTCATGTGCCGCCCACGCGGCGCGCGCGGCCTCGCGGACGAGACCGGCCGAGCCGCCCTCGTCGCCGAGGACCGCGCCCCAGCCGCCGACCTGGACGGGGCTGCCGTCGTCGAGGCGGGCCACCGCGACGGAACCCGTGCCGGCGACGAGGCCGACACCCCGGTCGAGACCGGCGGCCGGGACGAGGAGTTCGGCGTCGCCCACGACCAACGCGGGCGCGTCGAAGTGCAGTTGCAGCGCGGTGCGTATCTGGGCGCACTGGCGGGGCGTCTCGCAGGCGTGCCCGCCCACGGCGACGGCCGAGGGGCGTGCCCCCGCCGGCAACGCGGCGGCGACCAGCGCGGCCAGCCATCCGGCGGCGGCGACCGGGTCGTGCGGCCGCCAGCCGCTGCTCGGGCGGACGTGGTCGGCGACCAGGTCGTCCCCCGCGAAGGCGCGGAGATGCGTCTTGGTGCCGCCCACGTCGATACCGACCACGAGGGGTGGCGTGGAGTCCTGCACGGATCCTCTTTCGTCGTTGCGCTGGGCTGCGACGGTGGGCGAACCGTGGCTGGAGCAGGGGAGCAGAAGAACTAGGGAAGCCCCGGGACAGGCCTCTGGCGGAGCACGGCAGGCGAGTACCGTGAAGTTCGTTAGGAAACTAACTAACGAAGTACAGTGCGTCAAGAGGCATCGCGCACTCGACCGCCGGAACGACCCCTCGGGGCCGCCGCGAGGCGGGAACGCGTGACGCCAGGGCATCCCATCGCCGCATCCCGCGGAGACGGTCGAACCGAGACGATCGACCCGGGAGCGCGGCCTTGACCTGTGTGGGAGAACTGTGGAACTCGACGTGGCGAAAGCCCCCCGCCTGACCGAGAGCGCGAGCGCGGTGTTCGCCGTGCTGGCCGGGGCGGGCACGGCGACCCGGCCGCAGCTCGCGAGCCTGGCGGGCCTGTCCAAGCCGACGGTGTCCTCCGCCGTCGCGGAACTGGAGGGCGCCCGGCTCGCCGCCCACTCCGGCACCGCCTCCAGCGGCACCGGCCGCACCGCCGCCGTCTACCGTCTCGGGCCCGCCGCCGGCGCCGTACTCGCCGTCGACCTCGGCCCCGCGTTCACCCGGGTGCGTGGCTGCGCCCTGGACGGCAGGACGCCGCCGACGTCGTGCGCGAGGCCCTCGGCGCGCTGCCCGCCGGCGCCCCGCTGCGCACCATCGTCGTCGCCGTCGGCGACGTCACCGCGCGGGAGGAGGAGGGCTCCGGTATGCGCCCCGCGACCGCCAAGGCCGGCCCCGTCTTCGACGCCATGGCCGTCGCGCTGCCGCCGGGCGTTCCCGTCCACCTCGAGAACAACGTCAACTGCGCCGCGCTCGCCGAGCTGCACGAGGGCGCCGCCCGCGGCCATCACACCTTCGGCTACCTGCGGATCGGCGTGGGCATCGGCCTCGGCATCGTGGTCGGCGGCCACGTGCTGCGCGGAGCGAACGGCGCCGCCGGAGAGCTGGCCCGGCTGCCCTACCCCTGGGACGACGGCCGCGAACCGCGCCACGAGGCCCTGGAGGAGTACATCGGCTCACACTCCCTGCTGAGACGAGCCGCCGACGCCTGGCCGGACACCGACGGGCCGTGCCCCGACACCGCCGAGCGGCTCTTCGCCCTCGCCGGGGAGGGGCGGGCCGTGGCCCGTGCGGTCGTCGTCCGGCATGCCACGGACGTGGGCCGCCTCGCCGCCGCCGTGACCGCCGTGCTGGACCCGGGACTGATCGTGCTGGGCGGCAGCACCGGCGCGGACCCGCAGCTCCTGCCCGGTGTGCGGGCCGAACTGGCACGGCTGAGCTGGCCCACCGAGGTGGTCAGCAGCACACTCGGGGATCTCGGTACGGTCGTGGGCGCCGCCAGGCTCGCGGTCGCCCGGGGAGTCCAAACCGTGACCGAAGCCGCGGGGACGAAGGATTGACGGCCTCCGACTCGGTCTGCCAATGTCCGGACAAGCGCTTTCTAAGTCGGTCGGGACGCCGGCTTGGGGTGAGCGTCCCGGCCGTACACGACGTACGGCAGCCGCACGAGGGCGTGCCCGTGCGGTGACGGCCAGGACGGCCGGGGATTCCGCCCCGCGTGGACGATGCGGCCGGGCGAGGCCGCGCCCTCGGAAAGCAAACCTTCCTGCACAATGCACCCGTGCCGCCTCCGTCGGCGCCGTGCTCCGTCCCCTATGACGAAAAGGGATCGAAGATGACCACTGTGGGTGTGCGGCGCTCCCGCCGACTCGGCCGCGGCGGCATGCGCCGCCTGGTTCCCCTGGCTGCCGTGGCGACGGCAGGTGCCCTGCTGCTCTCCGCCTGCGGCGGGTCGGGATCCGACTCGGGCGGGAACGCCAAGTCGCTGACGTTCTGGATCTCCACGGTTCCGGGGCAGGACGCGGGCTGGAAGAAGATGGTGGCGCAGTACAAGAAGGAAGCCGGCGTCGACGTCAAGCTCGTCAACATCCCCTACGACGGCTACGACGCGAAGCTGCGCAACGCCGCGCAGGCGAACTCCCTGCCCGACGTGGCGACGGTGCCGAAGCTGGACCCGATCTGGGCGAACAAGCTGATCGACCTCAGCTCCATCGCCAACAAGAAGAGCAACAAGATCAACGGCAACTTCGTCGCCAAGGACTCGTCCGGGAAGGTGCTGTCCATCCCCTCGGACATCACCGCGTCCGGCATGTTCATCAACAAGTCGCTCTTCGAGAAGGCCGGCGTCTCCTTCCCGACCTCGCCCCAGAAGACCTGGACCTGGACCGAGTTCATCAAGGCGGCGGACGAGGTCCGGGAGAAAACCAACGCCAAGTACTCCCTGACGTTCGACCAGTCGCCGTCCCGGCTCCGCGCCATGGTGTACGAGCTCGGCGGGAAGTACGTCCACGCGGACTCCTCCGGCGAGTTCTCGGTGGACGCCGCGACCAAGAAGGCCGTGAAGCGCTTCGTCGAGATGAACGACGACAAGACCATGCCGAAGTCGGTGTGGACCAGCGGCGCCGACCCGTCGGCCATGTTCCAGAGCGGTGACGTCGTCGCCTACTGGTCCGGCGTGTGGCAGGTCGCCGCCTACGCGGAGAGCATCACGAAGTTCGAGTGGGCGAGCGTCCCGACTCCCGCCGAGCCGGTGCAGGCCAGCGACGTCAACAGCGGCGGCATGACGGTGGGCTTCAACAACAACGGCGACGCGGCCGCCGCCGCGGAGAAGTTCCTGTCCTGGCTGTACGAGCCGGCCCACTACCAGGCGCTGTGCGAGGCGTCCGGGTTCCTGCCCGTCGAGAGCGGTCTGAACCCGAAGTACCCCTTCAAGTCCGAGGCGGCGCAGGCGGCGTTCAAGCTGTACAACGAGTCGATCCCGCTGTACGCCCCGATCTCCGGCTACTTCAACACCGCGCAGACGAAGTGGGTGCTGAAGGGCAAGAGCCTCACCGAGGACCCGACCAAGACGGAGCTGGGCAAGGCGATCAACGGCCAGCAGTCGGCCGACAAGGCCCTGCAGAACATCGTGGACGGCTACAACCAGCAGGTCGGCGGCTGAGCGTAGGCCGGCAGGCCGGGCGGCGGGGTCGAGACACCGCCGCCCGGCCTCGGCGCCCACGTGATGCCGGGCTCATGGCCCACAGGAACCCATTCCACCAGCACGGAGTCAGGAAGATGACCAAACGCGCCCCGGACGTGTCCGCGAGCCCGCCCAGGAGACGCAGTAAGTACACCCTTGCGCCGCTCGTCCTCATCGCGGCCAATGTCGTGCTCTTCGCGTTGTTCTTCGTCTGGCCGGCGGTGATCGGGCTCGTCTACTCCTTCACGAACTACACGGGCGTGGGGGCGTTCCAGTTCGTCGGACTGGACAACTACAGCAACCTGTTCGGGGACTCCACCTTCTTCGGCGCGCTGACCCGGACGCTGCTGTACACCGTGCTCTTCGTTCCGCTGAACTTCGTGTTCTCGCTGCTCATCGCCAACGTGCTGGTGAGCAAGCACGCCAAGGGCGTATCGGTCGCCCGCGTCTTCTTCTTCATCCCGTGGCTTCTGTCGCCCATCATCGTGGGCGTCCTGTGGCGGTGGCTGTTCGGTGAGAACTTCGGACTGGTCAACCACGTCATTGAGAAGCTCGGCGGAAGTGCCGTTCCGTGGCAGTCGAACGCGGACCTGTCGCTGCTGGTCGTGGTGGTGGCGGCATCCTGGGCCTGGACGGGCTTCTCGATGCTGCTGTTCATCGCGGCGATCAAGAACGTACCGGTGTCGTACTACGAGGCGGCCTCGCTCGACGGCGCCGGTCCGTGGCGCCAGTTCATCAGCATCACACTGCCGAGCATCGCGCCCACTTCCTTCATCGTCATCCTGCTCAACACGATCCACGCGATGAAGGAATACCCGCTGTTCGCCTCCCTCAACAACGGCGGACCCGGAACGTCGAACAACCTGCTTGTCCAGTACATCTACCAGACCGGCTTCGACCGGGGCCAGATCGGCTACGCGAGCGCCGCGTCGTTCGTGCTCATGCTCATCCTGATGGCCGTCGCGATCATCCAGCTGATCGTCAACCGGCGGGTGGAGAACCGATGACAACCACAGACATGCCACGCTCGGTCGACGCCGAGCCCGGACGGGCAGTTCCCAGGAAGCGGCCCCGCGGCGCGGCCGGCGGTGGGCTTCGGCGCGCGGTGCCCGCGACGACACTGCTGTGGGTCCTGGCGGCCGTCTACGGGTTTCCCGTGCTGTGGTTCGTCCTCAGCTCCTTCAAACCGGCGGGAGACCTGTTCTCCTCGCTGACGCTGTTTCCGAACGACCCCACCCTGTCGGGCTACAAGGCAGCATGGGGCAGCGCCAACTTCTCCCAGTACTTCATCAACACGACCATCGTGTGTGTGATCGCGACGATCCTCACGGTGGGAGTGAGCTGCTGCACGGGGTACGCGCTGGCCAAGTACGACAACAAGTGGCTCAAGGTGTTCTTCATCTGCATCCTCGCCACGACGATGCTGCCGGGCGAGGTCATGCTCGCCCCGCAGTTCCTGGTGGTCCGCGACCTGGGCCTGTACAACTCGCTCGCCGGCATCATCTTCCCGGCCTTGCTCACCGCGACCGGATGCTTCATGTTCCGCCAGTTCTTCCTGACGGTCCCCGACGAGCTCGTCGAGGCCGCCCGCATCGACGGGGCGCGTGAACTGTCGATCTTCCTGCGGATCATGGTGCCGATCTCCCGGCCCATCATGCTGACCCTCGCCATCCTGTCGTTCCAGTGGCGATGGAACGACTACATCTGGCCGCTGCTGATGCTCAACGACCCCGACAAGTTCACCGTGCAGATCGGCATCCAGAGCCTCGTCGGCGCGCAGAACATCAACTGGTCGGTGGTGCTCGGCGGCTCGGTCATCACCATGATTCCGCTGATCGTCGTCTTCCTGGTGTTCCAGCGTTACGTCATGAACGCCGACATCAACGCCGGACTGAAGGACTGACCGTGCCCACCCCGCTCGACCACGAGTTCGTCCGCGCGGCGGCCCGCGCCGCCGACCGGCCGGCCGCCCCGCTGGCGGCCGACCCCGACGAGGAACCCGCGGGTGTGCCGCACCGTGGTCTGGCGCGGCGGGTGAAGACACTGGTCGCGGCATACCGTTCCCCGGACTCGGCACTGCACGGCAGCAGGCAGGCCGTCGCCGCCGCGATGACCCACCTGCGCGCCCTGCGGGCCACGCAGACCACCACCGGCCTCTTCGCCGGCGGCGACAACGTGCAGTCACCGCCGGACTCCGCGTTCACCGTCAACGACGTGTGCGACGCGCACGTCCTCGCCGCCGGCGCGGGGCCGGAACTGCGCGACGTCACGGCCGCGCTCGCCGAGATCGCCGGCGCCGCCTCCGGCAGTCTCCTGACCGGCGGGGTGCACACCCCGAACCACCGCTGGGAACTGTGCGCGGCGCTGGCCCGGCTGCACCGGTCGTTTCCGGACGACCGGCTGCTCGACCGCGTCGAGGAGTGGCTCGCCGAGGGCGTCGACATCGACGCGGAGGGCCTGTACTCGGAACGCAGCGCCAACTACGCGGCCCACGTGACCAACCCGTCGCTGCTGCTGCTGGCCGACGTGCTCGGCCGCGCCGACCTGCTGGACGCCGTCGAACGCAATCTCGCCACGACGCTGGACCTCGTCAGGCCGGACGGCACGGTGGAGACCGTCCACTCACGACGGCAGGACCAGAACCACCCGTTCCCGCTGGCGCCCTACCTGCCGCACTACCGGCTGCTCGCGATCCGCACCGGCCGGGGCGACTTCGGCCGGGCGGCGCGGCTGGCGGCCGCCGGCGGCATCGACGACCCCGACCTGCTCGCCGAGACCCTCCTCACCCCGGACCTGTGCCGCGCTCTGCCGGCCCCGGCCGCGGAGACACTCCCGCGCGGCCGGTACATCACCACCGCACGCCTCGCCGCACGCGCCTCGGCCACCGCGCACACGGTGGTGTACGGCGGCTCCGACGTGCCCGAGCACCGGCGCATCCGCTCGGGCCTCGCCTGCAATCCCACCTTCCTGCGTCTGTTCGCCGGCGACGCCGTCCTCGACGCGGTCCGTCTGACGCGGGGGTTCTTCGACCTGGGCCCGTTCCGCGCCGCCGGCATGCAACAGCTCGCCGACAACCGGTACCGGCTCACCGAAACCCTCACGGCCGCCTACTACCAGCCGCTCCCGAAGGACCAGAGGCGGGACGACGGCGTCTACCGGCTGGTGGACGAGGGACGCTTCTCGGCCGCGATGGCCTTCCCGGACCGGCCTCGTGACGAGGTCTCACACACGACCCGCGTCGAGGTGGACCTGAGGGAAGATGGTGCCGACCTGCGGATCGACATCAGCGGACCACGGGTGCCCTGGGCCCTCGAACTGACCTTCCGGCCGGGTGGCGTGCCGGAGGGCGCCGTACCGATCGGCGACGGACGCTGGTGCCTGACGACCGGGCCGATGACCTACCGGGTCGGTGACGACGAGATCCGGATCCAGGCCGACGTCGAGGCGGGCGAACCGCTTGCCGGGCCGGACCGAAGCGACGTACTGCGGTACGACCCGGGTCAGGACTACACCGTGGCGGGCGGCACCGATGCGACGACCGGGAACCGCGTCTACATCGGTGGACATGGCCCGCACACACTGACCGTCGTACTGCGCGCCCGCCGGCCCGCACCTGTCGTGTGACCCCGACGAACCACGCCATGGCCATCTCAGGCATGAAGGGCTGATCCCCGTGCACCTCACACACCAGCGCGGCCCCCTGCACGACCTGCCCGACAGCCCCGAGGCTTACGACGCGGTCCTCGCCGATGTCGTCGAGCAGGCCCTTACGCGCATGACGCCCGAGGGCAACCTCGAACACCCCGACTGCGTCGACGACATCGGCGACACCTCGCTCGGCATCAACTCGCTCCTCGCGCTCGCCTGGCAGCGCTCCAAGGACCCGCGGCTGCCGGAGGCGGTGCACCGCAGCCTCGCCTTCCATCTGCGCGAGCGGGTCTACGTCGAGGACAACCCCGGCTACCCCAACCTGAGGATCCGCGACTCCGGTCTGCCGTACGCCCGTTACACCCTCGCCCCGGGCGCGCACCCCATCGGCGACTGGCCCAGCACGGTCTGGGCTCTGCTTCAGGCGGTCAACGTGCTGGACCTGGCCGACGGCCTGGTCGACGACGAACCGCGCGCCCGGCTGCTGGAAGTGGCGCGCGGCTACTGGCGCTGGCTGACCGAGGCGACCTTCTTCAACCCGCAGGAGGCGGGCAACCAGGCGATCGGATGCGTGGTCGGCGGTCTGATGCTGGCCCGTCATCTGCCGGCCGAGGAGGGTGAGCCGGTCCGCGCGCGGGCGTTGGAGCTGTACACCGACGAGATCCGCGCCCACCGGGTGCGCGACCGGGGCGCCCCGCTGCCCCCGGAGCACGGCGGCGCCTACGACAACAACTACGGCCCGATCTCCCTGTCCTTCCTCGCCCAGGCCCACCGGGTCAGCGGTGAGGAGATCTTCGCCGAGGACGGCGACGCGCTCGCCCGCTACATCGACGCCCGCCTCACCGGCGGCGGCTTCGACAACGGCGGACCGCGCTACAGCGAACAGCACTCCGGCTTCGAGTCGGTCCTGGGCCTGCGCTACTTCAGCGCCCGCATCGGCTCCGACCTGGGCCGCTACCGGGGCGACACCCGCTGGGGCCGCCACGCGGTCAAGGCGGACGGCGGGATCGACGGACACTTCGCGTGGATGCTGGTCTGGCAGATCCAGGACACCACACGCTGGCACCGTGAGCCCTCCACGACGGCCGCACGGCACCAACTGCGCGCGGGTACGGTCTCGGTGGCCTTCGACGACCGTATGACTCCGTCGGTGGTGGAGGCGGGCGGCACCTACTACCTGTCCGCGGCCGTCAACCGGCAGCACGGCTTCGGCCCCGTCACCGACGGCTTCCTGCTCTGCCGCCCCATGGGCGAGGTCCGCGTCCGTGACGTCCGCGCCGACGGACTGACGGCCAAGCTGGTCACCAAGCCGGTCGTCGGCCGCGACCACGTCCTGCGGCACGTGCGCTCCCTGTACGTCACCGACGGCACGACCCTGTGGACGACGGTCGCCGTCGAACGCCTCGACGGGACGCCGTACCTGCTGGCCGGCCTTCCGTACGCCGAGGACGACGGCGACCGGGTCCGGCGTACGGCGGACGCGGCAGTGTCCTCGGCGGGCACCCTGCGCCTGACGCACCCCGGCGCGCCGGGCGCGGAGCATTTCGACGCGCGCGCGGAACTCACCCAGGAGCAGGCCGCCTTCGCCCTCGCCGCAGACCCGCGCGGCTACGGCAACCCGGACGAGGGCTGGCGGCACCTGGTCAGCTCGACGGCCCTGGAGGCCGACCCGCTCCCGGACGGGCCGGACGACCTGCATGTGTTCGCGGTGCGGTACGGCTCCGAGGAGCCGCTCGCGGTGTCGGTGGAGCGGGGCGAGGACGGGCTGAACGTACGGACGGACGCCTTTACGGCGGTCATCGGTGCCGAGGACGCGCAGGGGGAGCCGGAGCTGACGCTGCGTCGCGCCGACGGCTGAGGGGCGTCGACGCCGAGAGGGCTGCCCGCATCAGATGGGCAGCCCCAGCAGCCCCCACCCGCGCCGCGCGGTCTCATCGACAACGACGGCCCACTGGCGCACAAGGGCGGCGAACTCGTCGTAGTCCGCGATCCAGCGCCCCGGGCGCGAGCAGTGGGCGTCATACGTCTCGCGGAGCCCTTCGAACAGCGGTTCGGCCCTGGCCCAGTGGGCGGCGAGCCCCGGCACGGCGGGCGGCGGACAGGCGAGCAGCAGGCGGGGCCGCCAGGGCTCGGAATCGGACGGGAAGAGCCCGGCCTCCGACAGGGCGTCCTCGTCGTCCGGGTCGGCTCCTGCCCAGATCAGACCACGGAGGAAGCCGTCCAGGGGCAAACGCAGCGCCGGAGCGGCGTACTCCCGGACGGTGTCCCAGCCGTCCGCCGCCCAGAAATGCGCCTTGTACAGGCCGAGGGTGTCGCGGAACTCGTACCGCCCGCTCCACGGCACCTTCGGCGAGGCGGGAAACACCCAGCCGACCTCGGGTTCCGCGTCCAGGTCAATGTCGTCTCCGGGGTAGGCGGCCTCCCACAGCAGCTCCTCCCGCTCACCCGCCGGCGTCCGCCCCAACTGCCCCCAGTCCACCGCCAGCACGGTGATGTCCAGCCCCATCCGGCCACCCTATGACGCCCCGCACCACCAGATCCGCCCGTCCCCGCGTCGCGGCGACCAGCTCCGCGTTGCGCTGGTCCGAGCCGAGCACCCACGCCACAGCCTCCTCGTGGGCCTTTCCGAACTCCTCGTGCCGTGCGACCAGGCGCCGGACGCGTTCGCGTTCGTCCTGCTCGCAGAACCACACCTCGTCCAGCTGCGGCCGGACCCGCGCCCACGCGCCGGTGTCCAGCAGCAGGTAGTTGCCCTCCGTCACGACCAGCCGGGCCGTCGGCGGCACCGGGATCGCCCCGGCGATCGGCTGCTCCAGCATCCGCTCGAAGCCGGGCGCGTACACGACCTCGTCGTCCTCCTCCCGCAGCCGCCGCAACAGGGCCGCGTACCCGGCCGCGTCGAAGGTGTCGGGCGCGCCCTTGCGGTCCCGTCGGCCGAGCCGGTCGAGTTCGACGTCGGCGAGGTGGAAGCCGTCCATGGGGACGTGCGCCACCCACGGGTCACCGGCCGCGTTCAGCGCCCGCACCAGATGCTCGGCGAGCGTCGTCTTGCCTGCGCCGGGGCTGCCGGCGATGCCGAGGAGCGCGCGGCGCCCGTGCCGGGTGAGGGCGTGGGCGCGGTCGAGGAGGTCGTCGAAGGTCAGCGGCACACAGCAGAGTGTGCCAGGCTGCGCCGATTCGACGCCTTCGGCAGCAGAGGGCAGTCTCCTGTAGAGGGGGCAGGAAGGGAGGCGAGGCTGTGACCGACGACGCAGCGCAGATCCGCACCCTGATCACCCGGTGGGCCGAGGCCGTCCACCGGGGCGACCTCGACGGCGTCCTCGCGGACCACGCCGAGGACATCGTGATGTTCGACGTCCCGCCGCCCCACCAGGGCATCCACGGCCTCGCCGCCTACCGCGCGACCTGGCCGCCGTTCTTCGAGTGGCAGGCCCAGGGCGCCTGCTTCGACATCGAGTCCCTCGACGTCACGGCCGGCACCGACGTCGCCTACGCCCTCGCGCTGCTGCGGTGCGGCACGCCGGAGGAACTCGCCGCGCAGCCCACCCTGCGCCTACGGCTGACGCTTGGCCTGCGCAAGGAGGGGGGCCGCTGGCTGGTCGCCCACGAACACCACTCGTTCCCGCACGACTGACCCGCGCCGACGGCGGGTTGGAGGCCGCACGACAGATCCGCGCTTGCGGAGCGGGTGAGAATCTGTCGTGAAATGCCCCTTGTGTGGCGTGCGTCACCCACTGGACGCGCCCTCGTGGGGAACCGTGTCCTGTATGACGGAGCTCGGTCTACCCGAAGACATCCTGGCCTGCCTCTTCGACCTCGACGGCGTGGTCACCAAGACGGCCGTCGTGCACGCGGCCGCCTGGAAGGAGATGTTCGACGAGTTCCTGCGTGAACGCGAGGGCGAGCACTTCCGGCCGTTCGACGACGCCGACTACGACGAGTACGTCGACGGGCGCCCACGCGCCGACGGCGTCCGCACCTTCCTCGCCTCCCGCGGCATCGACCTGCCCGAAGGGGACCCGGACGACCCACCGCAGACCCCGACGGTCCACGGCCTGGGCAACCGCAAGAACGACCTGCTCCTGGAGAAGATCCGCACCGACGGCGTCGAGGCCTACGACGGCACACTGCGCTACCTCGAAGCGGTCCGCGCCCACGGCCTGCGCACCGCGATCGTCTCCTCCAGCGCCAACTGCCGTGACGTCCTGCGCGCCATCGACGCCGAGGACCTCTTCGACGTACGCATCGACGGAGTGGTGGCCGCCGAGCGGAAACTGCCGGGCAAGCCGCA
Organism: Streptomyces sp. NPDC002838; assembly: GCF_040295365.1. NCBI lineage: Bacteria > Bacillati > Actinomycetota > Actinomycetes > Kitasatosporales > Streptomycetaceae > Streptomyces > Streptomyces sp. NPDC002838. Next base: position 238,829 of record NZ_JBEOVF010000002.1, on the reverse strand, counting down.
CCCGGACACCTTCCTGGCCGCCGCGCACGACCTGGGCGTCGAGGCCGCGCGGTGCGCCGTCTTCGAGGACGCCCTGGCCGGCATGGACGCGGGCCGCTCGGGCCGCTTCGGATACGTCGTCGGTGTCGACCGCGTCGGACAGACCGACGCCCTCTACGCGCACGGAGCCCACCGGGTCGTGAAGGACCTCGCCGAACTGGGAGGCACGGCGTGATCGCCCACAGGTCGTACACCGTCGAACCCTGGGCCGTACGCGAGACCGACCTCAACCTGGACGTCCTGGCCCAGAGCGAGTCCGTGTTCGCGCTGTCCAACGGCCATGTCGGCTGGCGCGGCAACCTCGACGAGGGCGAACCGCACGGCCTGCCCGGCTCCTACCTCAACGGCGTGCACGAACTGCACCCGCTGCCCTACGCCGAGGCGGGATACGGCTACCCGGAGTCGGGCCAGACCGTCATCAACGTCACCAACGGCAAGGTGCTGCGGCTGCTGGTCGACGACGAGCCGTTCGACCTGCGCTACGGCCGGCTCGTCGCGCACGAGCGCACGCTGGACCTGCGCAGGGGTGTGCTGGAACGCGTCTGCGAGTGGATCTCCCCGGCCGGCTCCCGCATACGGGTTCGCTCCACGCGGCTGGTCTCCCTCACCCAGCGGGCCATCGCCGCCGTGGCGTACGAGGTGGAGCCCGTCGACAGCCGGACGCGCGTGGTGATCCAGTCGGAACTCGTCGCCAACGAGAGCCTGCCCGAACCGGACGGCGACCCGCGCACCGCCCGGGCGCTGAAGTCGCCGCTGGAACCGGAGGAGGACTTCGCGGACGGCCCCCGGCTGCGCCTGGTGCACCGCACCCACCGCAGCGGCCTGAGGGTCGCCGTGGCCGCAGACCACGTCATCGACGGCCCCGAGCGGACCACGACGAGCGGCGAGAGCAACGTGGACGTGGCCCGGCTGACGATCACCTCCGTCCTGGAGCCCGGCCAGCGGCTGCGGGTGGAGAAGACGGTCGCCCACGGATGGTCCGGCGCGCGTTCCAGGCCCGCGATGAGCGACCAGGTCGAGGCGGCCCTGGCCGCCGCCGGGCACAGCGGCTGGGCGGGCCTGCTCCAGGACCAGCGGGCATGTCTCGACGACTTCTGGGCGCGCGCCGACGTCGAGGTCGACGGGGACGAGGAGATTCAGCAGGCCGTCCGCTTCGCCCTCTTCCACGTCCTCCAGGCCGGCGCCCGCGCCGAACAACGGGCCATCCCCGCCAAGGGGCTGACCGGGTCCGGCTACGACGGCCACGCCTTCTGGGACACCGAGACCTTCGTGCTGCCCCTGCTGACCTACACCGCGCCCGCCGCCGTGGCCGAGGCCCTGCGCTGGCGGCAGAACACCCTGCCCGCCGCCCGGCAACGCGCCCAACAACTCGGCCTCGGCGGCGCCGCGTTCCCCTGGCGCACCATCGAGGGCTCGGAAGGGTCCGCGTACTGGCCCGCCGGCACCGCAGCCTTCCATGTGAACGCGGCCATCGCGGACGCCGTGGTGCGCTACACGGCGGCGACCGGGGACACCCACTTCGCACGGGACACCGGCCTCGAACTGCTGGTGGAGACCGCCCGCCTGTGGCGCTCGCTCGGCCACCACGACCACCACGGCGTCTTCCACATCGACGGCGTCACCGGCCCCGACGAGTACAGCGCGGTCGCCGACGACAACACGTACACCAACCTCATGGCCCGCGCGAACCTGCTGGCCGCCGCCGACGCCTGCGAACGCCACCCCGAGGAGGCGGCCCGGCTCGGCGTCGGCGACGAGGAGAGCGCCTCCTGGCGCGACGCCGCCGAGGCCGTGCACATCCCCTACAACGACGAACTGGGCGTCCACGAACAGCACGCCGGCTTCACCCGCTACCAGCGCTGGGACTTCGCCGGCACCGGCCCCGACCAGTACCCCCTGATGCTGCACTTCCCCTACTTCGACATCTACCGCAAACAGGTCGTCAAGCAGGCCGACCTGGTCCTGGCGATGTACATGTGCGGCGCCTACTTCGAGGAGTTCCACGACGAGGGACAGATCGCCCGCAACTTCGCCTACTACGAGCCGCTGACCGTACGGGACTCCTCGCTGTCGGCGTGCAGCCAGGCCGTCGTCGCCGCCCAGTCGGGACATCTGGGCCTCGCCTACGACTACACGGCCGAGGCGGCCCTGATGGATCTGGCGGATCTGGAGCACAACACCCGCGACGGACTGCACATCGCCTCCCTCGCCGGCACCTGGACGGCCCTGGTCGCCGGGTTCGGCGGCCTGCGCCGGGACGGCGACTCGCTCCGGTTCGCGCCCCGCCTGCCCGAGCGGTTCAGCCGCCTCGCCTTCACCGTCCAACACCTCGACCGCCGCCTGCGCGTGGAGATAGGCCCGGACAAGGCCACGTACACGCTGCTGTCGGGGGAGCCCCTCACGATCCGACACCACGACACCCGGCTGACCGTGAACGGCGACGGGCCCGTCGTCCGCCCCGTCCCCTCGCCCGAAGCACGTCCGGCCCCGGAACAGCCCCCGCACCGGAGCCCGAACGCCCGCTGACGCCGCTTCAGCCCGTACGGCCGAACATCGCCCTGCACACCGGTCCGTTGCGGGTTAGTTTGGCTGTGCTTTTCCGTTCCTTCGTTTGACCTCTGTTCGCTTTCTGTTCGCGTCACCTCCAGCCCACCAGGCTGTGCGGTCTGAGAAGCCCTACGACTTGTAGGGGTGAGGGGTGGACGATGTCCCACGGCACGAACGCCATGCTCGTCGGTATGCGACGACGTGAACCGGCCACCGTGCCCCGCACGTCCTGGCGGACGCGCGGCGCGTGGCTGCTCGCGGCTGTGGCAGGCGCCTTCACCCTGGCCCAACTGGTCCTCGTCCGCCCCGGCATGGGCCTCGGCTGGGACGAGACGGTGTACGTCAGCCAGGTCGGCACCCAGGGACCTGCGTCCTTCTTCAGCGCTCCGCGCGCCCGGGGCGTCTCGCTGCTGGTGGCACCGATCGCGTCCTGGTCGACCTCCACCGAACTGCTGCGCGTCTACCTCGCCCTGCTGTCCGGCCTCGGCCTCTACCTGGCCCTGCGCGTGTGGCGAGGGCTGTTCCCGGCCCGCGTCCTGGCCGCCGCGGGCGCCCTGTTCGCCTCCTTGTGGATCACGCTCTACTACGGCCCACAGGCCATGCCCAACTACTGGGTCGCCCTCGGCGCCCTGATCTGCGTCGGCTGCTTCCTGCGGGCCCGGGCCGACCGCCACGACCGGGCGGCCCTGTGGGGGGTCGTGGCGGGCGCCGCGCTCATGGCGTGGATGCGGCCCACCGACGCCGTGTGGGTCACGCTGCCGCTGCTCGCCCTCGCGCCGGCGGCCCGCCTGTGGCGCCTCACGGTCGCGCTCTACGGCGGACTCGTGGCGGGCGCGGCGGAGTGGGTGATCGAGGCGTACGTCTCCTACGGCGGCCTCGGGCAGCGCCTGTCCGACGGCTCCGCCATCCAGGGCGGCCTCGGCTGGTACTTCGCCGTCGACGACCAACTGCGCAGCCTGATCGGGCGGACCCTGTGCCGCCCGTGCACCGCACCGATGCCGAACCCGGTGGTGTTCGCCTGGTGGTTCGTCCTGCCCCTGCTCGCCGCCCTCGGCCTGGCAATCGCGGTGCGGGCCCGGCGCACCGCACCCACACTGCTTCCGCTGCTGTGCGCCGCGACGGCCGCCTTCCCCTACCTGTTCATGATCGGCTACGCGGCCCCCCGCTTCCTGCAGCCCGCCTACGCACTGCTGGCGATCCCGGTCGCCGCCGCCCTGTTCCACGTGGTCACCAAGCCGAACGGCCGGTGGCGTCCGGCGGTGGCGGCCCTGGTCGCCCTCGGACTGGCCGGTCACCTGGCGGTGCAGTACGTCGTCCTGGACCGCACCGTGGACCGCACCACCGCCGACCGCCGCGACTGGGCACGCACCGCCGCCGACCTGAACCGCCTGGGCGTCCGCCCGCCCTGCCTGCTGACCGGACACCAGGCCCTCCCCATCGCCTACTACGCCGGCTGCTCCTCGGCGGCGACCCACGGCTCCAACGCCAACAGCACCCGCGCGGAGATCCTGCGCACGGCCGAGCGGATTCCGACGGCCGCCCTGACCGAGCCGGGCGGTTCACCACCCGGGTACGCCCGCGACTGGGAGGTCCACCGGTCCGCCGGCTTCGACCTCCACCTCGCGCCGACGCCGGGCCCGGCCGGACCCGCATGACGTCCGAACAGGTCACCGTCACGCCCACCCGAAGACGGACCTACTGGCACACCGCCCTCTCCCTCGCCGTCCTGCTGGTCGCCGTGTGCCTGGCCCGGCGCCACTGGCCCGTGCTGGAGACCGGGGCCCTCCGGCTCGCCGTGGCCGACCAGGGCTGGCTGCTGGTCGGCGCCACGGCCGCCGCCGCGACCTGGCTGTGCGCGGCGCTCGCCCAACAGGGCGCCGTCGTCGGGCGGTTGCCGCCGGGACGCCTCGTGGCGGCCCAGTTCGCCGCCTCCGCCGCCAACCACGTCCTGCCCGCCGGGCTCGGCGCGGGCGCGGTCAACCTGCGCTTCCTGATGCGCTGCGGGATGCCGGCCGGCCGCGCGGCGACCGCGGTCGCGGTCAAGGCCACGGCCGGCGGGGTCGCGCGGGGTGCCCTGATCGTCGTACTCGCCGTGGTCAGCCCCGGCGTCCTGCGGATTCCGCACGTCTCGGCCGGATGGGCGGCCGTCGCCCTCGCGGTCGTCTGCGTGACCGTGCTGCCGGCCGGCCGGCTGCTGCCCCGCTGCCGACGTGCCCTGGCCGTGGCACGGGCGGACATCAGAGCCGTCCACGCGCGACCGAGCCGGGCGGCCGCCCTGTGGGGCGGTTCGCTGGCCTTCGCCGCACTGCACGCGCTCGTGCTGATAGCCGTCACCCGGGCCCTCGCGCTGCCGCTTGCCCCGGTCCGGGTGGCGCTGGTCTATTTCGCCGCGAGCACCGCCGCCGCCCTGCTGCCCACGCCCGGCGGCCTCGGCTCCCTCGACGCCGCGCTGGCCCTCGCCCTCGCCTCCGCCGGGGCACCGGCCGCGACGGCCGCCTCCGCCGTGCTCGGTTACCGGCTCCTGACCGTATGGCTTCCGCTGGTTCCGGGCCTGGTGGTGCTGGGGATCCTGATCCGGCGCAAGGCGCTGTGACCCCAACCGGCGTTTCCCGTCCCCCGCCTTCTGGTAGGAGACCGGTTGTCGGTCCGGAGTCGAGGGGGGAGTGTCATGACGTGGAATGACAACGGCGGGCGGTTGGGGGAGGAGTTCTTCACTCCCGGGACCTCGTCCTTCACCGAGTTCCTGGCCGAGCACCGCCCGGAGTTGCTGAGCACGCGCCGGATCCTCCCGGACGGCATACGTGCCGCACCCGACCGGGTGCCGCACGGCACCACGGTGCTCGCCCTCGCCTACCGCGACGGCGTGCTGATCGCCGGCGACCGCCGGGCCACCATGGGCAACCTCATCGCCCAGCGCGACCTGGAGAAAGTGCACCCCGCGGACGACTACACCGCGGTGGCCTTCGCCGGCACGGTCGGACTGGCGGTGGACATGGTGAAGCTCTATCAGGTCGAGCTGACGCACTTCGAGAAGATCGAGGGCACGCCGATGACCCTCAACGCGAAGGCGAGACGCCTGGCCGGCATGATCCGTCAGAACCTGGGCCAGGCCATGCAGGGCCTGGCCGTCGTACCACTCCTCACCGGCTACGACCCGTCCGCCCCCGAGGGCGAGCGAGGCCGCATCTTCAGCTTCGACGTCGTCGGCGGGCTGTACGAGAAGCAGGACTTCCACGCCGAGGGCTCCGGATCGCCGTACGCGCGAGGCGCGTTGAAGAAGCTGTTCCGCAAGGGCATGGACCGGCGCGAGGCCGCCCTGGCCGCGCTCCAGGCGCTGTACGACGCGGCGGACGACGACTCCGCGACCGGCGGCCCGGACCTCAACCGCCGGATCTTCCCGATCGTGTCGGTCATCACCGAGGACGGCTTCGAGCGGCTGGCCGAGCCGGAGACGGAGGAGCTGAGCCGGGAGATGGTCGAGCAACGCGGCAGCCGGCCGGACGGGCCGAACGCGACTCCGTGACGGGTCCATGTGAGAGGGCCGCTGTGACGAGGGCGCTGTGACGGGGGACTTTCCCCACTCGTGGTGAAGACCAGTCACGGGCTTTACTGCACATCTCTTGCACGTACCGGAGGATGGCGAAAGGCTGCATACCGCGGCCGTTCAGCCGAAAGAAGGACCCTCCGCCCGATGACGGCCGCCCCTGACTCCGCTCCGTCCCTCCTCCCCGCCACCGCCCCCGCCAGGGGCTCGGCCTGGCACCGCGTCCGTGGCTCCATGACGCGGCAGGAGTGGATCAGGGCGGGCGGAATGGCGGCCGTGGTGGTGGCCCTGCACGTGATCGGCTGGGTCACCCTGGTCGCGATCGTCGCGCCGCACCACTACAGCGTCGGCGAGAAGTCCTTCGGTGTCGGCATCGGCGTGACCGCGTACACGCTCGGCATGCGGCACGCCTTCGACGCCGACCACATCGCGGCGATCGACAACACCACCCGCAAGCTGATGGGCGAGGGGCAGCGGCCGCTGTCGGTCGGCTTCTGGTTCTCCCTCGGCCACTCCAGCGTCGTCTTCGCCCTGACGCTGCTGCTCTCGCTCGGCGTGAAGACCCTCGCCGGACCGGTCCGCGACGACGGCTCCCGCCTCCACGACGTCACCGGCCTGATCGGTACGACCGTCTCGGGGGCCTTTCTCTACGTCATCGCGGCGATCAACCTGGTTGTCCTGGCCGGGATCTGGAAGGTGTTCCGCCGGATGCGCTCGGGCCGCTACGACGAGGCCGCCCTGGAGGAGCAGCTGAACAACCGCGGCTTCATGAACCGCCTGCTCGGCCGCGTCGTGAGGTCGATCACCAAGCCGTGGCAGATGTATCCCCTCGGCCTGCTCTTCGGGCTCGGCTTCGACACCGCCACCGAGATCGCCCTGCTCGTCCTGGCGGGCTCGGGCGCCGCCTCCGGCCTGCCCTGGTACGCGATCCTGTGCCTGCCCGTCCTGTTCGCCGCCGGCATGTCCCTGCTCGACACGATCGACGGCTCCTTCATGAACTTCGCCTACGGCTGGGCCTTCTCCAAGCCGGTCCGCAAGGTCTACTACAACCTCACCGTGACCGGCCTGTCCGTCGCCGTCGCCCTGCTCATCGGCACGGTCGAACTGCTCGGCCTGCTCGCGGAGAAGCTCGGCCTGCACAGCGCCTTCTGGGACTGGATCAGCGGCCTCGACCTGAACCTGCTCGGATTCGTGATCGTCGGCCTGTTCTTCGCCACCTGGATCGCCGCCCTGCTGGTGTGGAAGCTCGGCCGGATCGAGGAGAAGTGGACAGCGGGGCTCGCCGGGGCGAAGACCGAGAAGGCAAGCAGTCCTTGACAATTCCAAAGTGTCAAGGCGTACTTGCCTCATGTCTTTACCCGATCTGGACGACCTCATCGCCGAAGTGGACCGCACCTGCGACACCGCCCACCGACCCGGCGGACAGGAACAGCCCGACTGGCTGGCGCTGTTGACCACCGCCGCACACCTCGCGGGCCGACTCCAGGCCCTCGCCGACGACTTGGTCGAGGACTACGTGGAGCACTGCCGGATGCACGGCTGTTCGTGGACGGACATCGGAGCCGCCCTGGGAGTCACCAGGCAGGCCGTGCAGCAGCGCTTCCACGCGCCCCACAAGCGCTACGGCCCCGAGACGATGTCCGAGGACCTGCGCCGGGCCATGACCCACGTGAAGCGTGCCGCCGTACAGCACCGCAACAACTACATCGGCACCGAACACCTCCTGTGGGGCCTCACCGAGGAGGACAACAGCGCCACGCGGCTGCTGGAGAACGCCGGCGTCAGCCCGGAGACCGTCCACCGCGCGGTCGCGGACCGGCTCACCCTCGGAGCCTCCCAGGCGGCCGAGCGCATCGCCTGGACTCCCTACTCCCGCAAGGCGATCGCCCTCGCCGAGGCCCGCTCAGAGCAGGCCGGCGCCGCGCACATCGACTGCGCCGACCTCCTGGTCGGCCTCGCCGGTGTCGGCCGTGGCGTCGCGGCCACGGTCCTGGCCGACGCGGGCTTCGACCTGGCGGCAGCCGAGGAGCACGCCCCAAACGATGAACCGAACAAGATCACCCCAGTGGCGTAACGACAGAACGATTCACCGGGTGAACGGCACGGCGGACGGTCCATCGAACGGCGGCGGCGCGGCCATCCTGGGGCGGACATCCAAACCCTAAGGAGATCCTCTTGCGTGTTCGTCGTATGGTGACCAACGCCCTCGGGTCCGCCGCCCTCGTGCTCGCCTCGATGGGCGCGGTGACCACCACCGCGAGCCCGGCCGCCGCCGACCCGTGCGGATTCTTCGAGACGAGCGCCGACGCCTACTACAACCACTGCACCTCCGACGGCTCCCGCGTGGTCATCAAGGTCGAGGTCGCCATGGCGCCCGACTACGAGCGGTGCGTCCCGCCCGGCACGACCTGGCTGGGCTCCGCCAGCAAGATCCAGGGCGCCCGTTACGTCGGCCGCACCTGCTGACGAGCAGTCCTCCCGGCCGATGACCCCGGCCCGTGACCCCGGCCGGTCTCCCCGGCCCGTCTCGCCGGGCCGGGGAGGGCTGCTTCGTTCAGGGCGCAGCCCGAGCTCTCCTCCGAGGTTAGACATGGCGCAAACGGAAACGCGGTTCAGGACACCGGAGTGAAGCGAGTCGACGCGGCGCGCGAGGGAGGCGGCCATGGGCACCGAACGGACGGACCCCGAACCGATGGCGGACGACGCGTACCAGCCCACGGGGAGCAACGAGGAGCAGGAGGACGCGGCGCCGCTCGACCTGCAGGACGCCGTCGACGAGCGGACCTATGACGAGACCCTCGCCGAGGGCTACTCCCCGCCGGAGAAGCCGCTCGGCGTCACCAAGTTCGGCACCACGGCCGCCGAACAGCACGACGGCGAGACCCTCGACCAGCGCCTCGCGCAGGAAACGCCCGAGGTGGCCGAGCAGCCCGGTGACGAGGTCGGCGATATCCCCGAGGGCGAGGGCGAACCGGTCGATCCGGAGGCGGGCACCGAGCGTGCCGGGCGCCTCGTCGCCCCCGACGAGGGCGCCCACGCCGACACCACCAAGGAGGAAGTCGCCTCCGACGTGGGCATCGACGCGGGGGCCGCCGGTGCGGAGGAGGCCGCCGTGCACGTGGTCGAGGACGACACGGCGCTGCCGGGCGACGAGGGGGCCTGACAGGGGGCTTTCAGTCCCCGATCCGGTCGATCAGGCGGAGCTTGTTGGTGGCGTCCAGGGCGGCGACCTTGTAGGACTCCGCCAGCGTCGGGTAGTTGAACACCGCGTCGACCAGGTAGTCGACCGTGCCGCCGCAGCCCATCACGGACTGACCGATGTGGATGAGCTCGGTGGCGCCGCTGCCGAAGCAGTGCACGCCGAGCAGGGTGCGGTCCTCAGGAGAGACCAGCAGCTTGAGCATGCCGTGCGAGTCGCCCATGATCTGGCCCCGGGCCAGTTCGCGGTAGCGGGAGATGCCGACCTCGAACGGCACCCGGTCCTCGGTGAGCTGGTCCTCGGTCCGTCCCACGAAACTGATCTCGGGGATGGTGTAGATGCCGATCGGCTGCAGGTTGTGCATCCGTGGAACGGGCTCCCCGCACACGTGGTACGCCGCCGCGCGCCCCTGCTCCATCGAGGTCGCCGCCAGCGCGGGGAAACCGATGACGTCGCCGACGGCGTAGATGTGCGGCACCTCGGTGCGGTAGTGCTCGTCCACCGTGATCCGGCCGCGCGGGTCCGCCGAGAGACCGGCCTTGTCGAGGTCGAGATCGTCGGTCAGGCCCTGCCGGCCCGCCGAGTACATCACGGCGTCGGCGGGGATCTTCTTGCCGCTCTCCAGAATGGTGAGGGTGCCCCGGGGATGCCGCTCGACCGCGGCCACCGTCTCGCCGAAGCGGAAGGTGACGGCCAGGTCCCGCAGGTGGTACTTGAGCGACTCGATCACCTCGACGTCGCACATGTCGAGCATCCCGGAGCGCTTCTCGACCACGGTGATCTTGCTGCCGAGCGCGGCGAACATCGACGCGTACTCCATGCCGATTACGCCGGCGCCGACGATGACCATGGAGCGCGGCACCCGTTCCAGGGCGAGGACGTTGTCCGAGTCCATGATCGTCCGCCCGTCGAACTCCACGCTGTCCGGCCGGGCGGGGCGGGTGCCGGTGGCGATCACGACATGCTCGGCGCTGAGCAGCCGTTCGTGGCCGGAGGCCTCGCGCAGGGCGACGGTGTGGGCGTCGACGAAGCGGGCGGTTCCGGAGTGCAGGGCGATGTGGTTGCGGGACAGCTGGCTGCGGATGACGTCGACCTCGCGGCTGACCACGTGCTGGGTGCGGGCGGTCAGGTCGGCGACGGTGATGTCCTCCTTCAGGCGGTAGCTCTGGCCGTACAGGTCGCGCTGGGTCAGACCGGTGAGGTACAGCACCGCCTCACGCAGCGTCTTGGAGGGAATCGTCCCGGTGTGGATGGAGACCCCGCCGACCATGTCGGGGCGGTCGACGACGGCGACCCGGCGGCCCAGCTTGGCCGCGGCGATGGCGGCCTTCTGGCCGCCCGGGCCGGATCCGATGACAAGCATGTCGAAGTCGGGCACGCTCCGGAGTCTGACAGCCCCGGGGCGCTCTTCGTAAGGGCGAACGGGCAACTGCCGGCGCGGCAAGTCGCCGTACGGGACGGAGCCGAGGCGTGGGTGAACTCCCGGCGGGTGCGCGGCGGTTGTGATCGGCGCGGGGAGCGGAGGTGCGGGGACAGCCCGCACAGGCCCGCGGTGCGGTGCCACGGGCAGGACGCGACCGCCCCGGAGAGCCCCGGCCGGACGAGGCCCCGGGAGCGGTCCCGCGACTACCGTGCCGCCCGGCTAGGGCAGCAGCTTGTCGAGAGCGGCCGGTCCCTCCGCCTCCAGCTTCCGCCTGGCCCATTCGAGATTGCGCGGGGTGATGTCCTTGCCTGAGGCAAGCACCACGTCCTCCGGCGACACATCGGTGCCGGTGCGGGTGTGGAGCAGGGCGTCCGGGGTGGCGCGGTCCTCGGACGGCCCGGATACGTCGGGCTGTGACGTCGGCATGGTCTGCTCCTAGGATCCGGATCATTCCTCGGTCCCGGCTTTTCACCGGTCCCGATATCACCATTCATCGCGCGGGCGCACCGTGCATCCCGAGAGACGGGAAACGGCACCCCCACGACCCGTGCGCCCGGTCCGTGGGGGTCCCATGAGGGAGCGGACGACCGCGCTGCCACGACGGCCTGGGCACTCCGTGCCGGACCGTCCCCACGGGCCGCGCCGCCGCTAGAACGGCGTGAGCGTCAGCCGCATCCCCGTGGGTGCCGTGTCCTGGACGTACGAGGCGAAGTCGGCCACGTCGTCGAAGGCGAAGCCGTACGCCTTGCCGTCCTCGGTGGCCGCGTGCATCGCCTTGGCGTAGTGGTTGGTGAGCGCGGTCCGGTAGAAGGAGGCGGCGTCGGTCGTCGGCTGGGCGGGCGCGCTGAGCAGCGTGGAGCGGTTGAACCCGGCGCCGAGCACGGCGGCGACCGGGCCGGTGGTGCCGTCGTTGGGGGCGGCGAGGTTACCGTCGCAGAAGAGCACGTCCCGGGTCGACGGCTGGGCGAAGGAGACCGGCGCGGGCCCCTCGAAGGTGAGCCGCTCACCGCGCACCCGGCCGGTGAAGGTGCCCGCGTTCGTGGTCACGGTGAGGTCCTTGCCGGTGTACGTGCTCCACACCTCGTCGATGTACGGCGCGAGGTAGTCCTTGGGAAACAGGCCGGCGTCCAGCCCGTGACCGGGGGCGATGACCCGGGTGTCGTCCACGACCAGCGGCGCGAACTCCTCGATCCGACGTACGGCGGTGAAGGCGTCCGCACGCCCCGAGGGGCGCAGCGTGCCCGTCGTCTGGTCCTTCGCGCCGGTCAGCCGGATGCTCAGCGGCACGCTGAACATGTCCACCATGGTGGTGTTGCAGAACATGCCGGCGGAGTTGTACGTGAACTCGGCACAGTCGTGCAGCACCGCGTGGTTGGGGTCCGAGGCCACCCAGCCGGCCGGGTACTGCAGCGCGGGGTTGCCGTTACCGTCTGTGACGACCTTGAGCTTGAGTTTCCGGCCCAGCGACACATAGATCCGGCCGGACATGTACGGCAGGGACAGCCGGGTCTCGCCGCTGCCGGCCAGGCCGATCGAGTAGTCGGTGTAGCCGTCGGCGCCGTTGTCGGAGAGGGCGATCGGCGCGAGGGTCCCGTCGGGGGTGACCCGTACCTGCCGGCCGTCCTGGTTTCCCACGATGTAGACATGGACGCTCGCGTTGCCGAAGGAACCGCTGCCGTTGACGATCGTCAGCGGCAGGGCGGCGGCCGCCGCGGCCGCGTCCGAGCCGTCGGCGGTGCCCGCGAGGGCGTGGGGGGCCAGGGCGGCGACGGCGGGTGCCGCCACGGCGGCGCCGCCCAGAGCGAAGAGAAGCTTGCGACGACCGGGACGGTGCTGATGACGAGGTGTCATGTGGGGGATCTCCTCGAGCACTTGAAGGGGTACGTCGTCGGCGTGCGGGCGCACGGAAGGAGCTTGAGAGCGCTCTCACGCGGTAGTTGGGGCCCGATGGTACGTACGGCCGTCCCCTCCGTATACAGAGCGGCGAGCGTTTAATCCGGCCTCAAGGGCCGCTTAAGCGGTGTACTGTGAGGCGTCACGCCCCGAGATCGACGGAAGGAGGCGAGTGCCGTGCAGTCCACACCGTTCAAGCGCTCCCTTTCCGTCGCCCCGGCGTGCTTCGTCTGACCGGGAGCGCTCCACGCAGCATGCATCCCGGAGGAAACACCCATGACCGATCTGGTCATTCGCGCGCTCGACGAGCGCGACGCACCTCTCTTCGACTCCCTGCCGGATCCGCTCGGCGCCCGTGAAGGGCACCGGCGCACCCGCCACCGCCCCGACTGGAAGCGGGTGGCTCTGCGTGACGGCAGGGTCGTGGCGCGCGGCGCCTGGTGGGGCGGCCCCGACGACACCGAGCCCCTCAACATCAACTGGTTCGACGTGGCCGAAGGGGAGGAGGAAGCAGGCGCGGAACTCCTGCGCACCGCTCCCTGGCAGGTCGAACTCGAACTGAACCTGCCCGGAGGGTGGCGCGAGGACCCGGACCTGCGCGCCGCGGCCGAGAGCCGCCTCATCGCCGCACGCGCGGCCGGATACGACCTACTGGTGGAACGCTTCCTGTACCGGTGGACGCCGGAGCACGGCCTGCCCGAGCGGCCCGGCCGCCTGGTGTTCCGGCCCGAACCGGACGACGCGGTGTTCTTCGACGCGCTGCGCCGCATCCACTCCGCCACCCTGGACGCCCATGCCCTGCTGGCGATCGAGGAAGGCGGCGTCGACAAGGCCGCCCAGGAGGAGCTCGACTTCTTCCACTGGTGCCCGTCGCCGCGGGAATGGTGGCAGGTCGCCCACACCCCGCAGGGGGACCCGGTGGGCATCCACATCCCGGCGCACAATCCGACGGGTCCGTGCATCGGCTTCATCGGGGTCCTGCCGGAACAACGCGGACACGGCTACGCCTACGACCTTCTGGCGGAGTGCACCCACTTCCTGGTCGAGCAGGGCGCGGAGTTCATCGGCGCCGCGACGGACCAGGGCAACTTCCCCATGGCCGCGAACTTCACCAAGGCCGGCTACCCCGTCGTAAGTGAACGCCTCAACTTCCACACGACTCGCACCGGCTGAGGTCGTGCCCACGGACTGAAGTCGTCCGCCCCGGCGCTGACAGGCGGTCCGGTCCGTCTGTCAGCGCCGGGTGGCATGCTGATCGTCGGTGTGACCGGCAGCGGGCGACGGAGGCGCGGTGGGGTTCGACGGCGAGGTCTGGCAGGTGCGCAGTGGCGACGGGGCGGTGGGGGAGATCCTGATCGACGACGCCGACTTCCCGTGGCTGTCGGGCCACTTCACGGCCGGCCCGGCGTTCGCCGCCGTACAGGAACTGTTCGCCCGTGAGCTCGCCCTGGCCGAACAGGACGACGAGGAACACCGGGAGCAGTGGGAGGCGGCCTACGACGAGATCCGCAGACGTGTGTCGCTGTCCTCGCCCGACGGTCCCGTCCCCGAGTTCCTGCTGCACATCGCCGGCGACCGGGCGTGGTTCCGGTGGAGCGACGAGCCGTTCGCCGACGACCCGTCCGGCGGGTGAGCGACCCGACCCCACGGCCCTTGGTGAGGCTCAGCCGCCGTTCAGTACGGCCTCGGCCGCTGCCAGTATCTCGGTGACCCGCAGGCCGAACGTGGCGTCGCAAGCGTGGGGGCGGCCGGTGCGGGCGGTGGTGAGCAGGGCGTCCGCGGCGCGGCTGACGGCGGGCAGGAGGCCCTCCGGGCTGTCCGGGAGCAGAGTCACCCCCGCTTCGCCCCGCAGCTCGACCTCGGCTCCCGCGGCCGCGGGCGGGGCCGTGAGGCTCAGGGTCAGGGTGCTCGACGCGCCGCCGGCATGGTCGAGGACCAGATGCACCGTGTCGGCGGGGCCGTGCGCTGCCGCCGCCACACGCCGGACGTCGCCGAGCACCGGCAGGAGGATGGACAGGGCGTGCGGACCGACGTCCCACAGGGCGCCCTTCTCGCGTCGCCACGGCGAGTCCGCGAACGGGCTGTCACTGGTGAACACCGAGCCCAGCCACTGCGCCCGGCCGGTGAACCAGCCGCCCGTGTCCGCCTGTTCGGCGATCCACGCCTCGGTCTCGGTCCCGAAGCGGGTGGTGAAGAAGACGACCGAGGCGACGCCGGCCTCCTGGACGGCCTCGACCACGGCCCGCCCCTGCTCCACGGTCGCGGCGAGGGGCTTGTCCAGCAGCAGGTGGCATCCGGCCCGCGCGGCACGCACCGCGAGCTCGGCCTGCACGGCCGGGGGCAGCGCGACGGCCACGGCGTCCACGTCGGCGAGCAGCGCGTCGACGTCGTCGTAGGCGCGCGTGCCGTGGAGGCCGGCCAGTTCCTTGGCCGCGTCCGGACGGCGGCCCCACACCCCGACGAAGTCCAGCTCGTCGTGCCCGCTCAGGGCGGGGGCATGAGCCATCCGCGCCCAGGGGCCGGTGCCGAGCAGTCCTATGCGCATACCGCCGCCTCTCCACGCCGTGGAACCTGGTGACGACCGGTGCCGGGTGGCCGACGGTCAAGGGTGAGCGTCGCACATCGACAGGGCGCATGGGCAAGCCCCGCCGAGTTCGTTCGGCGATCCGCCCGCCTCCACCGCCGGGATTCAGCAGCCCGGCTGCTGAATGCGTTCTCATTCCTCTATTGGACCTTCGGGGCAGCGGGCGGAGAGGCTGGTGTGCGCCCGGCGCCGCCGCGAACCCCGTTGGCGGCGCAGGACGCCATCGGTTCCGCGCGACAGCCGAAAGAGGTCTCGAGCACATGCACACTCGCCGCATCGGTGACATCGAAGTCAGCGCGATCGGCCTCGGCGCCATGCCCATGTCCATCGAAGGGCGACCCGACGAGGCACGATCCCTCGCCACGGTCCACGCCGCCCTCGACGCCGGCCTGACACTGATCGACACCGCGGACGCCTACCACAGGGGCGCCGACGAGGTCGGCCACAACGAGACCCTCATCGCCAAGGCACTCGCCTCCCACGACCGGGGTCAGGACGTCCTCGTCGCCACCAAGGGCGGCCATCTGCGCCCCGGGGACGGCAGCTGGACGCTGGACGGCAGCCCCGGGCACCTCAAGGACGCCTGCGAGGCCTCCCTGCGCCGGCTCGGCGTGGAGGCGATCGGCCTCTACCAGTTCCACCGCCCCGACCCGAGGGTGCCGTACGCGGAGTCCGTCGGCGCGGTCCGGGACCTCCTCGACGAGGGGAAGATCCGCATGGCGGGGATCTCCAACGCCGATCCGGAGCAGATCAGGCAGGCCAACGAGATCCTCGGCGGTCGGCTGGTCTCCGTGCAGAACCAGTTCTCCCCGGCCTTCCGCTCCAGCGAGCCCGAACTGCGCCTGTGCGACGAACTCGGCATCGCCTTTCTGCCCTGGAGCCCGCTCGGCGGCATCTCCCGCGCCGGCGAACTGGGCTCGGCCCACGCTCCGTTCGCCCGGATCGCCGCGGCCCACGGGGTCAGCCCGCAGCGGGTGTGCCTGGCTTGGATGCTCGCCAAGTCACCGGTGGTCGTGCCGATTCCGGGAGCGAGCCGCCCCGAGACGATCCGCGACTCGGCCGCCGCGGCGGACCTCGTCCTCACCCCGGACGAACTAGCGGAGCTGGATGCCGCCTGACTCGAGGGGCATCGGGCGGGGGAGCCCGGGTGAGGCCCGGAGACGTGCCCCCGCCTCACGGTGGCGGGACGCGCCTGCCCACGCCGGGCTGCGTCTCCGTCCCAAGGGCCGGGGCGCCCACCCAGCCCACGGGCAGACGTGCCAGGACGGCGGACCCGTCCACCAACGGTCGGCGCGCCCGCCCACCGCGGGCAAACGCACCCGCCCCCACGGCAGCCCCGCCCGCCCCCCGCGTGCGACGCGCCGGCTCACAAAGTGCCGGCGCGCCCGCCCCGTTCCCGCTCGACCGCGCCCTTCCTCCGTGGAGGATCGTGAGTGGACTGGCATCGGCAATCGTCGAGTCCCTAGGATGGACTCCCTGTCCTGCCAGGCCAGTTGGCGCGGCACGAAGCTGGGGGAATGATGCACACGGGTAAGCAGCTGTCCACGTCGATCGACGCCACCGTACCCACGGCCGCGCGCATGTACGACCACTACCTGGGCGGCAAGGACAACTACGCGGCCGACCGGGCGGCGTGCGAGGAGCTCGACAAGGTCGTTCCCAGCACGCGCCGCCTGGCCATCAACAACAGGCGGTTCCTGCAGCGGGTCGTCAAGGTGCTCGCCGCGGACCACGGCATCCGGCAGTTCCTCGACCACGGCTCCGGCCTGCCCACCCAGGACAACGTCCACCAGGTCGCCCAGCGGATCGACCCGACCTCGCACGTGATCTACGTCGACAACGACCCGATGGTGCTGGTCCACGGCCGCGCCCTGCTGGAGCAGGACGAGCGCACGGCCGTCATCCACGCGGACATGCGGGAGACCGACGCGATCTTCTCGCATCCGGACACCGAGCGTCTCATCGACTTCTCCCAGCCCGTCGCCGTGCTGTTCAACTCGGTGATGCACTGCATCCCCGACAGCGAGACCGACGGTCCCCCCGTCCTGGTCCGCCGTGTCGTCGAACGGCTGGCGCCCGGCAGCTTCCTGGTGATGTGCCAGCTGGTCAGCGAGGACCCCGAGGTCCGCGACTTCGTCACCAACTTCATGGACCAGGCCACCCAGGGCCACTGGGGCCGAGTCCGTCAGGAGAAGGACGTCGCCGAGTGGTTCGAGGGTCTGGAGATCCTCGAACCGGGCCTGGTGGAAGTCTCCACCTGGCGACCGGACTCCGAGGTGGCACCCCGTCAGCTCACCCACGAGTGGATCGAGTTCGGCGGCGTCGCCCGCCTCCCCTAGCACCCCGAGAAGCGACGAACGCCCCTCACGCGACTCCCGTGAGGGGCGTTCCCGGTTCAGGCGCCGTAGCGCTGCTTCATCGTCGTCCGCAGCAGCTCCAGGGAATCCCTCGGCTCGAGCGCCTCGTCGGCCAGCCGGTCCAGGGCGAGGCGGTACTCCTCCGTCTCGTCCCGGTCCTCGAGGAAGTTGGCGCTCTTGATGTGCTCGAGGTAGACGACGTCCGGCAGATCCAAGCCGCCGAAACGGAGATACGTGATCGGGAAGGACGGCGCCGAGGCATGCGAGGCGTCCAGCGGCACGACCTGCACGGTCACGTTCGGGCGTTCGGCCAGCTCGACCAGGTGCTCGAGCTGGTCCCGCATCACCTCGCGACTGCCCAGGACCCGCAGCAGTACCGACTCGTCGATGACCGCCCACAGTTGCGGGGCATCCGCCCGCGACAGCAACTCCGCGCGCCGCGTGCGCAGTTCGACCCGGCGCCGGACCTCGCTCGCGGCCGCGGCGGGCAGACCGCGTTCCACCACCGCCCGGGTGTAGTCGGGGGTCTGCAACAGGCCGGGCACGTACTGGATCTCGAAGGTACGGATCGCGGCGGCCGCCTCCTGGAGGCCGACCAGCCGGTCGAACCACTCGGGCATCAACCGCTTGTCGTAGCGCTGCCACCAGCCGGGCTCACCGGCGCGCCGCAGAAGTTGGAGCAGCACCGACGCCTCGTAGTCATCGGTGCCGTACAGCTCCAGCAGCGCGCGGACGTCGTTCTCCGCGGGCGGACGACGGCCCTTGCCCGACTCGATGCGGGACAGCTTCGCCGCACTGAACCCGAGGGCCCGCGCCGCCTGGTCCTGGGCGAACCCGGCGTCCTCGCGGAAACCCGCCAGCTGTACGCCGACCAGCATCTTCAGCAGGGTCGGAGCCGGCTCCGGGCGGTCCAGATACGGCTGCAGACGGGAGATGCGATGCGACTCGGCGGACATCCTGACTCCCAGTAAACCGGCATAGAGGCGACTTACATTATCGCACTCCACCGTGCCTCACCGCATCCATCCGTGTACGCAAGGGAGTTGACCTCCCCGTCACAGCAGGTGGTCGAACTCACCGTCCTTCGCACCGGCGAGGAACGCCGCGACCTCGGCCGGCGTGTAGACGAGCGCCGGGCCGTCGGGGTCACGGGAATTGCGCAACGCGATGCCCCCGCCGACCAGAGCGGCCACTTCCACACAGTTGCCCTCGGCGTTGCTGTGCCGGCTCTTGATCCAGCAGGCGTCCAACGCGCTCGCCCGCACTCCGTTCTGCACTGGTGGCACCGCAGTCTCCTTGCTGTTCACGTTCCTCACCGGGCGCCGTGCCCGGCCTCCGGGAAGGGACGAACCGCGTTTTCCACGGCCCCTCCCGCCCCACCCGTCTTTCGTGCAATTTCTCGTGCAATTGCACGTGGGCGCTGTCAGCGTGGATAATAGCTCCAGCGTCAACCCCCACGTTGACCCCCTGTCTTGACGTCGCATCAGGGAGATGTCGTGTCATCACCTGCGAACCACGTGCTCCGGCAGCCCGGTGAGATGCTGCCCGGGGCAGGTGGAGCGGCCGTGACCGGCGGACTCCCGCCGCGGCCGCGATCGGTGGACCCGAGTGAGCAACCGTCCCTGAGACCCGTGCGCCCGAGCGGCGCCGCGGACTTCGCCGTACTGCGCATCAGATGCGGCGGGGAGGGCTTCGCCCAGGCCCGGTCCTTCACCCGGGACACGCTGCACTGCTGGTCGCTCGATCACCGCAGCGGCGACGCGGCCCTCGTGATCACCGAACTCGCGGCCAACGCCGTGGCTCACGCCATGCCCCGGCTCCCCGCCAGCGAGAGGGAAGTCTGGCTCGGCCTGCTGCTCGATCCCGCCCATGTGATGCTCACCGTCTCCGACTCGGGCGACAACCCGCCCGAGTACCCGGCCACCGAAGGCTCCGATCTACGGGAGCACGGCCGTGGCCTGTGCATCGTCGACGCTCTGGCCGAGGAGTGGGGCTGGACCCTCAAACCCCCGGCAGGCAAGACCGTCTGGGCCAAGCTGTCGACCTGCCCTCCCCCCTGACATGACCGCCGCGGAAAGGCCCCACGCCATGCGCACCGCTCCGAAGCGCCAGCCGAGCACCGAGCGCACCGATCACCCAGTGCCGCCCACCGGGGCGGCCAGAACCGCGCCCCTGACGGGCCTGGACCGGGTGCCGTGGCGCGAGATCCAGGATTCCACCGGCTGCGCGGCGGCCATCCCGCTGCTCCTCGACCGCGTCGCCCGGGGCGACGCCGACACCGCCCGGGCCGCACTCGTCGAACTGCGGGGGCGCGTCTGCCAGTACGGCTTCGTGGTGGAACAGGCCACCGCCGCCACGGTCCCCTTCCTCTGGGAACTCGCCCAGCGGCCCCACGTCACCTGCCGCGCTGAGATCATCCAACTGCTCAAGAACATCGCCGACGCCCGGCAGTGGGAGAGCACGGCCGCCGTCTACCCCAAGCTCCTCAACCACCGCGAGAATCACGTGGTGTGGGAGCGCGCCGCGCGACAGGCCGTCCACGAACGGCGCGGCGCCCTGCGGCGGTTGATGGCCGAGGAGGACACCGAGATCGCCCGCGCCACTACGGAGCTCGCCCGCACGCTGGGCGTGTGACACCTCCCCTGGGGGTGCCCCCAGGCGCTCAAGGCACTGAGGAAGCTTCACCAAGGCAGGAAGTAACGGTTTTGCGCCAAATGCGCCCCGTATGGCGGCTCAGGCGCATGGTCGGGCACGGATCGGGCATACGCAGCGAAAAATCGAGAGAGGGGCGCTACGTGCTCGTTCCGGACCCCAAGGTCGTCAGGAAGCTGCTGACTCGGTACGCATCGCTGCGGATCGCTCAGGCGGAGAGGGAGAGGAAGGCGACGGCACGTGAACTGGCGGACGTCAGTTACACACTGTGCGTGATGATGGGTACGAGCGACATTTACGAGGCGGTCGCCAAGGCCGACGCCCTGCTGATGGAGGCCGCGCGCCCGGATGCCGGCGCGACGGATCCTGAGGAGGAGAACGGTCTGCGGCTGGCTGTGTGACGCCGCGTCGCCCCGGCCGTACGCCCGCTCACGCGCGTGCGGCCGGGCCGACAGACTTCAAGGGCCTGTCCGGCGGATCACGCCGCAGACGCGGAGTCCGGCACGCCTACCGGCGTCCATGAGGCGCCGCCGTTTTCCTGCGACCTGATCCGTCGGACAGGCCCTTGCCCTGGAAGGCGGCGCGGTAGGCCTGCGGAGTGGTGCCGACCACCCGGCGGAACCGTTCGCGGAAGGCGGTGGGTGAACCGAACCCCGCCTGCCCCGCGATCCGTTCCACCGCCTGGTCGCTGTTCTCCAGCAGGTACTGGGCCCGCCGTACGCGCGCCCGCAGCAGCCACTGCAACGGCGTGGTGCCCGTCTGCTCACGGAAGCGACGGCTGAAGGTGCGCTCGCTCATCCCCGAGCGGGTCGCCATCGCCCCCAGGGTGATGTCGTGGGCCAGGTTGTCCTCGATCCACTCCAGGAGCGGTTCGAGACTCGAGCCACGCGGCACGGGCGGGTGCTCGTGCACGATGAACTGCGCCTGCCCGCCCTCCCGTTCCAGCGGCATGACGGACATCCGGGCGGCGTGCGCGGCGACGGCCGACCCCAGATCCCGCCGGATCAGGTGCAGGCACATGTCCATGGCCGCGGCGGCTCCGGCCGAGGTGAGGATCTGGCCGTTGTCGACGTACAGCACGTCCGGCTGCACCTCGACGCGTGGATAGCGCCGCGCCAGCACATCGGCGGCCACCCAGTGGGTGGTGGCCCGCAAGCCGTCCAGCAGACCGGCCTCCGCCAGCACGAAGGCTCCCACGCACACGGACGCGATCCTGGTGCCGGCCTCGGCGGCCCGCCGCAGCGCCGCCACCACGTCGGCGGACGGCGGAGCGGCCTCCTCGGAGCAGCCCGGCACGATGATCGTGTCGGCCTCGGCCAGCGCCTCGAGTCCCCGCTCCACCCGCAGGGTGAAACCGTCCCCGTCCGCGCGCACATCCGGCGACTCGGCGCACAACCGCACCCGGTAGGGGCGGCGGCCGTCGGGCAGCCGTGTCCAGTCGAACACCGTCATGGGCGCCGCCATGTCGAACGGCACCACTTGATCGAGAACCAGGATCGCCACAGTGTGCATGACCGCAACGATAGGCAGGTTCCCGCCATGCCCATGAGCCCTGGTCCACGCCCCGCCAGAAGGGGAAACGCATGATGGAGGTTGTTGGCGAGAATCCGTTGGAACCTGTCGTTTCCGCCCCTGTGTGATCACTGACGGGGTTCCTAGGGTGGGTCGGACACCGCCGATCGCAGCACAGGGAGACACCCCATCCGATGACCAAGTTCCTGCTGACCCTGCATGTCCTGGCCGCCATCGTCGCCGTCGGACCCGTCACCGTCGCGGCCAGCATGTTCCCGCCGGCCGCGCGCCGCGCCCTCGTGAGCCCGGACGGAGCTGACACGGCAGGGTCCGACACGGACGGGGTCGGCACCGTGCGGCTGCTGCACCGCATCTGCCGGGTCTACTCCGGCATCGGCCTGGCCGTACCCGTCCTCGGACTCGCCACCGCGCTGGCGATGGGCGTCCTGGGCAGCGGCTGGCTCGTCACGTCCATCGCCCTGACCGCCGCGGCCGCCGGGATCCTGGTCGCCTTCGTACTGCCCCGCCAGGACGAACTCCTCGGCCAACTGACCGCGCACCAGCCCGTGGAGCGCGCCGGTACCGTCCAACTCGCCATGTTCACCGGTGCGTTCAACCTGCTGTGGGCCACGGTCACCGTCCTCATGATCGTCCGCCCGGGCTCCACGACAGGAGCCTGAGCGCAGGGCATACACGCGCCCTGTGTCAAGCCCACCACTCGAATGCACGTGTCGGTGTCCGGGGGCGCCTAGACTCGGCAGCCGTGCCCATGTGCATGGGCTGTGATACGAAAGGCGCGTTGACGGGTGTTCCAGGATTCCCCCATCTACGACCGACTCGTCGCCGAGCACGGCGACATCCCCACTCAGACACGCAGGGAGGCCGAGCGTGTGAGCAGGGAACTGGAGTACGTCATGCGGCCGCTGCAGTCCCACGCTCCCGGCCTCCCCGCCGACCGCCCGGCCTCCCCGGGCGCAGGCTGGCAGCGGGCCGCCCTGCCCGGCCCGCGCCCGCACTGATCCGGTCTCAGCGCACCGCCGTGTTCGCCCCGTTGGCATGGGCCTGCGGCGGCGGTGGGCCCGGTCGGGCCAGCCACTCGGCGATGGCGCGCGCGATCGGCTGGCCCGTCTCCACCTCGATGAATCCGAACTGGCCCGACTGGTTGCACTCCAGGAACCACCAGGTGCCGTCCGTGTCCTCGGCGAAGTCGAAGGCGCCGTAGGCCAGTTCGGCGGCACGCAGATACGCCTGGACGGCGGTGGCGACGCGCGGCGGAACGTCGGTGGGACGCCAGGACGAGCCGGCCGTGGCGAAGCGGACGTCCACCTCGTCGGCATCCGCGTCGTCGGGGCCGGCCTTGCGGGCGGCCAGCATCCGCTCGCCCACGACGGTGAGGCGGATGTCGGCCCGCTTGGCGACGCGCCGTTGCAGCAGCGTGGGCCCGTAGGCGACGGCCGCGAAGTCGGTGTCCGGGGCGACACGGCTGGTCGGCACCGCACGGGGCGGATCCTGCGGATGGGCGCCGGAGACGGGCTTGACCACCAGGTCCGGATAGCGTTCCGCGAACTCCCGTGCCGCCTGCGGGAACGTCGTGATGAGAGTGGCCGGCACGGGCAGGCCGCAGCGCTGGGCGAGACGCAGCTGCCAGGGCTTGTGGCGGGCCCGGCGGGCCGCGTCGGGGTGGTTCATCCAGCGCGCGTCACAGCTGCGGAGCATGCCGTAGAGCGCCTGGGAGGCCTCCTCGGTCAGCCAGGCGGACGGCTCGGCCGCCCGCGCGGCCGGCGTTCCCGGCCTGCGTACCCAGACGGACCGCAGCCCCCCGATGCTCACCAGGCGGCCCGCGGCCGAGAGATGGCCGCGGAACGCACCGTGCACATACTCCCCGGACAGCGAGACACCGCCGGTCAGGTCGGCCGGATCGAGCCGGACCACCGGAACCCCCGTTGCGTTGAGGTGCACGACCACCATGTCGGCGGTCACGTCCTCTTCGCAGGTCAGAATCAACACGGTCATGGTCGGGTGCCCGTGTTCAGTCGTCGAAGTGTGTCTTGGAGCCCGCGGTGGAGGTCGTGGTCCCCAACTCCCTCATCAGGCCGTGGTCGCAGGCGGCTATCCGCCCGTCGAACAACACGTTCAACTGCAGTCCGGAGTCGTAGAAGTACGGAGTGGTGGCCTCCAACTCCGCTGCCGGACGTGCGTAGTTGAGCGCGAACGGTTGCATCGTCTCTCCCTCGCCGGTGGTGCTGCGATCAAACGACGGTCACCCTGCGGCCTCGTTCGGTCCGCCGACTTGCTCGGGCTTCCAGAGAGTTATACGAATCGAACGGATGAATGGTTGCCTCACGGTGCGTAGTCACGGTCGGCGCGGTGGCCCGCGCCCGCCGGGGAGCCCCGCAGGGAGCGCAGAGCGAGGAGCAGAACGCCGATGTCGTCCAGGTACACCGGATCCGGCAACACGTCGGTGGGCAGGACGAAATACAGCAGCGCGCCCCAGAAGACCCAGCGCGGCCCGGTCGGCAGTCCCGCACGCCGCAGACTGCTCCGGGCCCGGACCAGCCGGACCAGCAGCACGAGGGCGACGGCCAGTGCCAGTGCCGCGAGAAGCGCGACGACGACGATGACTGCTGTGGTCGAATCCACGGCGGCCTCCTCAAGCCGATGCGCCGCGATGCGTGCGCTGTTTGTCGGATTCCCTTATTTGGCGCCCGCATAGCCTGCCGGAGCGTCCGGTACGTCCGAACGCCTGTCAGAACGTCGGCGCCGACCGGCTGGTGCGGGGCTCGGCGCACGGCTGGGGGCAGGCACTCATCCCTGTGGATCACCCGAGTGGCGCGCCGCGGCGGGGACGCCTAGTAATGGTCATCAAGCGTCGCGTGTCGCGCGTCGGGGGCGCCAAGACCGGCCGCACTCTTCCCCTGGAGCAGAGCATGACCACCGGCTCTTCATCAGCCCACTCGAACAAAGCCGACATACCCCGCACCGAATCGACCGTCACCAACGACCCGGTCGAGTTCGCGTACGGTGATCCGGTCGACGAACTGGTACGTGCCGCCGTGGCGGACCGGCCGCTCGAGGACATCGCCCACCTCATCACGCTGTTGGAGCAGTCGCCCGAGTACGCCGAGGCCACGATCGCCGCACTCCGCGCGGTCGGCGTGGGCCGCTCCGTCGAGGACGTCACCCGGCTGGTGGCCCTGTTGACCCGGCCGCCGCGTGACGCCGCCAGCGCGGACGAGGCGATCCGCGCGGCGGCCGAGTGCCGCCCCGTGGCGGAGGTGACCCGGCTGCTGGAGCTGCTGCACCGGACACCGCTGGAACCCCACTGCGGTGAAGAGGCGGTGCGGGCCGCCGCCGGCCGGTCGGTGGAGGAACTGGTGGACCTGATCGGGCGGCTCGCTGAGGAACGGCAGGCCCGTGCGGACCTGCCGACACCGGAGCCGGAGTCCGCACCGCCGACGGAGGGGGCCGAGGAGCCGCCCGGGGAGGACGGTGGCCCGCTGCCCGTCCGCGAGGTCCGCCGGACCGCCCGTCCCGCGCGACCTCGGCGGTACCGGGTGGCGGAGCGGGCGCCGAGCCCCGCGTACCGGCCGGCTTGGCTGGTCGTCCTGGTGCTCGCCGTGTGCGGAGCGCTCAGCTTCCCGCTGGACCGCGACGGTGCGTCCGTCCGGGTCTACGGGTTCGCCCTCGCGGTGTCGGCCGCGTGCGTGCTCCTGGCGCTGTTGCTGACCGTACGGCCGACCGCCCCGATGCTCGTCGCGGCCGTCGTGCTGCCGGCTGCGGTGGCCGCGGTGCAACTGTTCGAGGAGAAGGTGCGTTCCGCCGGCCTGTCCCGGGCGCTGGACCTGATGCTGGCCCCTGCCTCGCTCGTCGGCCCGATCGCCGTGTGCGCGTCTCTGGCGGCGCTGACGGCCCTCATTACGCGTCTGGCATGGCAGCGGCCGACGGACGCGCCGCCCCGGCCGATGGCCGAGGCCAACCGCCCGGCGGACTGACCCGGCGACTCGCGACGGCTCGGCGACGGCTCAAACAACGTACCGAGGACAAACGGGCCCTCGCTCACCGCCCTGGCCGCAGTACGCGCCACCCTGGACCCCTCACCGAGTCGGAACGCCTCGCCCTGGGCGCCGACGCCGACCGCTTCCCGCTCTTCTGCTGAAAGGCGTCGGTGACCTGACTATCGCTCGGAGCCGTCCGGCCCGCCGTCGGCGTCGCTCTCCTCACGCGTGCCGGGCGTGGGGCGCAGGGCCTTCGCGGTACCCCTGAGCCGTTCCAGCGTCCGGCTCAGCTGCTGGAGCGGGGACGCGGGTTGCGCGACGGACGGCTGCGACGGCACGGGGACGGAGGCCGCGTTCTCGCGGTACGCGGCCAACGCCTCGTGGGCCGCTTCGGCGGCCTCCCGGTACAGGTCCCGGGACTTGGTCATCGCGTCGAGCGCCTCGGCGTACATGGCCACCAGAGCGCGTTCCCGGGCGAGTTCCTCTTCGAGGGTCAGCAGCCGCCACTGCTCCCGCAGCGCGGTGAGGGCGTCCTCGGCGCCGTCCGGGAACGGCCGCGGCGACGCGACGTACCGGGTCAGGGTGTCGATCAGTTCGGAGGGCTCCGAGCCGTCGAGGAAGACGGTGCGTACGGAGAAATCGCCGCCGGTGTACTCGGGCGGGGCCGGATGCCCGGGCAGGACGATGGCCCCGCCGCGCGGTACCTCCACGCCGATGACCCGCAGGGCCCAGTTGACGGCGCGCAGTTGGTGCGGTGCGGCGCGGTGCTCCACCACACGGTGCCGCAGGCTCGCGGGCAGCAGCCGGGCCAGCGGCAGCCGACCGTGTTCGTCCGGTGTCATCGCCTCGTGCACGACGACGTCGACGGCCCAGCTGCCGCGCACGGCGTCCCGCAGTATGCGCCGCATGGCCTTGTCGTCCGAGGGGAGCCGGTTGACGTCCCCCAGGCGCAGGCCGGTGGCGGCGTCGTGGTCCCAGTCGGCGTCCGGCTCCTCGGGCCAGAACATGGTGGCGGGGGAAGGCCACCGCTGGTCCCACGGGCGTTCCGCCTCCGCCACCAGCACCCACTCCTGCCCGGCGTCCGTGCCGGGCGCGAGCGTGAGCCGGGCGCGTACGGTCACCGTCTCGGCCACCCGCCAGCGGGCCTCGAAGACGAGCTCCCGGGAGCCCCCGGAGTCCTCGGGGTTGCCGGAGTCCCCGGCGTCCTCGTCCTCGGACGGATCGAGGTAGTCGTCGATGGCGCCGCTGTCCTTGAGCTGCCTCAGACGGCGCAGGAGGACGTCCTGCGGGGCGGGTCCGACATGGCGGCCACGGGCCAGCCAGACCGTAGGGGGCATCGTGGGGCGGACGCTGGGGGAGGTCGGCATGAGTCCATGTGGGGGTGGGGGCACGTGCGAGATCCAGTATCGCCGTCGGGCCTCGTCAACGATCACGCGGGGGTCCCCAAGACCTCCCTTCGCGGGAGTCGGCCGGCCCGGGTTGACGGGATCCGCACACGGGAGGCGTACTGCGCACTCGGGGTGCGAACTGGCCACTCCATAAGGCACTTGTTCACTCGTGTCCCCGCTGCGGCACCCCCACCACAATGACTCACCGAACAGGGCCCGCCCACCATCCGCATTGGGGCGGGTCCTGTTCGCCTTCGGCGTGTCGTGCACCTGGCCTGGACACTGGCTCGGCTACAAGGCAGCAGCCGATACATCCCTGGCCGACCAGCCGCGGCACCGCGGTACTGCCCCGGCCCGAGGGGCTCGACGCCGTCGCGGGTGCCGCGGTGTGGATGCCGTACCTGACGGCTTACGGAGCGCTGGTCGAGGTCGGCGGGATGCGGGCCGGGGACACCGTCGTGCTCACCGCTGCCTCCAGCGGTGTGGGGCTGGCCGCGATCCAGGTCGCCCGGCGCGTGGGAGCGGTACCGGTCGCCACCACCCGTACCGGTGCCAAGCGGGACGCGCTGCTGAACGCCGGCGCGGCCGAGGTGATCGTCACCGACGACGAGGACGTGGTGGAGCGCGTGCTCGACGCGACCGCCGGACGGGGCGCGGAGTTCGTCTTCGACGCCGTCGCGGGCCCCGGAGTGCTGAACCTCGCCCAAGTGTCGCCCCGGGCGGCATGTTGTTCCTGTACGGGGCGCTGAGCGGCGAGGCCGCCCCCTGTCCGGGGTTCGAACTCGGTATGCCGGCGCTGAACATGCGCACCTATATCGTCCACGAGACGACCAGGGATCCGCGGCGGCTGCGCCGGGCCGAGGCGTTCGTCGCCTCCGGTCTGGGCTCCGGTGCCTTCGCTCCCGTCGTGGACCGTGTGTTCGGCCTGGAGGAGATCGTCGAGGCGCACCGCTATCTGGAGGCGGGCACTCAGGTGGGGAAGATCGTGGTCGCCGTCGACCACTGACGCGGAATGGTCGCAGCGGCACGGCGGGTCCGGAGCGTCGGCTCCGCACCCGCCGTGTTCGGCTGTTACGCGCCGCTCGCCTTCAGCATGTCCTCGCGCTCGACGATCTTCACGCGCTCACGGCCCTGCGGCTCGCCCAGCGCCTTCTCGGCGGCGTCCAGCCGGTACCAGCCGTCCCAGGTGGTGAAGCGGACGTTCCGCTCGGCGAGGAACGCGTCCACGGCCTCGGGCGCGGGCGAAGCCGGCGTGTGCAGACGGTCGTTCGCGAAGTCGTCCAGGAGGTTGGACACCGTCTCGTTGGCGTCGCCCTTGGTGTGGCCGATCAGGCCCACGGGGCCGCGCCGGATCCAACCGGTGACGTACGTGGACTGCAGGTGCTCGCCGCTCTCCTGGACGACCCGGCCGCCCTCGTCCGGGACCGTGCCCGAGTCGATGTCCCAGGGCAGCTTGGGCAGTTTGTCGGACAGATAGCCCACGGCGCGGTAGATCGCGGTGACGTCCCAGTCCTTGAACTCGCCGGTGCCCTTGACGTTGCCCGTGCCGTCGAGGGCGGTGCGCTCGGTGCGCAGGCCGACGACCTTGCCGTCCTCGCCGAGGATCTCGGCCGGCGACTCGAAGAAGTGCAGGAACAGCTTGTGCGGCCGGTTCCCGACGTCGCGGATGGCCCAGTTCTCCAGGGTCTTGGCGACCATGTCGGCCTGCTTGTTGCCGCGCCGGGTCTCGATCGAGCCCTCGTCGTAGTCGATGTCCTCAGGGTCGACGATGACCTCGATGTTGGGGGAGTGGTCCAGCTCGCGCAGCTCCATCGGGCTGAACTTCGCCTGCGCCGGGCCACGGCGGCCGAACACGTGGACCTCCAGCGCCTTGTTGGCCTTCAGGCCTTCGTGGACGTTCGGCGGGATCTCCGTCGGCAGCAGCTCGTCCGCCGTCTTGGCGAGGATGCGCGCCACGTCGAGCGCGACGTTGCCGACGCCGAGGACGGCGACCTTCTCGGCCTCCAACGGCCAGGTGCGCGGCACGTCCGGGTGGCCGTCGTACCAGGAGACGAAGTCCGCCGCGCCGTAGGAGCCGTCGAGGCCGATTCCGGGTATGGACAGCTCCCGGTCGGCCGTCGCGCCCGTGGAGAAGATCACGGCGTCGTAGAACTCGCGCAGGTCGTCCAGGTTGATGTCGGTCGGGTAGTCGACGTTGCCGAAGAGGCGGATCTGCGGCTTGTCGAGAACCTGGTGGAGGGCCGTGATGATGCCCTTGATGCGGGGGTGGTCCGGGGCGACGCCGTAACGGATCAGTCCGAACGGTGCCGGCATCCGCTCGAAGAGGTCGATGGACACACCGGGGTCGGCGGCCACGTCGGACTTGAGCAGTGCGTCGGCGGCGTAGATCCCGGCGGGGCCGGCTCCGACGATGGCTACCCGCAGGGGGCGGGGCATGATCAGGTTCCCTTCGAGCGGCGATAGATCGACTCGTCGGGAAGCCTAAGCTAAGGCAAGCCTAAGTCGGTACACGGGTCCGGTCTATGAGCTCATAAGATCACTTTATGAGCGGGCTTCATGGGGGATTCATGAGGGAAGGGCCTGTGCCGCCCAGATGACCTTGCCCGCAGGCGTGTAGCGGGTGCCCCAGCGTTCGGTGAGCTGGGCGACGAGGAACAGGCCGCGTCCGCCCTCGTCGGTCATGGCCGCGTACCGCAGGTGGGGCGAGGTGCTGCTGCTGTCGAAGACCTCGCAGATCAGGGTGCGGTCGTACATCACCCGGACGTGGATGGGGTCACCGCCGTAGCGGATCGCGTTCGTGACGAGCTCGCTGACGATCAGCTCCGTGGTGAACGTCAGCTCGTCCAGTCCCCACCGGGCCAGCTGCCGGGTGATCGAGGCGCGGGCCTCGGCGACGGCCGCCGGATCCGACGGCACCTGCCACTCGGCGATCCGGTCGGCGGGCAGGGCCCGGGTACGCGCCACGAGCAGGGCGACGTCGTCGCTCGACCGCGCCGGAAGCCGGGAGTCGAGGACCACCCGGCAGGTGTCCTCGGGTGACTTGCCGGCCCGCTCCAGCGCGGTCCGCAGCTGTTCGAGCCCTACGTCGATGTCGTGCTCCCGGTCCTCGACGAGCCCGTCCGTGTAGAGGACGAGCCTGCTGCCCTCCGCCAGTTCGAGGTCGGCCGTCTCGAACGGCAGGCCCCCGAGGCCGAGCGGAGGACCGGCGGGCACGTCCGGGAACTCCACGCTGCCGTCGGGGTGGATCAGGGCGGGCGGCGGATGGCCGGCGCGGGCGACCGTGCAGATCCGGGAGACCGGATCGTAGACGGCGTAGAGGCAGGTCGCGCCGGTGACGGGGGCGCTGCCGCCCTCCTCCGTCTCGTCCTGGTCGATGCGTCCGACCAACTCGTCCAGCAGCGCGAGCAGTTCGTCGGGCGGCAGGTCCAGGGCGGAGAAGTTGTGCACCGCCGTCCGCAGCCGTCCCATGGTGGCCGCGGCGTGCAGTCCGTGGCCGACCACGTCCCCCACCACGAGTGCCACTCGGGCGCCCGACAGCGGCAGTACGTCGAACCAGTCGCCGCCCACGCCCGCCTGCGCCGGCAGATACCGATAGGCGATCTCCAGGGCGTTCTGCTCGGGCAGCGTGCGGGGCAGCAGACTGCGCTGCAGCGTCACCGCCATGCTGTGCTCGCGTGTGTAGCGGCGCGCGTTGTCGATGGAGACAGCCGCACGGGCGACCAACTCCTCGGCGAGCGCCACCTCCTCCGTGTCGAACGGCTCGGGCTTCTTCGACCGCCAGAAGCTGACCACGCCGAGCACCAGGCTGCCCGCGCGCAGCGGCACGGTGATCAGTGAATGGATGCCGTACTCCACGATCTGGGCGGAGCGCTCGAGGTTCTGTGCCTGCCAGCCCACCGCCTCGCTCAGGCGCGGCTCGATGACGGCCTGTCCCGTCCTGAGGCTGCGGGCCTGCGGAGAGGAGTCGACGAGTCGGATCTGCTGGCCCAGCGGATAGAGCGGGGCGTCCTTGCGGATCCCGCCCATCGCCGTACGGCGCAGCGTCGTCGCCCCCTCCGGCTGCCCGCCGCTGAGGACGGCGTCGAACAGGTCCACGGTGGCGAAGTCCGCGAACCGGGGGACGGAGAGTTCCGCCAGTTCCTCGGCGGTGCGGGTCACGTCCAGACTCGTCCCGATGGCCACGCCGGCGTCGTACAGCATGTTGAGGCGTTCCCGCGCCGCCTCGGCCCGGCCGGAAAGCGCCCGCAGCTCCGTGGAGTCGCGCAGGGTGGCGACGCTGCCGGGCGGGCCGCCCTCGCTGTCCGTGGGCCGCTGGTTGATGGCCAGCAGCCGGTCCTTGACCAGGTGCACCTCGTCCGTGGCGATCCGCCCGGAGGACAGCAGACCGGCCGTGTCCGGGGTGAGGCCGATGTCCTGCACATGCCGACCCTCGGCGTCCTGGGGCAGGTCGAGCAGGCGGTGCGCCTCGTCGTTGGCGAGCAGGAGGGTGCCCTCGCCGCCGACGATGAGCACTCCTTCGCGTACGGCGTGCAGTACGGCGTCGTGGTGCTCGTACATCCGCGTCATCTCGTGCGGGCCAAGGCCGTGCGTCTGGCGCAGCAGCCGTCGGCTTACTAGCGCGGTGCCCCCCGTGGCCAGGGCGAGTCCCGCCGCGGCGGCGAGCAGCACGAGCGGCATCTGGCGGTTCGCGGCACCGCCCACGCTCTCGGTCGTGATACCGGCCGAGACCAGGCCCACGACCGAGCCGTCGGGCGCCTTGACCGGTACAACGGCCTGCACCAGCGGGCCAATTGTGCCCGTGATCTCCTCGGTCACCGTGCGTCCGGCCAGCGCCGGTGCGATGGTGCCGACGAACTTCTTGCCGATGCGGTCCGGTTTGGGATGGGTGTAGCGGACGCCGTCGGTGTTCATGACGACGATGAAGTCCACCTTCGTCGCCTTGCGAGCCGCCTCGGCCCGTGGTTGCAGTACCGCCGACGGGTCGGGGGCGCGCAGTGCCTCGACGGTGCCGGGTGCGTTGGCGAAGGCCTCGGCGACGGCGACGGAGCGGTTGCGGGCCTCCTTCGTGGTGTCGTGCCGGACTTGGAGCACGAGGGCCAACACCGCGGCCACGACCAGCAGCAGCACGATCACCACTTGCAGGACGAACACCTGTCCGGCGACGCTGCGTCCGCTCAGCGCCGACCGCAACCGGCTTGCTGCGTGCGGCCGTGGGGTGAGCGGACTGCCGGGCATGCGTCGCGCTCGTCGCTCGGGCGCTCTTGGGGCGCGGTCGGGCGCGTGCGATGGGCGCGGACCGCTGGGACGACGGGTCGACCGGGCCCCGGATCGACCCAAGAGTCGGACCATGTGCCCATGTCTACACTGCCGGGCCTCAGGAGGCGAGGGGCGTCACAGGGGGTGACGGCCCTCGCGGCGGCCGGCGCGGGTCTCGGCGCAGGGTGTTTCGCCCCCGCCGCCCCTACCCGTCCCATCCCCAGGGGCTCCGCCCCTTCGCCCCCGCCAGGGGCTCCGCCCCCTGAACCGCCGGCCATGTGCCTGCCCACCACCCGACTCGGTCGGCCAAGAGGTGGCCCTCGTCCTGGGGCTCCGCCCCAGACCCGCATACGTTCACCGTGCCGTCCGGCGGGCCGCCAGCAGGAGGGCGATGTCGTCGGGGCGGTCGACGGTGTGGCGGGCCGTTGCGGTGAGCTTGTCGGCCACGCCTGCCAGTGAGCGGCCGCCGGGGCGGGCCGCGGGCGCGCCCGCCTTGGCCAGGGCCACCCGCAGTGCGCTGATGCCGTCGTCGATGTCGCCGCCGGGCCGTTCGACCAGGCCGTCGGTGTACAGCGCCAGGATCGCGCCGGGGTCCATCCGCAGTTCCGCCACGGGGTAGCGGGCACGGGAGTCCACCCCGAGCACGACCCCGCCGGGCAGATCCAGGACGTGGGTGCGGCCCTCCGGTAGGCGCAGCAGCGGCGGCGGGTGCCCGGCCCGGGCCGCCCGGGCCAGACCGGTGGCGGGGTCCAGCCGGATGTAGCAACAACTCGCGAACAGCCCGGGATCGAGGTCGATGAGGAGGTGGTTGGTGCCGCTCATGACCTCCTCGGGCGGCCGGTCGCCGAGCGCGAACGCCCGGACGGCGCTGCGCAGTTGACCCATGGTCGCCGCCGCCTGCACCCCGTGCCCCTGCACGTCGCCGATGACCAGGGCGAGACCGTCCCCGGCCTCGACGACGTCATACCAGTCCCCTCCCACGTCCATGCCCTGGGTCCCGGGCAGATAGCGTCCGGCGGTCTCCACCCGCGGATGCGTCGACAGGCGCCGGGGGAGGAGGGCCTGCTGCAGCCCGCGGGCGAGCGCGGCCTCGGTCTCGTAGCGCTGCGCCTTCTCCATGGCGTGCGCGATGAGCCCGGCCAGCGCGGTGAGCACCGTTCGTTCCTCGGTGCTGAAGCTGCGGGGCCGGTCGAAGCCCAGGATGCAGGAGCCGACCGGGCGGCCGGAGGCGATCAGAGGCAGGAAGGCGCGGGCTCCCTCTGTCGCGTCCAGCGGGATGCCGGGGTAGGCGGCGGTCAGCTGCTCCATGGAGTCGAAGAAGAGCGGGCGTCCCGTGGTGAGCGTCTCGACGCCCGGCAGGTGCGCGTCCAGTCCCACTCCCTCGAAGGGGGCGAGGAACCCTTTCGGGAAACCGGTCTCCCAGGCCAGGTACAGGTGCCTCTCCTGCATCAGGTAGATGGCGAGCCGGCGACCGCCGAACGCGGGCAGCAGTTCCTGCATGACCACGGCGGAGACCTGCCGGGCGGTGACGGCCTCGGTGAGGGCGATGGCCAGGGCGATGGGCCGGTACAGGGACGCCGTCGTGGGCTCCGCCCCGCTGTCCGTACCCTCGACGTGCGCGGGGTCGGAGGGGCCGTCCGCCATCCGGTCGGCGGTGCGGACGGTGCAGGTGAGGATGTCGGGGCCGGAATACACGGACAGAGCCAGCCAGTCGCCCTCGTGGGACTGCGCGGCGGGCTCCTCTTCACCGGGCGGGCGGCGGACGTGGCAGTGCACGGGCCCGGGGGAGAGCAGGGCGGCCCGCAGATGCTCCTCGAAGGCGGGCTGGTAGAGCCACGGCACGCCGTCCCACAGCGGCCGGCCGAGGAGTTCGGCGCGCGGGCGGCGCAGCAACTGAGCGGCACGCGGATTGGCGTAGACGATCTGCCCCAGCCGGTCCAGGCAGAACACGCCCTCGGGGAGCAGGTCGGCCGCCCCGCCGGGGCCGGGTTCGAGGACGATGCCGCTGACGGCACGGACCCCGTACGGCCCCGGGGCCACATGTTGAGCGCCCCACAGCTGCAGCAGCCGGGGTGTGCCGTCCGGGGTGCGCACGGGCAGCGGCAGGGGAGGTGGCCGACCGGCGGCGGTCTGCCGCAGCAGATCCAGCACCTGGTGCGGCTCGTCGGGGGCCACGGCGGCCGCGAGCCCCGAGGCGTCCGTGAGCGCGCTTCCGGGCGGCAGGCCCAGGAGGGCGGGAAGGTGAAGGTCGGTGGTGAGGACTCCGGTCTCCGGGTCCCAGCTGAACCGCGCCACGCGTGCCGTGAGCGGGTCCTTGGCCGGTGGGCGCACGCACACCGGCTCCTCGTCCCAGGTCACGGGCGATCCGTGGCGCTCCAGACGGTGCAGGGCCGCGCCCAGGCGGTCGGCCAACCGTGCCGTGCGGTCGCGCTGCGTCAGTACCTCGGCGGCGTCCGGGGCGGGCGCGCGCAGGACGGTCAGAACACCGTAGGTCGTCGACCCGTGGGTGACGGGCACATGGATCGAGCCGAGAGGAAACGGCAGACCGGCCGCGAACTGGGGGTAGCGGCGCATGGTTTCCGTGGCATTCGGCAGCACCACCTGAACCCCGAGCCGACAGGCGTTGGCGACCGGGAAGGGGCGGTCGACGTGGACCTGCCACCACGGGCGGAACAGCGGCCCGGGCAGGCCCGACAGCGAGGCCAGTCGCAGCAGTCCGGGCGTGCCGGAGCGCAGGTAGACGCCACCGGCGTGGCCGTCGGCCGCGCCGATCGCCTCCGCCGCGGCCTCGGTCAGCACCGCGGCCAGCCGCCCGGGCGTCGCGTGTTCGCTCCCGGCGCTCCCACTCATCGGCCTACCCCATCCGTGCGCCGCCGCCCGGGCGACGCCACAGCCAGAATGCGCCACGTGCGCCCCTGCGCGCATCCGCACGGCCCGCCCGGGACCCCGGGCGGGCCATGCCGGCCGTCAGCCGTGGAAGCTGATGTAGCCGTTGCGGTCGCGGTCGGAACCGGTCTTGGTGTACGAGTGCACGTCGGCCTTGCTGCCGGACGGCTTGTACACGTAGATCGTGTCCTTGTCGTTGTTCCACATGAAGTTGCAGTTGTCGCGGTAGACGACGTTCTTCGCGTCGGAGTCGGTGCCGTTGCCGCCGCGCAGCTTCACGTAGTCGCCGGGCTGGAGCTGGTGGCTCGCGGTGAACTTGAAGCGGTTGCCGGCGGCGTCCTTGACGACGTACCCCTTGAGGTTCACGGTCGCCGTGCGCGAGTAGTTCTTGATCGTCAGGTACTCGTCCTTGGTGTTGCCGGTGGCGCAGTTGTTGCGGTCCGTGCCGGGTGCGTCGTACTGGACACCCTTGATCTTCAGCGCCGACGAGTATTCGGCGGCCTGCGCCGGAGTGGCGGCTATCGAGCCGGCAGCGGCGGCGGTCGCCAGGACATGGCGTATACGCATGGGAAACCCCCCAGTTGTGCGAATGGAGCGCGAGGAGCCTACACGCCTGGTGAAGTAATGGTGACGGAAGGGTGCGGAAAATGTGAAGGCTCGCGGTTGGCGGCACGTGCGTATACCGGTGGCGCGGGATACCCGTAAGGCGGCGGAGAGGAGTGCGCGTGGGTGTCGAGACACAGGCGGGCGAGCAGGGAGACGGCCCGGTGGACGCGGCCGAAGGAGTCGATCCCAGGCGGTGGAAAGCGCTGTGGGTGACGCTCGTGGCCGGATTCATGAGCCTGCTCGACGTCACCATCGTCGCGGTGGCGCTGCCGTCCATGCAGCGGGACCTGCACGCGTCGGCGCCCGCGATCCAGTGGGTCGTCTCCGGCTACGCCCTGGCGTTCGCCCTCGTCCTGGTCACCGCGGGACGGGTGGGCGACGCGATCGGCCGCCGCCGGATCTTCCTGCTGGCGCTCACGGCGTTCGTGGTGTGCAGCGCGGCGGCGGGCGCGGCTCCCACGATCACGCTGCTGATCGTGGCCCGGCTGGCGCAGGGCGTGGCCGCGGGCTGTCTGGCCCCGCAGAACTCCGCCCTGATCCAGCAGATGTTCCGGGGCGCCGAGCGCGGCCGGGCGTTCGGACTCTTCGGTGCCACCGTCGGCATCTCCAGTGCCGTCGGCCCGGTCGTCGGCGGACTCATCCTCGCGCTCGCGGACGGGCCGCAGGGCTGGCGCTGGATCTTCTACGTCAATGTCCCGGTCGGCGTGATCGCCCTCGTGCTGGGACTGCGGTGGCTGCCCAAAGTCGCCCCCGGCCGCGGCCAACGGCTCGACCTGCCGGGCGTCGCGCTGCTCGGCTGCGGCGTGCTCGCGGTCATGCTCCCCCTGGTGCTGGCTGAGTCCGGCGGTGTCCGACGGCTGTGGTGGCTCATCCTCGTGGGAGCCGTGTTCCTGGCGGCCTTCGCGCGGTGGGAACGGCGGGTCGCCGCGCGTGCCGGACGGCCGCTGCTCGACCCCCGGCTGGTCACCGGGACCCGCGGCTACGCCGCCGGAGCAGCCATCGCCACCCTGTACTTCGTCGGCTTCAGCGGCGTGTGGCTGGTATTCGCCCTCTACCTGCAGAACGGCGAGGGGTATTCGCCGCTGCTGTCCGGGCTCGCGGTGACCCCGTTCGCCATCGGGTCCGCCGCGTCCGCGCTGGTGGCCGGGCGTCTGGTGGAGCGCCTGGGCCGGCTGCTGACCGTGTGCGGACTCGCCGCGGTGGCACTCGGACTGGGCGGGGCGGTGCTGATCCTGCGGTTCGCGCCCGAGGACATCGCGGTGTGGTGCGCGGCCCCCGCCCTGTTCGTCGGCGGCATGGGCAGCGGCTGCGTCATCTCCCCGAACGTCACGATGACCTTGCGGGACGTGCCGGTGCGGATGGCGGGTGCCGCGGGAGGCGCACTGCAGACCGGACAGAGGCTGGGCAGCGCCGTCGGTACGGCCGCCCTGCCCGGGTTGTTCTACATGGTGCTGAGCGCCGACGGCGACGCCTACCGTTCCGCGGTCGCCATCGCCGTCGGCTCCGGCATCGTGCCCGTGCTGTGCGCGCTCGGGGTGGCGGTGCGCGACTGGCTGCGGGACCGCAGGGCGCGGCGGCAGGCCTGCCCGCCCGAGGTGTCCCACAGCCCCGTGCACGCGAGTCAGAGCTGATCGATCCCCTTCACCCCCTTCCACAGGCGGCGATAGGGTCCCGGCATGGTGGACGCGGACGTGGGGGACGTGGGGATCGTGCACCCGGGTGCCATGGGAGCGCGGGTGGCCGCGCAGGCCGTGGCGACCGGCGCCAGGGTCTGGTGGCTGCCGCAGGGACGTTCGCCCGCCACGCGGGAGCGGGCCGCGGAGCTGGGGCTGCGACCAGCCGGCAGCATGGCCGAGCTGACCGCCCAGTGCACGGTGGTCCTGAGCGTCTGCCCTCCGGCGGCCGCCCTGGACGTGGCCCAGCAGGTGGCGGCGGCCGGTTTCAGCGGTGTGTACGTCGACGCCAACGCGATCAGCCCCGGGCGCATGGCCCAGATCGCCGAGGTGTGGGACGGCACCGGGGCGGCGCTGGTCGACGCGGGCATCACCGGGCCGCCTCCCCGCCAGGCCGGGACCACCCGGCTGTACTTGTCCGGTGACGACGCGACGGTGGCCCGGGTCCGCGCGTTGTTCGACGGCACTCTGCTCACGCCGGTCGTCCTGGCCGGGCCGGTCGGCCGGGCGTCGGCGCTCAAGCTGGCCTTCGCCGCCTACAACAAGATCTCGTACGCGCTCGCCGC
This sequence comes from Streptomyces sp. NPDC002838, assembly GCF_040295365.1. Taxonomy (NCBI): domain Bacteria; kingdom Bacillati; phylum Actinomycetota; class Actinomycetes; order Kitasatosporales; family Streptomycetaceae; genus Streptomyces; species Streptomyces sp. NPDC002838. The sequence continues at coordinate 200,709 of NZ_JBEOVF010000002.1, read as the reverse complement.
CGAGGCCTGTGCCCTCGCCGACGGACACGGGGTCCTGGACGACCTCCGAGACCTCGCCGCGCACCTGCTGCCCGGCACCCCGCTGGCCGGTTCGGAGCAGCTGGCGGGCGCCGGACACAAGGCCTGGCGCTGGGAGCCGGAGATGCGGGAGATCGCCGAGGCCTCGCGCGGCGTCGGCCTGCCGGGTGCCTTCGCGGACGCCGCGGCGGAGACCTTCGAACAGTGGCGGGAACACAAGGACGACCGGACCGTCACCAGTGACCGGTTGATCGCCGACCTCAGGGGGCGAGGGCCGGGCGCGGCCACGTGATGGACCGGGTCGGCGTGCCCGGACGACTCCGGCGAGCCGCGCGGCCGTACCGCTCCCTCGGTGTCACTGCCGACGGGGAAGGGCCACCGTCAAGTTCCTGATCTCGTACCCGCCGATGTCGTTGTTGAAGGACACGCGCGGCCGGGTGGTCATGCGCAGGCCGTCGAGCGCGAACAGGCGGCTGAGGAACACGTCCGCCTCCAGCAGGGCGACGTCCGCACCCGGGCAACGGTGCGCGCCGTCGCCGAAGGACAGGCCCGCCGGGCCGGGCCCGAGCGCCAGGTCCCGGCCCGGACGCAGCAGCCGCGCATCCCGTCCCATGGTCCGCGGGTCGGCGTTGGCGTCGTCGACGAACAGCTCGATCAGCTCGCCCGGCCGGACCGGCACTTCGCCCGACGGCGTCCGCAACGTCAGCGGAGCCGTCGCCCTGCGGCACAGCCGTGCCACCACCGGCTCCAGCCGCAGGATCTCGCGCAGCACGCCCAGCCGTTCCGGTTCATCCGCCGCGCGATAGCAGGCGAGGAGCTCCGCGTCGGTGAACAGGTGCCAGGCGGCGACACAGATGAACTCCCGCGTGGTGACCATCCCGGCCGCGGCGAACGTCAGGCACTCGCCGAGGATTTCGGCGTCCGAGCACCCTTCGGCCAGCAGATGGGAGATCAGGTCGTCGCGCTCCTGGCGGCGGTGCGCGCGGACCGCGGGGCGGACGTCGGCGAGGTAGATGCGCAGCCAGTTCGCGTTCTGCCGCAGCAGCCAGTAGACGCCCCGCACGCTGGTCAGCCCCGGCCGGCCGAACTCCTCGGGGAAGAAGCGTTCGAGCCGGGCGCGGATGCCCGGGCGGCTGTGGCGCAGACCGATGACGTCGCTCGCCACCGCGATCGCCACATTGAAGCTCAGTTCGGCCAGTTGGGCCTCACCGGCCGTGCGCAGCGCCGTCAGCTGCTCCTCGGCGATGCGCACCATCAGCGTGCGGTAGTGCTCGTCGACGCGCCGCGGGGTGAAGAAGCGGGCGGTCTGCCGCCGCTGTTCCCGGTGCTCGGGTCCGTCCTGGTACAGGACGGGGCGGCGGATGCGCGGGGGCAGTTTCTCCACCGTCTCTATGCCGAGACCCGCCTGTACCGTCGCCGTACTGCGCAGCACCGCGCGAGCGTTCGCATAGTCGTGCACCTGCCAGACGCCGTCCGAGGCGCGGCTCACCGGACACCCGGGCCGGCCGCCTCCCCGGTCCGTCTTGCGTGCGGACTCCCGCGCCTCGGCCATCAGGTCCCCTCTCCGCGCACCCGGTGGATCGCAACGGTTCAGGGCAGCAGTGTGGCCGGGGAACGGCAGTCCGCGAGTGCTCATTACCGGCCAGTCGGCGTCACGGGCCCGCGGCACCACAACCGAGGGACGGGCTCCCCCGCCGACACGCTCAGCTCCCCAGCGGATACGTCACCACAGAGGCGAGCCTCTCCGGCCTGTCGTCGGTGTAGGTGAGGGTCATCCGCGTGTAGTGCCGGAGCTGCGGGTGCTTCTTCCACGGCTCCGGCTGATCGAGCCGTACGACGACCGGATACGAGTGGAACGTGCCCGCCGCGCAGTACGGCTCGCAGTCGTTCACGACGTTGCGTCCCTTCGCCACCGCCGACTTCGCATCCCAGCGTGACCAGTCGAGCGACGTCAGGCGGCTGTTGCCGTCGCCGCAGGCGAGCATGAAGTCGGCGGGGCGTTCCTGGGGCTTCCAGAGACAGTCGACGAGCACGGGGTCCTCGTACCGCTGTGCCGCGGAATGGGTCCCCGACGGCGTCGCGGGGGTGGCGGATGCCGTGCCCAGGGCCGCGGCGAAGGCCGCGGCCGCACAGAGCGCGGCCGTCTTGGTCACCCCGAATTTCGGCATGTCCGCTCCCGACCGTTCGCTCCGTGCGGCTTCGCCGGTGCCGACGGTACGACCGTGACGGGGGCCGCACCACTCCGACGGAGCAACGGGACGGATGTGGCCGAGGCCACGTCGCCGACGAGTCCCGCGCCATGTCCGCCCGATCGGGGCTCGGGCTACCGTTGCAGTCCCTCTGTCCCCCGGAAGCAGTTCGGACGGCCCGGCAGTGCTCGCAGACCTTTCCCCGCTGATCGCGGCGACCGCCCAGTGGCTGACGTGCGCCTACCCGTCGGGTGGCGGCGCGCTGGCCTCCGCCCTGTGCGAGGTGCAGGCGCGGCAGGCCGTGACGGTCGCGGCCTGGCTCAGGTACCCGACGCCGATGGACGCCGCCCTGGTCCACATGGCCGGCCCCGGCGGTTCCGCACGGCTGGACTGGATCACGGGCGCGGACGAGGGCGGCACGCACGACGCGGACGACCGCGCCTGGCGCAGCTGGGTCGACGAAGTCGTCGCGAGCTGGGCGGCCTGCCTGCTCACCGACCCCGAACTGGCCGACCTGGCGGTGGCCGCGGTCGCCGACGACGGCCACACGGCCGGTACGCCGGTCGAGTTCCGCCGCCTGATCGCACCCGACGCCACCGACCGCCGGGCGGCGGCACTGCTGCGCCACCCCGACCTCCTCGCCCCCGTGGCCGAACTGCACCAGGCTCAGCTGCTGGAGCGCCTCCGGCCGGGAGAGGCCCTCATCGCCTGAGGCAGCGGCGAGCGAGCGCTTCCTCACGCGCCACCCGCGTGTGATGGACGTCCCTGTGGTTACCCGGGCCATGGCCCTTGAACTGCGGCAGTACATCCACAAAGGAACGCGGACATGCGGCACGACGAAATCATCGGCAAGGTGCAGGCCCTTGCTCACCTCCCGGATCGTGGCTCGACCGAGCGTGCGACACAGTCCGTACTGCGGACCTTGGCGGAAAGGCTGCCGACCGGGCTGGCCGACCACCTGGCCGCGCAGCTCCCGCCGGATCTGGCGGCGTACATCCGTGAAACGACCGCGTCGGCCACCTCGGAGGGACGGCCCAGCGGTGCGGGTGAGCCCTTCGACCTGACGGCCTTCGCCGGCCGGGTCGCGGTCCGGGCCGGTACCACGGAGGAAACAGCGCTCCGGTACTGCGCCGCGGTCCTGGAGGTTCTCGACGCCGCTGTCTCACCCGAGGAGATGCGGAAGCTGACCGACGCCCTCCCTTCCGACATCCGCGAGCTGCTGCCCACAGGACGCGCCGACGAGCCTCCCTCCTAGAGCCTGTCCGGCGGATCATGCCGCGGACGCGGAGTCTGGCATGCCCGTCTGCCGCGTTGTCGTCGGTTGCCGACTCCCCCACGCTCGAACAACCTCGCGCGGGGGACCTCCATCGCGTCGCCGCCCTCCTCCGCCTTGCAGCTGAACGCTCCCCCAGGCTCGAATACGCTCGCGCGGGGGTCCATCGCCCCCGCTCACCTGCGCTAACGGGTCGCCGCCGATTTCCTGCGACCTGATCCGCCGGACGGCCCTAGCACGGCGTGGAGCCCAGCGTGGACCCGGGCCCCCTCACGCCGCCGTGCTCAGCTCGGCCCGTCCCGCCACATCGCCCTGCTCCGTGCGCAGGACCACCGTCGGGTTCCGGCGGCCCCGCAGGAGGAAGCCGGCCCCGATCGCGCCGGCGATGATCAGCCCGCCGGTGACGAGGGCTCCGCGTGCCCCGGCCAGCTCCATGAGGAGGCCCAGCGCGGGTGGCCCGCCCAGGCCCCAGACCGTGCCGATGCTGCCCCACACGCCGAGCACCCGGCCCCGCAGATGGGCGGGCGGGTCGGTCTGCAGGACGGCAGTCCCGGCGGTGTCGGAGACGGACTCCACCACGGCCATCGGCAGGACGAGCACGAGCAGTACGGCCATCGACGGCGACAGCCCCGCCGCCACCTGGAGCACCGCGCCCGTGGCCGCCAGGGTGCCCACGAGCCGCACCGAGGGACGGCGCAGCCGGGCGCCGAGCACCGCGCCGACGATGCCGCCGACGGCGAGGACGGTGGAGACCGTCCCGAACGCTCCGGCGCCGCCCGCGAGAGGCCCGGTGACCAGGACGGCCAGGGTGAGCCCGTAGTTGCGCCCGAAGACCGCGCTGATCCCGGTGACGCCGGCGAGGGCGACGAGACGGGGCCGGCGGGCGAAGAAGGCCAGCCCCTGCCGCACGGTCATGTCGGGGCCCGTGCCGCGCCGCCCGGCGGGCGCGCGCCCCACGGGCTTGGTGGGCTTGGTGGGCCGGGCCGCCCCGGGCGCCGGACGCAGGAACGGAATGACCGAGGCGACGAAGAGGAACGACAGCCCGTTGGCCGTGTACGCGGCGGCCGTGCCGAGGAAGCCCACCGTCACGCCGGCCAGGGCGGCCCCCAGGAGCCGGCCCGCGCTGTGCACCAGCGCGCCCACGCCGATCGCGGAGGGGACGTCCTCGGGCGGGACGAGGTCGTTGCCCAGCAGGGCGCAGGCGGGATTGTCGACGGTGGCGACGATGCCCGTCACGGCGGCCAGCACCAGCAGAGAGGTCATGTCGAGCCGGTCCAGTGCCACGAGCAGCGCCATCACGAAGGCGACCGTGCCCAGGAGGGCCTGGCTGACGGTGGCCGTCACCTTGCGGGGCCAGCGGTCGACGGCCGCGCCGCCGAGCAGGCTCATGAGCAGGGCGGGCGCGGCCTGGACCGACATGGACAGTCCCGTCGCGGCGGCGGACCCGGTGATCTGGAGGACCAGCAGGTTCTGGACCGTGAGCTGCATCCACGTACCGGTGTTCGACACGAAGTTCGCGAAGGACCACCAGCGCATGCTGCGGTACCGAAGGGACCGCCACGGAGAGCGGGACGTGCCGTCGGACGGCCCGTGGGCGGATTCCGGCGCAGGGGAGAGCGAGGCAGGAGAGGAAGGCACAGTGCGTTACTCGTAGACGAGTCGGAGGACTCAGTGGAGGTGTCGGCGAGAAAGGGAACACCGGCTGCGCTGCGCGGCTGCTCCTGAGAGCCGGGGTACGGCGCGGACCATGGTGGCAGAGGGGAGGGGCGAGTCGGTGCCGGTACACGGTGCTCCACCGCCGCACGTCTTCCCAACCGTCTGACGGCATACGGCACTTGGCGCTCCGAGTGCGGTTGATCACAGCGTTGGCGGGAGCGCCGCCTCTCCGGCGCTTCCCGTGCCGCACGTCACAGCGGGTGGCGGCGAAGGAAGCGCAGAAAAGGGCCCGTCGCCGTGGCGACGGGCCCTGGGGACGGGAGTGGGTGTCAGTCGCGCTTGCCGCGGCCCGTCAGCGCGTCCCGCAGGCGGTCGACCAGGCCGGCCCCCGGTGCCAGCAGTTTGTTGGCCGGAGGCTTGTCCGGTGCGGACGGGTGTGGCCGGGTCGGCGCCACCTTCTTGGCCATGCGCACCTTGTCGCCCAGTTCGTCGAGCATGTCGGCGGGGCATGCCGCGCGCAGCCCGGGGAAGAGGTTCTCCTCCTCGTCGGCCACGTGCGAGCGGATCTCGTTCATCAGCATGCCGATGAGCCGGTCGAACTCGGGATCGTCCGCGTCGCAGTCCTCCAGATCCTTCATGATCTGCTCGGCCCTGGAGTGGTCCTCGATCTCCTTGTCGGCCATCGCGTCCCCGCCTGGCACGTGCTCCCGCACCGCCGGATAGAGGTAGGCCTCCTCGGCCACCGAGTGCCGTACCAGCTCCATGGTGGCCTGGTCGGCGTAGACCTTGCGGTCCTTGTCGCCGGACGGAAGCGCCGCGATCCGGCCGAAGATGTCCTCGACCTCCCGATGATCGGTCACCAGTTCGTCGATGACGTTTCCTTCATGTCCCATGCCCTTCACCTCCAGCCAGGCGGTGGCGGCTCCGGGGCGGACCCGCCAGGACCCCGAGTGCCCCGGGCCGTGCGTCCTACGCCGTCACAGACTCGTCAGGATCTGCGGCGACGCTCTTTGATCAGTACCTGGGCTCTTCCGGCATCGGCAACGTCAGCGGGCGCGTGCCCGCCATCCACCCCTTCGTGGCGATCACGGATCCGGAGGGCTCCGACCACACACCCGAGTTCACCGCGCCGTGAGTCGCCGGGGCGCCGCCGTCAGCCGGTGCCGGTGGCGGGGTCACTGTCAGTGTGCAGCTGGTACACGTTGAACGCCCGCCGGATGACCGGCTGGGCCACGTTCCGCACCCGTACGCCACCCGCCGTCATCCCGTGCTCCGAGCCCATGTGGGCATGGCCGTGGACGGACAGGTCGGCACCCGCCATGTCGATCGCCTCGGCCAGCAGATAGCTGCCGAGGAACGGATAGATCTCCGGCGGCTCACCGGCGAGGGTGTCGGCGACGGGGGAGAAGTGGGTGAGGGCGATCCGTACCGCGCAGTCGTCCTGGTCCAGCTCCTCCAGAGCGATGCGCAGCCCGTCCGCGCTGCGCCGGGTGTAGCGGACGAACTCCTTCATCAGCGGCTCGCCGAACTCCCCGGCGCTGCGCCCGACGAAACCGCCGCCGAAGCCCTTGGTACCGGCGATGCCGACCCGCGTTCCGCCGCACTCCACGACCGTCCCCTCGCCCTCCAGCACCACCACGTCCGCATCCTGGAGGATGCCGGTGACCTTCTCGGGCTGCTCGTCGTGGTGGTCGTGGTTGCCGAGCACCGCCACGACCGGCACCGACAGCCCCCGTACCTCCTGGGCCACCACTCGCGCCTCCTCCGGCGTGCCGTGGCGGGTGAGGTCGCCGGCCAGCAGCAGCAGATCGGCACAGTCGTGCAGGGTCTCGAAGGCGGGCCGCAGCAGACCCTGGGTGTCGTGCCCCATGTGGATGTCCCCCACGGCTGCGACGCGGATCATGGCAGGTCCTCCGCATGGTCGGGGGAGGCGTTGTCCGCCACCACGACATCGGTGTGCACGGCGAGCCCGGCCAGCGCCTCGTGGACGGTCCGCAGCAGCGTCTCGCGGCACTGCTCCGAGGGGACCGTGCCGGTCACCACGACCGCCCCGGCCCGCACCTCGGCCCGTACGCCCAGCTCGCCGAGTTCCTCCGCTGCGAGCCGGTCGCGCAGGTGGGCGACACGGTATTCGACGTTCTCGGCCGCGGCGGCCTCGCCGGCTTTGCCCGCGTGGTCCGCGACGGGCTCGGTCATCACTGCTCCTCCTTCGGCCTCGGCGGAATGACCTCCAGCCGCTCCAGGAAGTAGAAGAACGCGTCGGGCATCGGGGCGTCCCCACAGGCCTGGCGTACGGCGTCCCAGTCGACCTTCTCCCGCAGCGTGCGGGCGATGGGCAGCACCGCCCCGAAGTCGCAGTGGTGCTCGGAGAAGGCCGCCACGAGGCTGTGCACCAGGTCGGTCGGCGACAGCACCGGCATGAAGACCGAGTCGACCGACAGCTCCTCGGCCCGCGCCAGCAGTTCCGTCGTAACCGGCTGGTGGGCCAGTTCGAAGATCAGGTCGACCTGCTGTCCGAGGCAGTTGGCCTTCAGCAGCCAGTCCTCCGGCGGCGCGTACACCGGCAGGCCGGCCTCTCGGAGCGTCTCGGCGACGGCCTCCGCGTCCTCGGGGCGGAAGCAGAAGTCGACGTCGTGCTGGAGGTTCTGGGTGCCGCCGTGGGCGTACACGGCGACGCTGCCGGCGAGGGCGAAGGCGTGACCCTCCCGTTTCAGGATCGAGGCGACCTGCTTGGTGGCCTGCAGGATGGCCTGGTTGCGGTCCAGGGGCAGATCCTCCGCGAGTGCCTCGTTCTGGGGGACGAGCTGGGGATCTCCCGAGGCCAGACGGAGCTCCGCGACGCCGGCGTGCTGGCCGAGTGCGTGGTCATCGGCGTGCTGCGTCACCGCTGCCCCCTTTCCTGGTCGGCCCGTCGTCCGGTCCGTTTCAGAGGTCCCTGGTCGAAGGGCTGTGACGGAGGCCCGAGTACCCGGTGCTCCGGCTTCGACACGAACGCCGTACGGAAGGCGGGGAGCATCACTTTCCCGCTGATTTCCGGGCACTCGGTCCTCATGGGCCTGCTCTCGGACGAGGCCGCCGCGGACCTGGCCCACTGGGTCACTGCCCGGGTCACCGACACGGGCTTCAACGAGGGGGAGGGTCCGCACGTCGAGGGCCCCGTCCGGATCACTCCCGCGGACAAGGAAACGGTCCACCGCTGGCTGACGGCGCAGGGGCACACCATCTGACGTGCCCCTGCGCGGCGCATTGTGCGCCCACCCTGTCGGCCAGGCCGGTCGGTCAGGCCGGTCGGTCAGGCCGGTCGGTCAGGCGGGCAGCCTGGCCCGCAGGTGTCCGGCCGCGGCGGCGGGCCGTGCGGTGGCGTGGACCGAGCGGCGTACCAGGTTCGCCTCGCGCCGCAGGTCATGGGCGGTGTGCCGGCCGCGCCACCACAAGGAGGGGTGACCGGCGGTGTCGTCGGCCGCGATGAGCAGCCCGCCGAGCATCGAGAGGTTCTTCAGGAAATGGATGCGTTGCTCGGCCCGCTCCTGAGGATCCTCGGCCTCCCAGAAGCGGTGTCCGGCCATCGTGGTGGGGACGAGCGTGGCGGCGATGGCCAGGGCCGCCACCCGGGGAACCCGGCCGATGCCGAGCAGGACGCCCGCCGCGACCTGTACGGCGCCGTTGAGACGTACGAGTTGTTCGGTGCGGTCCGGCAGGACGTCGACGCGTTCGGTGACCGGTTGTGCGACGGGTTCGGCCGCGGGCGCCACCGCTTCGGGCTCGCGCAGCGAGCTGAGGCCGCCGGAGACGAACATGGAGGCGAGCATGGGGCGACCGACCAAGCGCAAGAGACTCATGACCCTCTCCAGAATGTGGGTGCCTGCTGCCGTCTCCGGGTTCCCGACGGAGACGGGCTCATTCGACACCGACACGCCGTTGTAGAGACGACGCCGTTGTCGTACGGCGGGCCGCCGCGGCCTCGAAGAACCACGTCATCCTCGGCTCCACCGCGAACCGGAAGACGCGGCGCACCCCAGAGGTGCACAGCAAGGTCACCACCACGGCTGCCACGACCGAGACGGCGGTCACCCCGAGCGGACCGTGCACCCACGCGTGGTCGTACACATGCAAGGGCTTGACGCCCTGGACGACGAAGCCGTGCAGCAGGTAGCCGTACAGCGTGCCCGCGCCGAGCGCCGTGAACCACATGCGGCGTCGGGGCACCAGGGCGAGGAAACAGATCACCAGGACCGTGGAGCAGCCGAAGACCGCGAGCGTCATCACGGGCCCGGCCCACACCGGCGCCCCGATCTCCTCGGCGCTGTCGCGGTGGTAGAACCAGGCGGGGCTCATGTACGGGCGCGACCAGTAGGCGACGACGAAGGCCGACACGAGGACCGGCACGGCCAGGAAGCGCACGGCGCGATGCCGCACCAGCTGAAAGTGCTCCGGTTTCAGACACAGACCCAGCACGAAGTACGGCAGGAACTGCAGAGCCCGCTGCAGATCCAGGTCCTCGCCGATGGCCGGCGACATGGTGGCCAGCATCGCGACACCCAGCGCGAGCGGCAGCGGCCCTCGCACGATCCGCCACAACGGGGTGGTCAGCCGCCAGATGAACAACGCCGCCAGGAACCACGTCAGATACAGCGGTTCGAGCACGCTGATCGGCCGGTCCGGCACGTGGTCGCTCCACCTCGTGAACAGGGTGTAGGCGACCTCGAAGATCACATACGGCAGGGCCACGCCGGTCACCAGGCGCTGGATGCGCCTCGGGGCAGCGTCGAAGCCGCGGGAGAAATAGCCGGCGATGATGATGAACGCCGGCATGTGGAAGGCGTACACCGTCGTGTAGAGCGCGGTGACGACTTTGCTGTCGTCGCGCAACGGCTCCCAGGCGTGCCCGACCGCCACCAGCACGATGGCCAGGTACTTCGCGTTGTCGAAGAACGCGTCCCGGTTGCCTGCCGGTTCGAGGCCGCCCGCCTCCTTGGCCGGCTCGGCGTGTCTGGCGCGTTCACTCGTCGAGGGATCACTCTGCGGCATCCCGGTCGGCTGACCGATTCCGCGCCGCGCAAACGTGTGTCGTTTCTCGCGCCGGGCACGGAACCCGTCTCCCCTGCGACTTGGTCACGAGCAGTGCCGTACCTCACATGCGCGGCCAGTCGTCCCGCCCGGCCAGATCGAGGGCGAGGGCCGCGATGTTCCGGGGCGTTTGCGCAGGCCGTGCGCTTCGGTGAAGACCGCCTTGGCGTTGCTGCGGCTCCGGCCGAAGGGGTACGGCGTGCCCGTGGCCCGGCACTGCCGGACTCTCGCTGACCGCGCCCCGGGGGCGGGAAGCCGGGCCGGCAGGTGGCTTCGACGTCCACGACGTTCAGCACCTCGTTTGCCGTGCTCACAGCGCCGCAACGGCAGGACGGACGCGGTCGGCGGCACCCGGGCCCGTAAGAGACTCCTGTGAATTTCCGAGTCGTTTGAACACCCGAGGCTCCTCCTCCGTATGGGGCGGGGGATTTCCACGCTCGGACGGCCGACACGCGCAGGAGTACTTTCGTGGGACGCAACAGACGCAGACGCCCGACAGGCACACAACGTGCGACCTTCGCCGCAGTGGCACTGATGCTGGGCGGTGGGGGGCTGGTGGCGGCCAATGTGTACGCCTCGGCAACCGAAGGCGACCCGGGCGGCGGCGTGTCGGCCCAGCAGTCCGGCGACGCGGAGTCCGGCCGCTCTGCGGGAGCCGCCACGATCGACTGCCCGGACGTCGGCGCCGAGTTGACGGAAGTGCCGGAGGGGACGAGGGCGGACGTCGACAAGGAGCTCGCGCTCCTCGACCAGCAGATAGCCGACGCGTACGGGCAGTTGCGGGATCCGGCACGCGCGGCGCAGGGCGACTCCGGTGCCGTCGGCAGCGAGATCATCGATCCGCTGAAGGAGGAACGGGCCGCGACGATCGAGCGCATCGCCGCCGCCATCGACCGGGTGGGAGAGCGCCCGGAGGGTCTCGACACCTTGGCGGCCTGCGAACTCCGCCCGACCGGCGACCAGGTCGACGCGGCCAACGGCGACCGGGCCGAGGACGCCAACAGTGGCCGGGACGAGGCGGGCAACGCCGACGGCGGTCAGGAGCAGCAGCAGGGCAACGGCCCCGTCGCCGCCGACTACGCCGACATCAAAACCGCCCCGGTCACCGGTCAGAGCCCCGCTCCCCGGGCGGACGCGTCGCGCGGCACCTTCGTCACCGACTGCGGCGTCAACGAGAACGGCCTGTTCAACTCGGACAATGTGATCGTCGCCCCCGGTGTCACCAACGGAGCCCACCACTTCCACGACTACGTCGGCAACCAGGCCAACAACGCCTTCTCCGACGACGAGGAGTTGGCGAACGGCGACACGAGTTGCCAGGACAAGGGAGACAAGTCCTCCTACTACTGGCCCGTGCTGCGGCTGCAGAACGGCACCCAGGAGCAGGACGCCAACGCCCCCGGCGGCGGCATCGAGGGCAACATCGGCGAGATCGTGACGCCCAAGGCGGTCACCCTCACCTTCGTCGGCAGCCCGCAGAGCAAGGTCACGGCCATGCCCCGGCTGCTGCGCATCATCACCGGTGACGCCAAGGCGTTCGTCAACGGAACCGCCAACGCCAACGCGTCCTGGAGCTGCACCGGCTTCGAGGACCGGCAGTTGAAGGACAGGTACCCGCTCTGCCCGCAGGGCAGCGACGTGGTGCGCACCTTCAAGTTCCAGAGCTGCTGGGACGGACGCAACGCCGACAGCGCCAACCACCGCACGCACGTGGCGTTCGCGCAGGCCGACGGCTCCTGCCCGGAGGGCTTCAAGGCCATCCCGCAGCTGGTCCAGCGCATCGTCTACGACGTCGACGCGCCGAGCCTGAAGGACGGCGGGCGGACGACTCCGCTGTTCGCCGTCGACGCCTTCCCCGAGCAGCTGCACAAGCCCGTCACCGACCACGGTGACTTCATCAACATCTTCGACGAGTCCCTCATGCGGGACATGGTCGACTGCATCAACGACGGCCGCCGGTGCGGCGTGGGCGCGGACGAGGGCTCCGGCAACGGCTCCGGCGAGGAGCAGCCGGAGCAGCCCCAGGAGCAGCCGAAGCCGACCCCGGACGCCCCGGGCGGCGGAAACGACGGCGACAAGCCCGGCGGTGACGAGAAGCCCGGCGGTTCCGGTTCCGCGGACAAGCCGACCGCGGCCCCCTCGACCAGCGCACCGGCCCCGGCGAAGCCGGACGGCGGCGCACCCACCGCACCCGACGCCGACGAACCCAAGGCCGACGCCACGCCCACGCCCGCACAGAGCGCCGCCGGGACGTCGCCCGAGGCCTGGACAAGGGACCAGGCCGACGGCCCGGCGGACGAGTCCAGCAGCCCGTCGGCCACAGCCGCCGCCGCGGAGTCTCCCGCCGGTTCGCAGACCGAACCGCAGGCGACCGGAGGCGGGCTCGCCGACACGGGGACCCAGCTGTGGCCGGCCGCCGCCGGGGCGATCCTCCTGATCTCCGGTTTCGTACTGCTCCGGCGCACCAGGCGCGGTACCCGGTGAGGCCGACCCGGTCGGCGTACGGCCGACCGCTCGACGCGCGGAACGGCGGCACCCTGCCTACGATCACTTCACGTGGGACACGTATTCGACGAGCTCGTGGAAAAGCAGCGGGCAGCGGACCAGGCGCACAACCGCGTCGACGAGCTGCGCCACACCTACGGGCCGCCCGCCGCCCACAAGTGGACCAAGCAGCAGACCGTCACGTACGAGACCGCGGTGCGCGCCTGGCGTGACCTCGACCGTGACGTCCAGTCCGCGGTGACGGAGTACTCGAAGGAACGGGGCCGGCCACGGCGGGAGGTACAGGCGGACGTGCAGACGGCCGTGGGGCGTGCCAAGCGGAAGTAGAGCTGGAGCAGGGGCCTGCTGCCCGACAGGGCGGTGGGCCCCTGCTTGTTGCCGTACTGGCAACTTCCTTTGCCCCCGGCCCTGTCCCGACGGAGGCTTCCTGGCAAGGGGAGGTACGAGCTTTCCACTCGACCCAACCCCTTGACCACCAGCCGTGTTCCGTCCGGGAGGGCGCCATGACCCATATCCATCCGACCCAGGCCGCCGAGTTCTGGGAGGCCCGCTACCAGGGCGTCGAGCGCATCTGGAGCGGCCGCCCCAATCCGCTGCTGGTGCGCGAGGTCAGCGGCCTCAGGCCCGGCACGGCACTCGACCTGGGGTGCGGCGAGGGGGCGGACGCGGTGTGGCTGGCGTCGCAAGGCTGGCGGGTCACGGCAGCCGACATCTCGCGTACGGCCCTGGAGCGCGCGGCCGGTCACGCCGCCGAGGCCGGAGTGAGCGACCGTATCTCGTGGGAGCGGCACGAACTCGGCGTGACGTTTCCGGAGGGCTCGTTCGACCTGGTCAGCGCTCAGTTCCTGCAGTCCCCGGTGCCCTGGGACCAGGATGGAGCCCTACGACGGGCTGCCGCGGCTGTGGCGCAGGGCGGCACGCTGCTGATCGTCATGCACGCCGGATGGCCGTCGTGGCAGGACGAACCACCCTTCGACGCCGAGTTCCCCACGCTGGAGGGCACGCTGGCGGCACTCGCGCTGCCGGAGGAGAGCTGGAGCGTGGAAACGCTGGACACGGTCCGCAAGCAGAGCGTTTCGCCGGAGGGGGTCGACGGCTTCCGCGACGACAACGTGTGGCGGATCCGGCGTACTGGCGCCTGAGCGGCCGGCAGCCAGGGGTCACCCGTCCGGCCGCCCGAAACCACCCCGGCCGTCAGCCCCGCTCCGCCAACACCTCGCCCACCACCTCGCGCGCAACCTCCAGCGCCGCCTCCCGGTCCTCCGGCACCAGCCCGATGCGGGTGCGCCGGTCGAGAAGGTCGTCCGCGTCGAGCGCCCCCTCGTGGCGTACCGCCCACAGGAGTTCGGCGCGGGTGACCGGAAGTCCCGGCAGTACGGGTTCGCCGAGGCGGGGGTCACGGGCGGCGAGCGCGTGGACGGCCGGTGCCTCGGTGCCGTAGCGGCGGATCAGGCGGTCCGGGGTCCGCAGGGCGCCGAGGACGTGGGGCGGTGCGGCGCCGACGAGCGGGAGCGAGGCGGTGGGGGACGGGCCGGCGGCGAGTCGGCGGGCGGTGACCGCCGCGTCGACGGCGTCCTCGGCCATGCGCCGATAGGTGGTGAGCTTGCCGCCGACCACGGTGATCACACCGTCCGGTGAGGTGAGCACCGCGTGCCGGCGGGAGATGTCGGCGGTCCTGGCCGCCGTACCGTCGGGCGTCGTGTCCAGCAGGGGGCGCAGCCCGGCGAACGCGCCGACGACGTCGCCGCGGTGGACGGGGACGTCCAGGACGCAGCCGAGGACGTCGAGCAGGAAGCCGATGTCCGTCTCGGGCGCCTCGGGCACATCCGGGACGTCGCCCTCGACGGGTTCGTCGGTGAGCCCGACGTAGACCCGGCCGTCACCCTGGGGCAGGACGAGGACGAAACGGTTGCTCTCCCCGGGGACCGGGATGTGCAGTCCCGTGGGCAGCGGTCCGAGGTGCTCCGAGCGCAGCACGAGGTGGGTGCCGCGCGACGGCCGTATCCGGATGCCGTCGACCAGGTCGCCCGCCCACACGCCGGAGGCGTTGACCACCGTGCGAGCCCGGATGTGCCCTTCCCGGCCGGTGAGCTCGTCGCGTATCCGGGCGCCGGATCCGGTGAGCTCCAGGGCCCGGACGCGGGTCAGGATACGGGCGCCGCGGGCGGCGGCGGTGCGGGCGAGCGCGGTCACCAGGCGGGCGTCGTCGGTGAGCCGGCCGTCCCAGGACAGCAGGCCGCCGCGCAGGCCGTCGGCGCGCAGCACCGGGGCCAGGTGTCGGGTCTCCACCGCGGACAGCCTGCGCGGCGCGGGCAGGGTGGCCCGGGCCGTACGGGCGGTCAGCCGCAGGGCGTCACCGGCGCGGAAGCCGGCCCGGGCCAGGGCGGCCTGGCCTCGGGAGACCAGGGGAGTGAGGGGAAGTACGAACGGCTGGGCGCGGACCAGGTGGGGTGCGGTGCGCTCCATCAGCACGCCGCGCTCGACCGCGCTCTCGTGAGCCACGTCGAACTGGGCGGAGGCGAGGTAGCGCAGCCCGCCGTGGATGAGCTTGGAACTCCAGCGGGACGTGCCGAAGGCCAGGTCGTGGGCGTCGACGGCGACGACCGTCAGACCACGGGCGGCCGCGTCCAGCGCGGCTCCGGCACCGGTCGCGCCGAGGCCGACGACCAGGACGTCCACGACGGGTCCGTCGACAGTGTCGGTCAGTTCACGCGAACGTCGTACGGCGGACAGGGAGGACCGGTTCACGGCGTCAGGGTCCTCTCCAGGATGGTCCGCAGTTCCGCGAGGAACGCCTCGGAGGTCAGCCCGGCGTCGTCCTCGTCGGTCATGGTCCGCAGGGACAAGGTGAAGGACTGCACGATCAGCAGCAGGGACCGGGCCTGTCGTTCGGTGTGGTCGACACGTACCGATCCGTCGGCGTGGCCCGCCCGCAGGTCCTCCGCCAGCAGCCCCAACAGCGCGTCCTGGCTGGCTCCGCGCCGGTCCAGTACGTAGGGCAGGAGCAGCTCCGGATCGACGTCGACGATCTTGCGGAAGAGGGGATGGGCGCGGAAGCCGTCCACGCCGGCCACCAGCCCGTCGACGATGAGGCTCCGCGCGTCCACCCCGGGACGGCGCTCGGGCCTGGCCCGCTTGGCCACGCCGACCCACTCGCGGGTCATGAGATCGCCGACCAGGGTCCGCACATCGGGCCAGCGCCGGTACAGCGTCATCCGGGAGACACCCGCGCGGCGGGCCACGTCGGTCAGCGTGGTGCGGCGGACCCCCACGGCCAGGACGCAGTCGCGCACCGCGTCCAGCACCGCGTCGTCCGAGTGGTTGTGACGAATAGGCGTCATGTGTCACAGTGTAACGCCTCATGGGGCAGCCAGGAACGGCATCGCGACAATCGGTGAGGACGACAGCCATGGACATGCTGTGGAGCGGCTGGGGCGACCCGGCCAAGGCCCAGCCGTTGCCGGACTCGGTGGTCGGGCTGTTGCGCGAGTTGCTCGGAGTCAAGCCGCGCGGCGCGGAACCGGTCGCCCTGGAGGACATCCCCGTACCCCCGTCACCGCTGGACCCGGCCGCACATCGCGCCCTCCTCAGCGCCGTCGACGGCGAGGACCACGTGCGCACCGACGCCGAGACGCGGATCCGGCACACCCGCGGCAAGTCCACCCCCGACCTGCTCCGGATGCGCAGCGGCGACGCCGCCGACCTTCCGGCGGCCGTCGTCCTCCCGGCGAGCCACGACGAGGTGCTCACCGTCCTGCGGACGTGCGCCGAACACGGCCTGGGACTCGTCCCGTTCGGCGGCGGCACCTCCGTGGTCGGCGGCCTCGCCCCGGAGCGGCGGGGCACCTTCGTCGCCCTCGACCTGCGCCGCATGGACCGCCTGATCGCCCTCGACCCGGTCTCCCGCACCGCCACCCTGCAACCCGGACTGCGCGCCCCACAGGCCGAGGCGCTCCTGGCCGAACACGGCTTCACCCTCGGCCACTTCCCGCAGTCCTACGAGTGGGGCACCATCGGCGGATTCGCGGCCACCCGCTCCAGCGGGCAGGCCTCCGCCGGCTACGGCCGCTTCGACGAGATGGTGCTGGGACTCACCCTCGCCACACCCGAGGGCACCCTCGACACCGGCCGTGCCCCGCGCTCGGCGGCCGGCCCCGACCTGCGCCAGCTCGTGCTCGGCTCCGAAGGGGCGTTCGGCGTGATCACGTCCGTGACCGTCCGGATCCGCCCCGTCCCGCAGGTCCGCGGCTACGAAGGCTGGCGCTTCGCCTCCTTCGAGGCGGGCGCCGCCGCGCTGCGCCGGCTCGCCCAGGACGGACCCCGGCCGACCGTCCTGCGGCTGTCCGACGAGACCGAGACGCTGATCGGCCTCGCCCAGCCCGACGCCATCGGCTCCGTGGACGCGCAGCGGGCCGCCGGATGCACGGCGATCGCCGGCTTCGAGGGAACGGAGGAGGACACCGCGTACCGCCGGGACCGGGCCGCGGCCGTGCTGCGCGACTGCGGCGGGACCCCTCTGGGAGAGGAGCCGGGACAGCGCTGGGCCCAAGGCCGCTACTCCGCCCCCTACCTGCGCGACTCCCTGCTCGACGCCGGGGCGTTCGCCGAGACGCTGGAGACGGCGACCTTCTGGTCCCGGATCCCCGAGCTGTACGCCTCCGTCCGCGACGCGCTGACCGCCACGCTCACCGGCGCCGGCACCCCGCCCCTGGTCATGTGCCACATCTCCCACGTCTACGAGAACGGCGCCTCGCTGTACTTCACGGTGGTCTGCGCCCAGGGCGACGACGCCCTGGCGCACTGGACACGGGCCAAGCACGCCGCGGGCGAGGCGATCCTCGCCGCGGGCGGCACGATCAGCCACCACCACGGCGTCGGCACCGACCACCGGGACTGGTACGTCCGGGAAGCGGGCCCTCTCGGCGTCGAGGCCCTGCGCGCCGTCAAACGACGACTGGACCCGGCCGGGCTGCTCAACCCCGGTGTCCTGCTGCCCACGGACTGAACTCTCACCCCTGCCCGCGGTACGACCCACCCCCCCCGCCCGCCCCGGAGGCACACCCATGCGACAGTTCACCGCCGTCGTCAACCCCACCGCGGGCGGATCCACCGGAGCCGCGGCGCTGCTCGGCGTGGCGCGCCTGCTGCGGGAGGCCGGCGCCGAAATCGAGACCGAGTACAGCCGCAGCCTGCCCCACGCCCAGGAGCTGGCCCGGCACGCCGGGGAGCGGGGACGGGTGGTACTCGCCGTCGGCGGTGACGGCATCACCGGGGGCGTCGGCGGAGCCCTCAGCGGCACCGGCACGCTGTTCGGCATCGTCCCCGCGGGCCGTGGCAACGACTTCGCCCGGGCACTCGGACTGCCCACCGACCCGGCCGACCTGGCCCGCATCCTGCTCCACAACGAACCGAGCCCGGTCGACACCATCGAGCTCCACTCGGCCGGGCACGACGGCACGGTCGTCCTCGGCAGCGTGTACGCCGGTGTCGACGCGGTCGCCAACCGCCACGCCAACAGCGCCAAGCTCCTGCGCGGCACCGCCTCGTACTACGCGGGCGGACTGCGGGCCGTCACCACCTGGCGTCCGGTGCGCTACCGGGTCACCGTCGACGGGGTGGAACACCCGCACACCGGCTACACGGTGGTGGCCGCCAACTCCCGCTTCTACGGGTCGGGTCGCGTCATCGCCCCCGACGCCCGCATGGACGACGGCCTCCTGGACGTCGTGATGATCGCCGAGGCACCGCGCCGGCTGTTCTTCGCCCTGATGAACGAACTCAGGACCGGCGCCCACGTCCACCGGCCCCAAGTGCGCATCCTGCGTGGCAGGGAGATCCGCATCGAGGCCGACCGCGCGGTGCCCTACGGTGCCGACGGCGAGGTCGAGGCCGTCCTCCCCGTCACCGCCAAGGTGCTGCCCGGAGCGCTCAGCGTGCTGCACTGACGCACAGGCTCTGTGTGGGCTGGTGACAAAGGAACCCGAGGGGTCTGCGTTCCTGTGAGCACCGCCTGAGCGGGCGGTCGTCCCCGCCCTACCGTCCGGCTATGAACACGAGTCGCAGCAGAGTAAGAACGTGGCGATGCGCCGCGCTGGCGGCGCTGCTGACCGCGGGCGGGCTCACGGCCGCCGCCCCGGAAGCGCAGGCCCGGGGCGAACGCACGGAAACGCCCGTCGCGTCGACGTCCCCGGTCGACGAGGTGACCGAGTCGGTGGTGCGCGTGAAGGTGCCGCTGCCGGCGTCCTTCGGGGCGCGTCCGGAGGCGTGCGACTGGCTGTCGTATCTGCGCTACCGCTCCTCCGACGGGCCGGACGCGTCGGCCGACGCCGACCGGATCCTCGTAGCCCAGCCGGGCATCCTGGAGGGCGCCGGGGCGTTCGACAGCGTCGCCCGCAACACCGTGGCCCGGGCCGCCGAACAGGGCAGCCACATCGAGTTCTGGGCCCTGGACCGGCGCTCCAACTGCCTGGAGGACCGCACCGGAATCGCCTCCGGCGACCAGCACACAGCCGTCGACTACTACTACCGGGGCAAGCAGGTCGCCGGCCGGACCTTCGGCGGCTTCGTCGGCAACGGCCGGCTGGGCTGGATGGCCAAGCTCGGCATCGAACAGACCGTCCGCGACGAATACGACCTGCTCACCGCCGAGTTGCCTGACCAGGGGCTGCGCAAGCAGAAGGTGCTGTGCGGCGGACACTCCCTGGGCGGCGTGATCACCGGGTACTTCGCGACCGCCGACTTCGACGGCGACCGCACCACCACCGCGGACGCCGGACACCGCCAGTGCGCCGGCTACTTCGCCCTCGACACCACCGTCTCCACCTCCCTGGCCGACCTGAGCGGCAGCATCCCGGACGACACCAACCTGCCGGACATCGGCCTCGGTTACGCCGCCGTGCAGACCGGCCTCGACACCGGAGTGCTGCCGCGCTCCCTGTCCGCGCCGGTCCTGCTCAACCCCGAGACCATGACCCTGCTCGCCATCGCCGGCCTGGGCACCCTCCAGGACGCCGACGGCGAGGCCGACCTGCCCCGCTACCTTCCCTCCAACGTCAACATCGAGGCCACCAACCGCTTCCTGTTCTCCAAGGACACCGCCACGTTCCTCACCGGCTCACCCGGTGTGAAGGACTTCCGGCTCACCAACGCGGCCGTACTCGGAGCCCTGATGGACGACCACTCCGTACCGCTGGCGTTCCTGCAGACCAGCGTGGGCTTCTTCGACGGCGGACCGGTCGCCGACAAGAACTTCCCCGTGGCCAACGGCAGCGATCAGCAGCCGGGGCTGTTCGGCACCGAGTACAAGGCCATCCCCGACCGACCCCAGGGACCGCTGTACACCTGGCGCGATTACGACCGTGTCGGCGACCCCGACGATCCGGGGTACCGGTCGGCCGACGGCACTCCGTTCACCTCGGCCGGAAAGGAGGTCACCGACATCCGGGAGCTGGCCCGCAGCCTGGCCGAGCAGCCGCTGGACTTCACCGAGCAGTACTTCCCGACCAAGCTGGTCACCGACCTCCAGCTCGCCACCTCACCCCAGGTGAAGCGGCTCGTCGTCCACCCCGAGGGCATCGAGGCCAACCCGGCCCTCACGGTGCTCGCGGGCGACGGGCTGCTCGCGGGCCGCGTCCCGCCCGACCTGAACCCCGTGGTCGCCGACGGCTACCAGCACCTCGACGTACTGACCGCGGCGCCCGTCCAGAACAACGGCAGGCCCGAGCCCGTGTCCACCAACCTCGCCCGGTTCGCGCAGTCACCCTAATAGCCGTTCCCACACGGCTGTGGGCCCGGGAGGAGATCCTCCCGGGCCCACAGCCCTTGTACGACTCAGACCTTGCCCGCGGCGAAGGCGGCCGCCGCGTCGGCGTCGTCCCGGTAGCTGAGGTGCGCTCCCGTGTCACCGCCGCCGCTCTCGCAGACGGGGTCGCCCTCGGCGCAGATGTCCATGGTGCGGCTCTGGTAGGTGCCGGTGACGCTCTTGCCGAGAGCACGGATCGGGTTGCCGAACAGCAGCACCGCTGCGACCTTCGGTTCGAGTGCGGCGGGGATGGTGGCCACGATGGGGCTGCCGACCACCGCGCCCGCGCTGCTGATGCCGATCGAATTGTCGACGACATTCGCGCCCTGCGAATAACCCACCAGAATGAAACGCTGATTCGGGCAGGCCGCTGCCTGGCTATTGACGTGGTTCACCAGGTCCCTGTTGCCCTGCGCGGCCGAGGTCAGGGAAAGGTCCGCAGGGTAATTCACCTTGTAGCTGGAGAGGGTTTTGCCGGTGATTTTCTTCTGCAGCGCCGAATACACCGGGTCGCCGACTATGAAGCCGAGCGTGCCCGGCTCGAAGGTGCCACGAGCCGCCACGACGTTGATGTCCGTGCAGGGAGCGGCCGTTGCCGTGGGTGCCGAGAGAGTGGCCAGTCCGGCCCCGCCGGCCAATGAGAGCGCGGCGAGGCACAAGCGGATACGCATGGGGAATCCTCCGCGTGCGGGGCGCGTGATGCGCCTGCGAAATGGAACGGTCCCGAACGTATTCGCTTTCCCGCCGGAGTGATATGCAGAGGATTATGGAATTCTCTCGGATTTTTGCGCCCGTATGAGCATGAGCTCAGGAAGTGATTTCAGGTGTCGCCCGCCCCTTGCTCCCGCAATGCCTCGGCACGCAGCGCGAGGACGAGATCCAGGCGGGCGTCCGGGTCGTGCAGCGCGTCACCGAAGAGCTTCTCCAGCTGCCGGAGCCGATAGCGGACCGTCTGCGGGTGGATGTGCAGCCGGGCGGCGACGTCGGGGACGTTGCTGCCGCTGAGCAGCCAGGCCAGCAGCGTCTCGGCGAGCCGGGGACGCTGGCCCGCCGAGACCGAGTCGAGCGGGCCCAGGACGCGCGCCTGCAACTGGCCGAGCAGCGCTTCGTCGCCGTACAGCAGCAGCGTCGAGAGATGGTCGGCACACCGCACCACGCCCTGCCGGGGGAGGACCCCACGGCCCATCAGCCCCAGCGCCCGGGTGGCCCAGTGCAGCGACCGCGCGGCCTCGGCGAGCGGGACCGTCGGCCCGATCGCGGCCGGCCGGCCGCGCAGCGCGAGGGCGAACGCCCGGCCGCCGAAACGTCCGGAGCCGTCCGGATCGGGCACCAGCATGCGCGGCGGCCGTGACTCCATGTCCACCAGCGCGCCCGCCGCGGCCAGCGGCCGGTCCTCCTCTCGCTGGTCCGGGCCGGCCGCGAGCGCGACGACGGCGACCTGTCGCGGCACCGACCAGCGCGCTCCGTGCGCCAGGTCGTGCACGGCCTCCACGGACACCGGTCCCTCGCCCAGCAACAGATCGAGCAGCCGCCTGCGGCGCCGCTCCAGCTCGTCCGTGCTGCGCAGCCGGGCCTCCGCGTACCCGGCCGCCGCGGCCTCCGCGACCTCGTGCACCGTCCGGAACGCGAGCTCGCCCAGCGCGGCCACGACCGCCGAGTCCAGCCCGAGTTCCTCCGCCGTGCGGCCCATCAGCCGCCAGGCGTGCAGCCCGCCGATGCGCAGCGCAGACTGCAGCGCGTCCAGACCGCGGCCCTCCAGCGCCTCGCCGCGCCCCAGTTCGTAGTACGTCGCGAAGATCGCCTCGCCCCGGCCGCGCGGGTCGGCGATGTGGTCCACGAACAAGGTCAGCGCCTGCACGACCCCGGCTCTGAGGTTCCTGCCGTAGGTCCCGTCGGTCGGCCGGGCGTACTCCGGCACCTGCCGGCGGACCTCCTGCTCCACCTCGTCGGCGACGGTCTCGAGCTGGGCGTACAGCAGTTCGGCGAGATCGAGTGGCAGCGGTACGGCTCCGGGGTCGGCCGGCACGCCGTGCGGGGTGGGCACAGCCATCACGGACACTCCTTTCACCCGGAAACGGCTCACCCGCGGGCTGTTTCCCGTGGGGCGCACGGGGCGTCCTGGGTTTGACGGACGTCCCCCGCGCTCCGTTCCGTGCCCCGACGGCTCCGACTTCACTCGGGCAGCCCGAGAGCACGGGCGAGCATCGGCCACGATGCCGCGAACTCCGGCTGCCAGTACGCCCAGTCGTGTCCTCCTCCCTGGTAGAAGTGCGCGGTGACCGGGACGCCGAGGCGGCGCAGCGTGGCGGCGAAGCCCTGGGCGGAGGGCCACAGGGCGCTCTCCAGCACACCGGGCAGCGGATCACCGCCGCCGCCCCCCAGTCCGCTGCCGTTCGAGACGTACAGGGAGGTGCCGCGCAGCCCCTCGGCGCGGGCGCGCGGGTTGTGCTCGCGCCAGGTGAGCAGGTTCAGGACCGGATGGCCCCACAGGGAGGCCGGCGACAGGTTCTCGCGGGCCACGATGGCGTCCATGATGGCCGGGACGCCGGGCGCGGTGGTGTCGAGGATGCCGCTGTAGGAGGCCGCGGCGGTGAACGCGCCGGGGTGCCGGGCCGCGTGCGCCATGGCCCCGTAGCCTCCGGTGGAGACACCGGCGACGGCCCGCACCCCGGAGGCCCGGTAGTCCCGGCGGAGCAACGCCGGGACTTCCTCCAACTGGAAGGTCTCGTAGTCGGGACCGTCGCGCCAGGCGGTCGGGATGCCCGTGGGTCCCGCGTCCGGCATGGCCACGATCAGGTCGCGGCCCTCGGTGAAGGCCTCGATGTCCGTCTCCCGGGTCCAGGACGTGTAGTCGTCGTGGGCGCCGTGCAGCAGGTACAGCACGGGGTAGCTCCGACCCGGCTGCGTGCCGAAACCCGACGGCAGGATCAGCCGCACCGGCGCGCTGCGACCGAGCGCGGCGGAGGACACGGACAGGTCCAGCGTGCGCGGGCCGAGCCGGGTCGCGGCCCCGGCCCGGCCGGTGGCGGCCCCGGCGCCGAACAGGACGGCCAGACCGGCGACGGCCGCGGCCTTGGTGACGGTGCGCCGGGGGAGATCGGTGCTGCGGTGAGACATGGCGGCTCCTCGGTCTCGGTTCAGCGGGCCTGCTCGGTCAGCATCCGCCGCAGATGTACGGCGATCTCGTCGACGTGCGGCGGGTCGAGCAGCGACAGATGGTGCCCGGGCACCGGCACGACCTCCAGGCGCGGGCACACCTCGTCCCAGCCGAGCGCCTCGTCGTCCCGCTCGTACGCCGGGTCGCGCACGGTGTGCGGCGCGGGTTCGGCGGCCCGGAACAGCACCACCCGGCCGTCGTAGCCGCCCGGCGAGTGGGCCTCGCCGATCCGCATGTCCAGGTAGGAGGCGCGCTGATGCTCCAGCGCGGCGGGCGGCACCTCGGCGACCTCGCGCAGGGCGCGCAGCACGGCGTCGATACGGTCGCCGTCGTCGTCCATCGTCACCAGGTCGTCGTACGGCAGCTCCAGCCGGGCGCCGTAGGTGTCGGCGACGTGCCGGGCGAAGCCCGCGAAGTGGGCGCGGATCCGGTCGGCCCGCGTACGCCCGGGCTGCGGGAGGGGCCGTACGGAGTCGATGAGCGCTACCAGCTCCACGTCCCGCCCGGCGGCCGTCAGTTGTCGCGCGGTCTCCTGGGCGACGAAGCCGCCGAAGGACCAACCACCCAGCAGGCAGGGCCCGTCGGGGTGGACGGCGGCGACGGCCTCGGCGTAACGGCGGGCCTTTTCCGACACGGTCCGCGCCTCTTCCAGGCGCTCCAGCCCGTACACCGGCCGGTCGTCCCCCAGACGTTCCGCCAGCGCCCGGTAGACGTCGGTCGGCCCGCCGGCTGCGTGCACCAGGAAGAGCGGGGGCCGGGAGCCGGTGGCGCGCAGCGTCCGCAGCGGAGCGTTCGCGTCCGTGGTCCTCGCGGTGAGTGCCCGTTGGATGCCGGTGGCCGCGTCGGCGACGGTGGCCGCGCCGAGCAGGTCGCGCAGGGGCAGTTCGATCCCGAACTCGCGCTCCACGGCCGTACGGATGCGGACGGCCATGAGCGAGTCCAGGCCCAGATCGGCCGGCGCGGTGCCGGCGGTGATGCGGGTCGGCGGATGGCCGGTGACGGTGCTGATGTGGCGGCTCAGACGGGCGAGGACGGAGGTGGCATCCGCCGCCCGGTCCGTCGGGTCCGTCCGATCCGCCGGCCCGGTCCATCGGTCACCGGTCGCGGTGGCAGCACGGCCGTCCGTCCACCAGTGCCTGAGATGCCGCCAGCGCGGCGCGGGCAGGTCGATGACCCGGCCGGGCGGGAGGGGCAGACGCCCGCCTGCGGCGTACAGCGTGCCCAGCCGTTGGGCGAACGCGGCGGCTCCGTCCGCGTCGCGGCCCAGCGTGCCGACGGCGAGCGCGTCGGGGACGGTGTCGACGACGGCCCGTGTCAGGACCGGGTGGGGCGAGATCTCGACGAAGGCGGAGTGCCCGTCGGACGCGGCCGCGGCGATCGCCCGGTCCAGGCGCACGGGCCGCCGCAGGTTGGCGGCCCAGTGGGCGGCGTCGAACACGCAGTCGCCTCGCGGATCGTCCAGGACGGTGGAGTAGACGGGAACCTGCGGCGGTCGGCCCCGTATGCCGGACAGCGCCTCGGTCAGCTCCGGCAGCAGCGCGTCGACCTGCGGTGAGTGCCCGGCGCCGACCACCCGCATGGCTCGTGCGGCCCGGCCCTGTTCCGTCAGCCGTCGTACCAGCCGGTTCACCGCGGCCTCCTCGCCGGTGACGACCTTCTGCCGGGGCGAGGACTGGACGGCGACGTGCACCCCGGGGAAGTCCCGTGACAGGGCGTCCAGTTCGGCGTCCTCCAGGTCGACGACGGCCATCGCGCCACCGCTCAGCCCGCTCAGCAGCCGTGCCCGTACGGCGACGACACGGGCCGCGTCCGCCACGTCCAGGGCACCCGCGCACACCGCGGCGGCCACCTCGCCCATGGAATGACCGATCACGGCGGCGGGCTCCACACCATGGGCACGCCACAGCTCGGCGATCGCCAACTGCAGTCCGAACAGGACCGGTTGGGCGACCTCCAGGCGGTCGAGGGCGTCACCGGAGGCCAGATGGTCGTACAGGGACAGGCCGCACTCGGCGGCCAGCTGCGGGTCGAGCTTCTCCACGGCGGCGGCGAACACCGGCTCCTCGGCCAGCAGCCGCCGACCCATGCCGGCCCACTGGCTGCCGTACCCGGAGAAGACCCACACCGGACCGCGCCCCAGGAGATCGCGATCGCCCGTGACGACCCGCGCGTGCGGGCGCCGATTCGCCAACGCGGCCAATCCGTCCACGAGTTCGTCCCGGTCACGGGCCGTGATCGCGGCGCGCACGGGTCCCCGGCCGGTGCGCCCGGCGAGCGTGTGCGCCACGTCGGCGAGGCGGGCGGCGCTCCCCTCGGGGCTTCGGAGCCAGTCGGCGAGCCGCGCCGCGGTGTCGCGAAGGCGTTCGGCGTCGCGGTCGGAGAGCAGGTGCAGTCGGGCGGCAGGCTCCTCGGCGGCAGGGGGCGTGGGCGTCGCGGGTCGCCATTCCTCCAGTACCGCGTGGGCGTTGGTGCCGCCGAACCCGAAGCCGGAGACCCCGGCGACGGCCGTGCCGCCGTAGCGGGGCCACGGCTCGGCCTCGGTCACCATCCGCAGTCGTGCGTCACCCAGCGAGCTGCCGTCCGCGCAGTGCAGGGAGGGCGGGATGCGGTCGTGGTGGAGGGCGAGCACCGTCTTCACCAGGCCGGCGATGCCCGCGGCGGACTCCAGATGGCCGAGGTTGCCCTTGACGGAGCCCAGCAGCAGCGGCTGGTCGGGGTCGCGGCCCGGCCCGAGCACGGCGTCGAGCGCGCTCGCCTCGATCGGGTCGCCGAGCGGGGTGCCGGTGCCGTGCGCCTCCACGTAGTCCACGGACGCCGGAGCGAGTCCGGCCCGCGCGTATGAGGTCCGCAATACGGCCTGCTGGGCGGCCGGGTTGGGTGCCATCAGGCCGCCCGAGCGGCCGTCGGAGTTGACGGCGGTGGCGCGGACGACCGCCAGCACGCGGTCGCCGTCCCGCTCGGCGTCGGACAGCCGCTTCAGCAGCACGGCCGCGCACCCCTCGCCGCGGCCGATGCCGTCGGCCGCCGCCGAGAACGGCTTGCACCGCCCGTCCGGCGCGAGGGCTCCCGCCCGCTCGAACGCCATGGTGACGGTGGGGGAGAGCAGCAGGTTGACCCCGGCGGCGATCGCCGTGTCGCTCTCGCCCGTGCGCAGACTGACGCAAGCGTGGTGCATGGCGACCAGCGAGGAGGAACAGGCGGTGTCGACGGCCATGCTCGGCCCATGGGTGTCCAGGACGTACGCCAGGCGCCCGGCGGCGACACTGAGCGCGGCACCCGCCGGCGCCCATGGATCGACGGCGGCCGGATCGGCTCCGGTGAGCTGCCCGTACTCCGGGGCCGATATCCCCACGAAGACACCGGTGTTGGTGCCGGCCAGGGACGCGGCCGGCACGGCGGCGTGGTCGAGCGCCTCGTGGACGACCTCCAGGAGCATCCGCTGCTGAGGGTCCATCACCGCGGCCTCGCGCGGGCTGATGTGGAAGAAGTCCGCGTCGAACCCGGCGACGTCGTCGAGGTAACCGCCGCAGGAGGGCACGTCCGCCGGCGGGAACGCGGCGAAGTCTCTCCACCGGTCCTCGGGAACCCGCCGGACGGCGTCGACGCCCTCGCTCAACAGCCGCCAGTAGTCGGCCGGTCCGTGCACCCCGCCGGGCAGTCGGCAGCCGACGCCGATGACCGCGACCGGCTCGCCGGACGATGCCGGGGCGTTCGCCGCGGGAGAGGCGACGTCCTCCGCCCGGCGGCACAGACGGGCCACCAGCGCGTCCCCGGTCGGCGTCTCCCACAGCAGCGTCGGCGGCAGTTCGCGGCCGAGGGCGTGGGAGAGCTCCCCGGCCAGGGCGACCGCGTCCCGCGAGGACATGCCGAGGTCGGCGAGCGGCCGGTCCATCGGCACGGACTCGGGCGCCATGGCGTTCCAGGCGGCCACCCGCTCGACGATCAGGCGACGCAGCGCGGCCTCGTCGGCGGCCCTCATCCCGCGACCCTCGACGACTCGTCGGGCTGCGCGTAGGCGCCGTCGAGGTAGCGCTCACGCGTCAACGCCCGTGACACCTTGCCGCTGGAGGTGCGGGCCACGGTCCCCGGCGGCACGAGCACGACATCGGCCAGCCGCAACCCGTGCCGGGCGGAGACGGCCCTGCGCACCGCGCGCACCAGCTCCGCAACGTCGATCTCGGCCAGGTTCATGGACCGGGCGTGCTCGGCCACGACCACCACCCGCTCGCCCGCCGTACCGGGTACGGCGAAGGCGGCGAGCCGGTCGCGACGCACGGCCGGGTGCGCTTCCTGGGCCGTGGCCTCGACATCCTGCGGATAGTGGTTGCGCCCGTCGACGACGATCAGGTCCTTCAGCCGGCCGGTGACGACCAACTGCCCCTCCAGCACGGTCCCCAGGTCACCCGTGCGCAGCCACCGGCCCGGCCCGGCCGCGGCGTCGGCGAGCTCGGCGCCGAAGACGTGACGCGTGTCCCGGTCCCGATTCCGGTAGCCGCGCCCGACGTTGGGTCCCTGCACCCAGATCTCACCGACCTCCCCCTCCGACAGGACGGCCCGCGTCACCGGGTCGGTGATGCGCAGCCGCTGGCCCGCCGGAGTGCCGCAACCGGCGAGCAGCACGGCTCGCGGGTCGTCGGGGCGGGCGGGCAGCGCCTTACCGGCGGCGAGGGCGTCGCGGTCGAGCGCGAACCGGCGCAACGGCTCTCCCGGCCGGGCGGCGCTGACGAAGACGGTGGCCTCGGCGAGCCCGTACGACGGGCAGTGCGTCTCGGGAGCGAGGCGCCGGTCGGCGAAGGCGGCGTGGAAGCGGTCGACGGTGCCGGGGCGGACCGGCTCGCTGCCGTTGATCAGCGCGGCCACCCCGTCCAGCCGCAGCTCCGCCTTCTGCTCGACGGTGACGGCCAAGGCGCAGTAGTCGTAGGCGAAGTTGGGCGCGGCACTCACCGCGCGCGGATGCGCCGCGAGCAACCGCAGCCAGCGCACGGGCTGGTGCAGGAACGCGGCCGGGTCCATCAGCACCGACGGCAGCCCTCGTACGACGGGAGCGGCGACGCTCAGCACGAGCCCCATGTCGTGGTAGAGCGGCAGCCAGCCGACGCAGGTCACGGGGTGGGCGTCGGCGCCGTAGGCGGTCAGCGCCTGCCGGGCGTTGGCGACGACGTTGCCGTGGGTGATCTCCACGCCCGCCGGAGCCCGGGTGGAGCCGGAGGTGTACTGCAGGTAGGCGATGGCCTCCTCGTCCGGCGTGACCGGTCGCCAGTGCTCGGCGGCGGAGTCCGGGACCTCGTCGGCGGCGACGATCCGTACCGGGGTGCGGTCGCAGAAGTCCCGTACCTCCGCCCGGACGCGGCTCGTGGTCACCACGACCGCGGGCGTCGCGTCGGCCAGCACGCCCGCGAGCCGGTCGGCATGCCCGGGCAGATTCGGCGGATACAGCGGTACGGCGACCAGGCCGGCCGCCAGCGCCGCCAGGAACCCGGCGATGTACTCGGTGCCCTGCGGACACAACAGCGCCACCCGCGATCCGGGCTCGGCCTCCTCGGAGAGCCGGGCGGCCAGCGCCCGTACGCGCAGGTCCAGGCGCCGCCAGGTCAGGGTGCGGTGGACGCCGCGCGAGTGCGGCGCGGGGTGGTCGACGAAGGTGAACGCCCGGCGGTCGGGGGTGGTGTCGGCCCAGTGCCGCACATACTCCGGCAGGGTCCGGAACGCGGGCGCGAGCGGGGGGCGGCGGCTGTCCATCGGGGGGTGGCTCCTCACGTCGAGGGCAGACGGGCAGGGGGCGGGTCAGAGCGGGATGTTGCCGTGCCGCCGCTGCGGCATCGGCGCGCGTTTGCCGTGCAGCGCGCGCAGGGCGCGGCAGACCTGGGCGCGGGTCTCGCGCGGCGCGATGACGGCGTCGACGTATCCGCGTTCGGCGGCGAGGTAGGGCGTGCCGTGGGTGGCCTCGTACGCGGCGACGAGGCGGGCGCGCAGCGTCTCGGGGTCGGCGGCCGCGGCGAGTTCGCGCCGGTGCAGGACGCCCACCGCGCCCTCGGCGCCCATGACGGCGATACGGGCGGTGGGCCAGGCGAGGTTGACGTCGGCGCCAAGGTGCTTGGAGCCCATCACCGCGTACCCGCCGCCGTACGCCTTGCGCACCACCACGGTCACCTTGGGCACGGTCGCCTCGGCGTAGGCGTACAGCAGTTTCGCGCCGCGCCGGATGATGCCGCCGCGCTCCTGGCGGACGCCGGAGAGATAGCCCGGGACGTCGGCGAAGGTCAGCAGCGGGATGCCGAACGCGTCGCAGAACCGTACGAACCGCGCGGCCTTCTCCGAGGCGTCGATGTCGAGGACGCCGGCGGCGTGCAGCGGCTGGTTGGCGACGACCCCGACCGAGCGGCCCTCCACGCGGGCGAGGGCGCAGATGATGTTCGGCGCGAACAGCTCCTGTACGTCGAGGAGCTCACCGTCGTCGACGACCGCACGCAGGATGTCGCGCATGTCGTAGGCCTGCCCGAGCCGGTCGGGCACGACCTCGTCGAGCCGGTCCCCGGCGGGCGCGGGCACGGGCGCGTATTCCGGAGGCCGCTCAAGGTTGTTGGCGGGCAGGTAAGACAGCAGGTCCCGTACGGTGTCGAGGGCGTCCTCCTCGTCGGCGGCGAGGAAGTGGGCGTTGCCGTTGACGGAGTTGCTCGTGCGCGCACCGCCCAGGTCCTCGGCGGTGGTGCGCTCGCCGGTGACCGTCTCGATGACGTCGGGCCCGGTGACGAACATGTGCGAGGCGCCGTCCACCATCACGGTGAAGTCGGTGATCGCGGGCGAGTACGCGGCCCCGCCCGCACACGGCCCCAGGACCACCGAGATCTGCGGGATCACCCCGGACGCCTGCACATTGCGGCGGACCAGCTCGGCGTAGAGGGCGAGCGAGGCGACGCCCTCCTGGATGCGGGCGCCGCCGGAGTCGTTGAGCCCGATGACCGGGCAGCCGGTCTTCAGGGCCAGGTCCATCAGGGCGACGGTCTTCTCGCCGAACGCCTCGCCCATGCTCCCGCCGAAGACGCTGGAGTCCTGGGCGAACACACAGACCGGGCGGCCGTCGACCGTGCCGTGCCCGGTGACCACTCCGTCGCCGTAGGGGCGGCGGGCCCCGTCTCCGGTGGGGCGGGCCCGGACGAACTGGCCCGTCTCGGTGAAGGACCCGGCGTCCAGCAGCCGTTCGATCCGCTCGTGGGCACCGAACTCCCCCCGTCTTCTCGGCCCGCCCGGAGCCACCGCCAGCGCCCGACGGTGTTCCAGATCGGCGATGCGGTCGGCGGTGCGGTCGGTGCTGAGGTCGGGCACGGACCCCGCCGTCTGCGATGCCGCGGACGTTGTCACCTCTGTCGTCACAGCCACCTCCGAAGTCGCCTTCGAATATGGCAGCGACCGGGGAGGGGGCCGGGTGGATCGGTGTGGCGTTTGCCTGAGGTGAGTGCCGCGGGACGACGGTTAGTCCAAGTGTGACAAGCGGCAGGTTCGTCGAAAGTTTCGAGATCAAGAGCGAATGTCGTCGCCGGATGCCTTTGCTCGAGGCGACTCCGAGCGACCCGTGCGCTGAGCGTTGACGGTGTGAAAGGCCGGTCGTAACGTCTTCCGCACTCTCCGAGGAGAGTTCGAAAGTTTCGAAGTGTCATGACCCCAACAATTGGAAGAAAGGGGACGACATGGTCACCCGCACGTCCATCGGCGCCCTCGGCATGGCCGGGTTACTCGCCGCATCCGGTGTCATCGCCCTGTCGGGAACGGCCGACGCCGCGAGCACCCTGGGATCCGCCGCGGCCGGCAAGGGCCGCTACTTCGGCGCCGCCGTGGCCGCGAACCACCTGGGCGAGGCCCCGTACGTCTCCACGCTCTACACCGAGTTCAACTCGGCGACGCCCGAGAACGAGATGAAGTGGGACGCAGTGGAGCGCACCCGCAACTCCTTCACCTTCGGCGCCGCCGACCAGATCGTCAGCCATGCGCAGAGCAAGGGCATGAAGGTGCGCGGCCACACCCTGGTCTGGCACTCCCAGCTGCCCAGCTGGGTCGGCACGCTGGGCACCGCCGACCTCAGAACGGCGATGAACAACCACATCACCAAGGTCATGCAGCACTACAAGGGGAAGATCCACTCCTGGGACGTCGTCAACGAGGCCTTCCAGGACGGCAACAGCGGCGCCCGGCGCAGCTCCCCGTTCCAGGACAAGCTCGGCAACGGATTCATCGAGGAGGCGTTCCGCACCGCACGCGCCGCCGACCCGGCCGCCAAGCTCTGCTACAACGACTACAACACCGACGGCGTCAACGCGAAGAGCAATGCCGTCTACAACATGGTCAGGGACTTCAAGGCACGCGGCGTACCGATCGACTGCGTCGGCTTCCAGTCCCACTTCAACAGCGCCTCCCCGGTGCCCGGCGACTACCAGGCCAACCTTCAGCGCTTCGCCAACCTCGGCGTCGACGTCCAGATCACCGAGCTGGACATCGAGGGCTCCGGCACGGCCCAGGCCACCAGTTACGGCAACGTCGTGAAGGCCTGCCTGGCCGTCTCGCGCTGCACCGGCATCACCGTCTGGGGTGTCACCGACAAGTACTCCTGGCGCGCCAGCGGAACACCGCTGCTGTTCGACGGCAACTACAACAAGAAGCCCGCCTACACGGCCGTACTCTCAGCGCTCGGCGGCACCGGCTCCGGCGGTGGCGGCGGTACGGCGGCCTGCACCGTCTCCTACAGCAAGCAGGAGGAGTGGAGCGACCGCTTCAACGGCAAGGTGACCGTCACCGCGGGCGGCTCGGCGATCGGCAACTGGACCACGACGGTCACGGTGACGTCCCCGCAGAAGATCTCCGCCACCTGGAACGGCACGCCCACCTGGGACAGCAGCGGCAACGTCATGACGATGAAGCCGAACGGCAACGGCAGCCTGGCGGCCGGGGCGTCGACGAGCTTCGGCTTCACGGTCATGAAGAACGGCAACAACGCGGCCCCGGTGCTCGGTTCCTGCACGGCGTCCTGACCGCCTCCGCTCCCTACGGCCTGGCGGGGCAGCCGCCTCGCCAGGCCAGTTGGGTCGGCGGCGGCGCCCCCCGCGGCCAGCAACGCTGTCAGCGATCGGCGGCTCACGGGCTCTCTTTCCCATGTCGGTGATGCGGTGATGCGGTGATGCGGTGATCGGGCGACGGCGGCCGGCTGCACCGGCCACTGCCCGCATCGCGACGCCAGGAGACCTGGCCGCCGATCGGTGCCTGACAAAGGTCAGGGTGAGCTCCTCTCCAGGACACCGCGCATCGCCGCCGTTCAGACCAGGTGGGCGAAGACGACCAGGTTCTCCGTGTAGTCCTTGGCCGAGCGGTCGTAGTCACCGGCACAGGTGATGAGCCGGACCTGGGCCTGCGGGGTGTCGGCGTAGACGCGCCGGTCGGGAAAGTGCTTCTTGTCGAACGTCTCCACGCTGTCGACCACGAATCTCGCCGTGCGCCGGTCGGCCCTCGTGACGCGGAAGGTGTCCCCCTCCTTCAGCTCACCGAGCTCGGCGAAGACGGCCGGGGACGTCGCCGTGTCGACGTGCCCGGCGATGATCGCAGTGCCCCTCTCACCGGGGGAGGCGCCCTCGGCGTGCCAGCCGACGAGGTTGACGTCGTCGGCCGGCGGGGCTTCGAGCTGCCCCGTCCGGCCGATGGCGAGGGGCGTGAAGGGTGCGCTGACCGAGATTTTCGGAATGATCAGGCGAACGGGCTTCGCTCGCGGCAGATGCTTTCCCGCGGGGCGCCCGGCAGAGGAGGCCGACGGGCCGGCCTGTGTCGTACGCGGCGGACGGGAGGTGTCGGAAGGCGCGGCGGAGGACGCGGCGGAGAGTGCGCCGGACGGCGTGTCGGAGGACGGGTCACGCTCGCCGAACAGGTTCACGGCCAGGACCAGGGCGGCCACGGCGCACAGCACCGTCACACCCGTACGGGATCCACGGCCGGCGGGCGCCGGGTCGTCGGTGGGAGAGGAAGGGCCAGCTGCCATCGGACACCACCTCACTCGGTCACGGCAGCACAGGGGACGGGGCACGCGGAAGGCCGGCCGGGCCGCCACACGGGGCAGGAGTGGCGGCCGCGGCCCCTATCGCGTCCGGCACGGCTCAGGCCGCGTTTCCGACGGACTTGTTGCGGCGCACCGCGTACAGACCGGTGCCGGCGACTGCCAGCACCGCCAGCCCGCCCGCGGTCACGGTCGGCGTGTCGAGCGCGCCGCCACCGGTGTGCATCCCGCCGCGGGGCTTGTCGTGGTCGCCGCCGTAGGAGTTCTCGTGCGCGTCCTCCTTGGAGTCCTTGAAGCGGTGGGAGCCGTCCTCGGAGTCCTTGTAACCGTCCGAGCCGTACTCGTGGCCCTTGGAGCGGTCGGAGCCGTCCTCGGAGTCCTTGTAGCCGTCCGAGTCGTTCCGGCCGTCCTGGTAGGTGTCCGAGTCGTGTTTGGGGTCCTTCGAGCTGCCCCACTCCTCGTCGTTGTTCACTGCGGTCAGTGCGCCGCCACCGGTGTGCATGCCGCCACGTGGCGCGTCGTGCCTGCTGTCCTTGTCGTGCTCTTTGCTGTAAGAAGAGTTCTCGTGGTCCCACTCACCGGCGACGGCATATGCGCCGGGTGTGGTGATCGCGAGGACGGCGGAAGCCGCCCCTGCGGCCAGGAGCATGCGAGTAGGGCGCATGTGACATTCCTTCCGCCTCGGCCGGGCAGCTGGTGCTTCGTCAGCTGAGGTGACCCGACCTCGACGTGATCCACCGTCAACCAGCCGTGGTGATCTCACCACTCAAGGCGCTCACTCGGGGGACCCGCCGCCTCCCGCCGCCCTGCCAGAATCCGAACATCCGCTCGCTACGGTCGGAAGCGGAGCGCGTCCTGTGTGGGGCGCGCGAACTCGGGCAGCCGCTCCAGGATGAACGCTCCGAAATCCGTCGCAAACATGCCACAACAGGTCCGTGAGGAACTGACCCGGAGGCTGCGCAAGAACAAGCGCGCCTTCCGAAAGGAAGACGTCCAGGTCGTCGAGCCGCCGCTGCTCAAGCGCGCGGTGGGTGCCTCCGCGCTCGGCAACTGCATGGAATGGTTCGACTTCGGCGTCTACAGCTATCTCGCCGCCACCATCGGGAAGGTCTTCTTCCCCGGCGCCTCACCGGCCGCCCAGGTCATCTCCTCCTTCGCGACCTTCGCCGCGGCCTTCGTCGTCCGCCCGCTCGGCGGCATGGTCTTCGGACACCTCGGGGACCGCCTCGGCAGGCAGAAGGTCCTGGCCACCACCATGATCATGATGGCGATCGGCACCTTCGCCATCGGACTGATCCCCGGCTACGGCACTCTCGGCGTCGCCGCCCCGATCCTGCTGCTGGTGGCACGCCTGGTCCAGGGCTTCTCCACCGGCGGCGAGTACGGCGGCGCCACGACCTTCGTCGCCGAGTACTCCCCGGACCGCCGCCGGGGCTACCTCTCCAGCTGGCTCGACTTCGGCACCTTCACCGGCTACGCCCTCGGCTCCGCCCTGGTCACCCTCCTGAACCTGATGCTCACCGACGCCGAAATGCTCTCGTGGGGCTGGCGCGTCCCGTTCCTGATCGCCGGCCCGCTCGGCGTCATCGGCCTGTACATGCGGCTCAAGCTGGAGGAGTCTCCCGCCTTCCAGCAGCAGCTGGACGAGCACGAGAAGAGCCTCGCCCAGGAGTCGGCGGGCCGCGAGTTCAGCACCATCATCAAGGACCACTGGCAGCCGCTGCTCATCTGCATGGGCCTGGTGCTGCTGTACAACGTCACCAACTACATGGTCACCGGCTTCCTGCCGACGTACCAGACGGAGACGCTGAACCGCTCCAGCAGCTCCGCCGACGTGCTGGTGCTGATCGGCATGGTGTGGATCGTGCTGCTGATCACCTTCATCGGGCGGCTCAGCGACCGGGTCGGCCGGCGACCGGTGTACGGCGTCGCGGCCGCCGCGATGATCGTCCTCGCCGTTCCGTCCTTCCAATTGATCAAGATGGACGGAACCTGGGCACCGATCGCCGGGGTGCTGATCCTGTCCACCCTGCTGGCCTGCTTCGCCGCCCCGAGCGCCGCCACCCTGCCCGCCCTGTTCCCGACCGCCGTCCGCTACGCGGCCATGGGCATCGGCTTCAACTTCGCCGTCGCCGCGTTCGGCGGCACCACGCCGCTGGTCACCGAGGCACTGGTGCACGTCACCGGCAACGACATGATGCCCGCCTTCTACTTGATGGCGGCCGGTGCCATCGGCCTGGTGACGGTGAAGTTCCTGCCGGAGAGCGCGCAGGTACCGCTCAACGGCTCGCAGCCGATGGTCGGCTCGGAGCAGGAACAGCGGGAGTTGATCACCACGTCCACGGACCTGTACCGCGTCGCGCGGCAGCACTCCGGCGTCCGTTGACCGCTCACGCCAGGACCACTTCCCAGGTGTCCACGGCGTAGTGGACGCTCATCCCGCCCCGCGCGTACAGCTCGGGAGCCCCGGTGGCGTTGGAGGTGTCCACGCCGAGCCCCACGGTGTCCCGCCCCCGGGCGGCGAAGGCCGCGAAGGCGTGCCGCAGCAGGAACCCGCCGAGCCCTCGGCCACGGGCCTCGCGCAGTACGCCTATGCTCCGGATCCATCCCATGGCCTCGCGGTCGTCGCGGGAGAGCAGGAAGCCGACCTCCCCGAGGTCGTCGGTGCTGACGATCCACACCAGGGACCAGTCGAGCCCGTCCGCGTCGATGTCGTGCAGCCACTGGTGGTAGTCGCGCGGCTGGAAGTCGAAGTGCTCGGCGAAGCCGGCCTGGTACAACGCGTGGACACGCCTCCGGTCCGCCTCGCCGGTGCACGACCGCACCCGCACCCCGGCCGGCGCCTCGGGCGGCAGGTCCTCCGCGGTCCGAAGGGCCCGCCGCAGCACGTGATAGCGCCGTACGACGGACCAGCCCCGGGCGCGGATCAGCTCGGTGTCGAGCGTGGGCACCACGTTGAGGTGCAGATGCACCACGGCCCTCCCGGCGCCGTTCTCCCGCGCCTTCTCAAGCGCCCTGGCCTCCATCGCCTCCAGCAGGTTCTCCCCGGCCGCCTGGTGGGCGGGCAGCACATAGTGGTCGACGTCGATGCGTTCACCTTGCGACTCGTCCCACAGGAGCCCGTAGGCCACCAGCAGCTCCCCCTCGAAGGCCAGCCAGGAGTCGCGTTCGAGATCGACGTCGGGACGCTTCAGATCGGCCTCGATGGTGTGCAGGTCGGTCTCGGCCCGGCCGATCTCGATCCGGTCGACCTCGTTGAGCAGGTCGGTGACGGCGGGCGCGTCGGCGAGCACGGCAGGGCGCAGAAGACAGGGCATGGGCGCCAGGATCGGAGGGAAGGCCGGTCACCGCAATGAGTTTTCGTACGGCCGCGCTGAGCGTGGTGGCATCAACAGGAGCCACCGCGCATGCGCGGGCGACATCGCGATGGGCGTCGTCGCCATGGTCATGGTGAAGGAACATCTGCCCTCACCGGCTGAGGGAGCGGCGGCTCCGGCACGGTAGAAAGGACCCATGCCGCAGCGCGAGATCCCCGCGGGGGCCATGGACGACGTCGATGCGGTCACCCGCGCGGTCCTGACGGCCTCGCGGCTGCTGGTGGCCGTATCCGCGCGGTCGCCGGCCGAGGTGGAGGAACGGGTGACGCTGCCGCGGTTCCGGATGCTGGTGGTGCTGTCCACCCGGGGAGCCACCAAGCTGGTCGCCCTCGCCGATCTGCTCCAGGTGGCGCCGTCCACGGCGATGCGCAAGGTCGACCGGCTGATCGTGGCCGGACTCGCCGACCGGCACACCAACCCCGACAACCGCCGGGAGACGCTCCTGCAGCTCACCGATGAGGGCGGCGCGCCGTCGAGAACGTCACCGCCCGGCGGCGTGCCGAACCCGCCGCGAGCGTCGAGCGCCTCGCACCGGGGCAGCGGGCCGTGCTCATCGAGGCGCTCACCGCATTCAACGAAGCCGGGGGAGAGCCCCTCGCCCCGGCGCTGGACGACTCCGAAGCACACTCCCTGGGCTGGACGGTGGGCGCCGCGGTGGCACGCGACGCCTGACCGACGGATCAGCCGGCCGACGGTGCGGGCGTCGGTGACGGGGCGGCTGTGTTGATGTTCAGGTCGGGGCGCGGCTTGAGGACGAGCATCGGCGCTCCCGCCGGCGGCGGAGGCGGTGTGAGCTCCTCCTGGGGCATCTTCGGCGGGCTGGTCTGCTGCAGGTTGACGTTCTCGTGATTGACCAGGCCGGTCTTCTCCAGCACGGTGATGTGGTCCAGCACCGTGTCGTTGGCCAGATCGGCCAGCTGACGGACCATGCTGTTCCTGGTGTTGGCGCGGACCTTGGCGATCGTCGGGAAGATCTGACCGTGGGTCACCCGCATGATGGTGACCGCGGTGGAGTCGAACTCCTTGCCGCTGCTGCCGTCTACGGTCGCCACGAACTGCTGCTGCTGCGGGCTCGCCTGATTGGGAATCGTGACACCGAGCTCGGTCGAGAGCTTGCGGCACATCTCGTCGAGCCCGGCGTGCCCGACGATCAGGTGCTTGCCCGCCTCCTTCATGGCCGCGGTGGTACCCCGCTCCATCACCATCTCCCCCAGTGGGTACTCCCACAGCCCGGCCGCACGCACCTTCACGATGAAGTCACGGTCCGCCTCGGTGAGCGGCCCGTAATTGGTGTTGGCGATGATGCGATCCTGGTTGTTGGCCGTGTTCTCCACCCCGAGCATGGCGGGGTAGGCGAGGGCTGTGAGGGTCAAACCCAGCGCACCGAACACGAAGACGCTCCCCAGCTTGTTGCGGGAGATGGGCATCGGACCTCCTGACATGAGCGGTTCTTACGGCAGGAAGTACGGATGGAACAGCCCGATCCATCATTGCGCTGGGTAAATTTTGCACGCTGCTCTGTGTTGTGCGTCACATGAAGTCAGTGGTGCGGGCCTGGGCAAGGGTTGACCATCGACGAGGACGAGGTGTTCGAGTGGACCCTCGACCGACGATTCCTGGTCCAGCGGACCGAGATCCCGATTCCCGGGGCCCCGGACAGCATGGTCGTCGTCGCGGTCGACCCGGAGACGGGCGCGTACACGCAGCACTACTTCGACTCGCGGGGCGTCGTACGGGTGTACGCGATGAGTTTCGCCGACGGGGTGTGGCGGCTGCTGCGCGAGGCGCCGGACTTTTCACCGCTGGCGTTCCGGCAGCGGTTCACCGGGCATGTCGGTGACGACGGCAACACCATCCGTGGCACCTGGGAGAAGTCGATGGCCGGCTCGACCACGTGGGAGCACGTTCACGCTCACCTACCGCAGGAGCTGTTGAGATGACCTTCAGTGGCTCACCGGTCCGGATCGCACGCGACATCATCGACGCGAACAAGTACATGGTGCTCGCCACCGCCGACCGCGAGGGAGTGCCGTGGAGTTCGCCGGTGTACTTCGCTCACCGGGACTGCCGCGAGTTCTTCTGGGTTTCCTCGCCGCGGGCCACGCATTCCCGCAACCTCGCGGTGCGACCTCAGGTGGGCCTCGTGGTCTTCGACTCGTCGGTACCGATCAGCACCGGACAAGGCGTGTACATGTCCGCCATTGCCGCGGCAGTGGACAGCGCGGACACGCAGACCGCGATCGAAGTCTTCTCCCGCCGCTCGCTCGCCCACGGCGGCAGGGTGTGGACGGCCCACGACGTACAAGGAGCCTCCGGTGTGCGGTTGTACCGTGCGGTGGCTGAAGACCACTCGATCCTCGCCAAGGACGGCCGACCGGATCACCGCGTCCCCGTCGATCTCACCTGACGTCCTCACCGACTCGGCAAGCCCGGCCGCCGGGCACGGCGCTCAGGACAGCGGTGCTGTCGAGCCCCTGATCACCACCCGGCAGGGCAGGGTCTCGACCCCCGGGCGTCGCGCGCCGGAGATCGCGGTGAACAGGGCGTGCGCGGCCGCGCGTCCGACCTGTTCGAGGTTCATGTCGACACTGGTCAGCGGGGGCCGGGAGGCGGAGGTCAGGACCTGCCAGTTGTCGAAGCCCATGACCGCGACGTCCTCCGGCACCCGGTGCCCGCGCTCGCGCAGTACCTCCATGACACCGCGGGCGATCTGATCGCTGCCGCACAGGACGGCGTCCACGTCCGGATGCCGGTCCAGCAGCATCGCCGTCGCCGCCCGCCCCCAGCCCTCCGACCACACCCCGAACCGCGGTTCACCGACCAGAGCGAGGCCGGCGTCGGCGAGTGCGGCCCGGGCACCCTCCGCCCGCTCCCGCGCCGCGGCGTACCCGGGGTCGCCGGTGATGTGCGCGATCCGGGTACGGCCACAGGCGAGCAGATGGTCCACCGCGATCCGGCCCGCGCCGACGCTGTCGGGAACGATGGACAGATCCTCCGGATCCTCCGACGGCGCGTACGCGTAGACGACGGGCACCGGCAGCTCGCGGCCCAGGGACGGACGAGGATCGGTCCGGCTGCCCACCACGATGAGACCGTCTACCCGGCGGCCGAGCAGCGCGCGGACATGATGCTGCTCGCGGATCGCGTCGCCGCGGGCGTCGCAGAGGAACACCGCGACCTCGCCCGCTCCGAAGGCGTCCTCCGCGCCCATGAGGATCGGAATACTGAACCGGCCCTCCAGGTCGCTGGTGAGCAGACCGACGGTGCCCGTCCGCCCGGCCAGCAGACCGCGGGCCACCTGGTTGGGCCGGAACGACAGCCGCTCGGCCGCCTCGATCACCCGCTGCCTGGTCTCCGCACGGACCTGACTGCGTCCGTTGAGAGCCTTGGACGCCGTGGCGATCGACACGCCCGCCAGCCGCGCCACATCGCCGAGCGTGGCGGGCTGCGAACGAGAGGGGCCGGTGGCCTGTGCCATGCGCGTTCTCCTGTCTCGCGTCGCGTGCCGACGCCGTCGAGGGTGGCACGCCGCGCGTAAAACAGTACGTGAAAGGTTTCGGTCAGGTAGCTGCAACGAGTTTCGCCGATTCCCCGACAGCCGGTCCGTGCAAGGGGATTGACGGGTATTGAGCCGGGTTCTAGCGTCTCAGAAAACCTTTTCGGCTCTTTTCCGCCGCTCAGTTCAGTTCAGCGCAACTCAGCTCAGTGCCACCACATCCATCGTCCCGACCGGCAGGCCCGCGCACGGCCGCCGCGACACAAGGGGGATCGAACATGGGGAGCACGGTCGGACCGCGTGGACGCATACACCGCCTCGTCACCGGCGCCATGGCACTGCTCGCCGCCGCGAGCCTGGTCACGGCATGCGGATCGGGGGAGGACGGCTCGGGCGGCGGGGGAGGAGGCGGGGCGGCGGACGCCAAGGGCGTCGACGACGGCACCACGCTGACGATGTGGACGCGTGCGGCGACCCGGCCGCAGAGCGAGGCCCTGGTCAAGGCGTACAACGCCAACCACAAGAACAAGATCGAGCTGACCGTCATCCCCACCGACGACTACCAGGCCAAGGTCGGCGCGGCCGCCGGCTCCCGCGACCTGCCCGACCTGTTCGCCTCCGACGTCGTCTTCGTGCCGAACTACACCTCCAGCGGCCTTTTCGCCGACCTCACCGAACGCGTCGACGCCCTGCCCTTCGCCGACCAGCTGGCCCAGTCGCACATCAAGGCCGGTACGTACGAGGACAAGAAATACGTCGTCCCGCACACCCTCGACCTGTCGGTGCTCTTCTACAACAAGGAGCTCTACCGACAGGCGAAGCTCGACCCGGAGAAGCCGCCCACCACCCTGCGCGAGTGGGACCGGCAGGCGCGGGCCGTGGACAAGCTGGGATCGGGCGTCGACGGCACCTTCTTCGGCGGCAACTGCGGCGGC
Organism: Streptomyces sp. NPDC002838; assembly: GCF_040295365.1. NCBI lineage: Bacteria > Bacillati > Actinomycetota > Actinomycetes > Kitasatosporales > Streptomycetaceae > Streptomyces > Streptomyces sp. NPDC002838. The sequence continues at coordinate 159,205 of NZ_JBEOVF010000002.1, read as the reverse complement.
TGCGGCGTCTTCACCTGGTGGCCGTCCATCTGGGCCGCGGGCGAGGAGGTTCTGAACGAGGAGGGAACCGAGGCGTCCCTGTCCTCCGACACCGCCCAACAGGTCTACGACACCTACCGCGGCTGGGTGAAGGACGAGATCGTGGCCCCCGGCGCCCGCGACGAGACCGGCACGACCTGGACCGGCGTCTTCCCGAAGGGCAAGGTCGGCGTGATGCCCATGCCGTCGACCACCCTGGGTCTGATGCCCAAGGACCTCGACCTCGGCGTCGCGCCCATCCCCGGACCCGACGGCGGCAAGTCGACCTTCGTCGGCGGTGACGCCATCGGCATCTCCACCACCAGCAAGGCGGCCGACCAGGCCTGGAACTTCCTCGCCTGGTCCCTCGGCGACGAGGCCCAGGTCGACGTGGTCGCCGCGCACAAGGACGTGGTGGCCCGCACCGACCTCGCCTCCAACAAGCACTCCAAGGCGGACCCGCGGCTCGTGACCATCAACGAACTCGTGGCGCACGGCCGTACCCCGTACGCGATGAAGTTCGGCCAGACGTTCAACGACCCCAACGGCCCCTGGCTGACCCTCATGCGCAACGCCGTCTTCGGCGACGGCACGTCCGTCGAGAAGGACAACGAGGCCGTCACCGCGTCACTGGCCGACTGAGCGCCCCGGCCACCCGTCCCCGGCACGCCCCTCCCACGTCACCCGGCAGAGGAGAGCCATGCAGGTGAAGGCGCCCGACCGAGCGGCGGCCGAACCCCCGACCCGGCCGGAACACCGGGCCCGCCCGCCCCGTACCTCCGCGCCCCGCTGGCGGTCCCGCAAGGCCAAGGGCCTGGCCTACGCGGCCCCGACGGCCGTGTTCGTAGCCGTCTTCTTCCTCCTGCCCCTGCTGCTCGTCGGGCAGATGTCGCTCAGTGACTGGCCCCTGCTCGCGGGAGACCGCGGCGTCAACGCCCCCGAGAACTACACCGACATCACCGACAGCCCCCTGTTCTGGCCCGCCGTCCGCTTCACCCTCCTCTACACCGTGATCGTCACGGTCGTGCTTCTCGGGCTCGCGCTCCTCCTCGCCCTGCTGGTGCAGGAGTCCCGCCCCGGCGCCGGCTTCTTCCGCACGGTGTACTTCCTGCCCGGCGCCCTGGGACTGGCCTCCGCCTCCCTGCTGTTCTGGGGCCTGTACAGCCCCACCACAGGCCCGCTCAGCCGCATCCTCGGAAAACTCGGCCTCGTCGACGACCCGGTGTCCTTCCTCGGCACGCCGACCTCCGCCCTGCTGTCGACGGTGTTCCTCATCGTCTGGAAGTTCGCCGGCTTCTACATGCTGATCCTGCTCGTGGGCCTCCAGCGCATCCCCCACGAGGTGTACGAGGCGGCCCGGATGGACGGCGCGAGCCGCGGACAGATCTTCCGCTCGATCACGCTGCCGCTGCTGCGGCCGTCCCTCGCCCTGTGCCTGCTGCTGTGTGTGACCGGATCCCTGCTCGCCTTCGACCAGTTCTTCATCCTCACCAAGGGCGGACCGGACAACAGCACCGTCACCGTCGTCCAGTTGATCTACCGCGAGGCCTTCCAGCGGCTGAACCTCGGCACGGCGGCCGCGCTCTCGATCATCGTGCTGGCCGTGCTGCTCCTGCTCAACGTCCTGCAGTTCCGCGGTCTGCGCCGCGCCGACGAGTCATGAGCCGCACCTCATGAGAAGGGACACCACGGTGCTCACCCGAGCCCTCGGCCGGACGCCCCACTACGTCCTCGCCTCAGGACTGGCCGTCATCTTCCTCTTCCCGCTGCTGTGGAACGCCTGGGCATCCGTCAGCGGACAGCCCGGCACCGCACAGGAATCCGGCTACGGCCTCGGCAACTACCGGACGCTGCTCGACTACGACGCCGGCCTGTGGCGCTACCTCCTCAACAGCACCGTCGTCTCGGCGCTGACCGTCGCCCTGACCCTCGGAGTGTCACTCCTGGGCGGCTACGCCTTCGCCCGCTTCGACTTCCCCGGCAAGAACCTGCTGTTCCTGCTGACCCTGGCCATCCTCATGGTTCCGTACGCCACGCTCCTCATCCCGCTCTACGTCCTGCTCGGCAGGCTCCACCTGCAGAACTCGCTGATCGGACTGAGCCTGGTGCTGGCGATGTTCCAACTGCCGTTCGCCACCTTCATGATGCGGATCTCCTTCGAGGCCGTACCGCGCGAACTGGAGGAGTCGGCGCTCGTCGACGGCTGCGGCACCGCGGGCGCGCTGCGCCGCGTCCTCCTCCCGGCCGTGCGACCGGGGCTGATCACCGTGGGCCTCTTCGCCTTCCTCGCGGCCTGGAACGACTTCATCGCACCCCTGATCCTCATCTCCGACAGCGAGAAGGCCCCGCTGCCCCTGGCCATCGCGAACCTGCGGCAGCAGAGCATGGGCGCCGTCGACTACGGCGCCACCGAGGCGGGCGTGGTGGTCCTCGCCGTGCCCTGCCTCCTGCTGTTCCTCCTGCTGCAACGGCACTACATACGGGGCTTCATGTCCGGCGCGCTCAAGGGCTGAAGCGCACGCGAACAGACCACGACCGAAGGGACGAACCGAAGGCATGAACTGGTGAGGGAGAACACGGCACGGTCATCCGTCCTGCCGGTGGCGCCCACCCGGGGCCGGCTGCGGCCGCTCGGCCTCGACGAGGTCAGGATCACCGGGGGCTTCTGGTCCCGGCGCCGCCACATCAACGCGACCGTCACACTCGGCCACTGCCGCGACTGGATGGAACGCGTCGGCTGGACCGGCAACTTCCGCGCCGCCGCAGAGGGCCGCATCCACCGGGACCGACGCGGGCGGGAGTTCGCCGACTCCGAGCACTACAAGCTCCTCGAAGCCATGGCCTGGGAGGCCGCCAACGGCGACAGCCCCCTGTTCGACGCGGAGATCGCCGCCCTCACCGACGTCATCGCACCCGCCCAGGAACCGGACGGCTACCTCAACACCGCCTTCGGCCGCCCCGGTCAGCAGCCCCGGTACAGCGACCTCGAATGGGGCCACGAGCTCTACTGCCTCGGGTTCCTCATCCAGGCGGGCGTGGCCCAGACCCGGGCCCGCGGCGAGGGCGAACTGGCGAAGATCGCCCGGCGGGCCGCCGACCACGTCTGCGCCACCTTCGGCCCGGGCGGCATCGAAGGCGTCTGCGGCCACCCGGAGATCGAGACGGCCCTGGTGGAACTCGCCAGGCTGACGGGGGAGCAGCGCTACCTCGACCAGGCCGCGCTCTTCGTCGACCGACGCGGACACGGCACGCTCGCGGACATCGAGTTCGGCCGCGCCTACTACCAGGACGACCTGCCCGTCCGGCAGGCCGCGGCGCTGCGCGGACACGCTGTACGCGCCCTCTACCTGGCGGCCGGCGCCGTCGACGTGGCGGTGGAGACCGGGGACGACGACCTGCTCGCCGCGGTCGTACGGCAGTGGGAGACCGCGGTCGCCCGGCGGACCTATCTGACCGGCGGCATGGGCTCGCACCACCGGGACGAGTCCTTCGGCGACGACTTCGTCCTGCCACCGGACCGCGCCTACTCGGAGACCTGCGCCGGCGTCGCCTCCGTGATGCTCAGCTGGCGGCTGCTGCTCGCCACCGGCGAGCCGCGCTTCGCCGACCTGGCCGAGCGGACCCTGTTCAACGTGGTCGCGGCCTCTCCGTCCGAGGACGGCCGGTCCTTCTTCTACGCCAACACCCTGCACCGCCGCAGCCGGGGCACCGTACCCCCTGCCGACACCGACAGCCCGCGCGCCGAATCGGGCCTGCGCGCCCCCTGGTTCGCGGTGTCCTGCTGCCCGACCAATGTGGCGCGCACCCTGGCCCTGCTGCCCGCGTACCTGGCGACAGCGGACGACCACGGCGTGCAACTGCACCAGTACGCCGACGCGGAGATCGCCACGTCCCTCGCGGGCGGCCACGGAGTCGCGCTGCGCGTCCGTACCGACTATCCGTACGGCGGGAAGGTGGCCGTACGGATCGGACGGGCCCCGGACCGCCCCTGGACCCTGTCCCTACGCGTCCCCGAGTGGACGGCGGGGGCCACCGCGTGGCTGGTCGACCCGGACGGGGTACGCCGTCCCGTCGCCCCGGGCGCGGCCGAGGTCACCCGTGTCTTCCGGCCCGGCGACGAGGTGTGGCTCGAGCTGCCCGTGGCACCGCGCTGGATCGGGGCGGACCCCCGCGTCGACGCGGTACGCGGCACGCTGGCCGTCCAGCGTGGACCGCTGGTGTACTGCGCCGAGTCGGTGGACCTGCCGGGCGGACATGAGGTCGACGCCCTTCGGGTGGACGCGTCCGTCGAGCCGGAGGACGGCGTCGGCGGCACCGTCGTGGTCGCCGGAGAACTCACCACGCACGAAGAACGGAGCGGCGGGGCATGGCCGTACGAGCCGCTCGGTCGGCAGGCCACGACGGCGGTCGAACGCGCGGGGATCACCCTGGTGCCCTACCACTCCTGGGCGAACCGAGGCCCCTCGACGATGCGGGTCTGGCTGCCCGTCGCGGAACCGGACCAGCCCGCAGAACCGGACAACACCCCTACCCCCACAGGGAGATAGTCGTGCACGGACCGCGAAGACGGCACCACCGCGGAACCCTGGCCGGCGCGCTGGCCCTCGGACTGCTGGCCTCGCTCGCCTCCACCGCACCGGCGGCGGCGGACAACTCGGCCATCGGCTACCCGGTCTACTCCGGATCCGTCGACCCCGTACCGGAGTTACCGGCGGGCTTCACCACCCACCGCACCCTGCGCGCCCAGTACGAGGCCGACCAGGAGGCCGGGAACGGAACCGACTTCTGGATGGACCGCATGCTGGCCCGCAAGGGCGAGGACCCGGCCGGCGACTGGCTCTTCACACGGGGCCGGGCGGTGTTCATGAAGGAACACGACCCCGCCCGGCTCGGCTTCGGCGGCAAGGTCGCCTACTGGGAGAGCATCGACAACCGGTCCGCGTACACCATCACCCTGTCGGTGGCCGGCGAGAACCTCACCCTGCGGGAGAACACCCAGGCCAGGACGCAGACGCCCAGCTACTGGCGCGCCGAGTTCACGCACGCGGCCACCGGTCTGAAGGTGATCCAGACCAAGTTCATCACCGACGCCAACGTGGCCGTGACGAACCTGGCCGTCACCAACACCGGTTCCGCTCCGCGCGAGGTCACGCTGCGCGCCGCGTCCCCGTACACCACGACCGCCGAAGGCCGTGAACTCACGGGCGCGGTGGCCGCGAAGAACAACCTCACCACCGTCTTCCCCCGATTGAGCGGCGACGGAATGGCCCCCGCGCCCGACGGCGAGGCCCTGACGCGCTCCCTCGCACTGCCTGCGGGCGGCACCGCCACCACCAAGGTGCAACTCGGCTTCGTCACCGAGGAGTTGGTCCGCTCCCGGCCGGAGTACGACTCGGTGCGCACCGCGACCCCGGCCGCCGCCTTCCGCGACCACGTGCAGACCTACAACCGCTGGTGGGCCGAGAACCTGCCGTACATGGACATCCCCGACGACAACATCGAGAAGACGCTCTACTACCGCTGGTGGCTGCTGCGTTACAACTACCTCGACGCCGACATCCCCGGCAACGACTACCAGTTCCCCACCTCCATGGAGGGCGTGCTCGGCTACAACAACGCCATCGCCCTGACCGTCGGCATGTTCGTCGACGACCTCAAATACCTGCGTGACCCGAGCTACTCCTACGGCCCCTGGGTCTCGGCCGGCGAGGTCTCGAAGAACAACAAGTACACCGACAACCCGGGCGACCCGGAGAACTGGTCCAACAGCTACACCCAGTACATCTCCGAGGCGGCCTGGCGGTCCTACCAGGTGCACGGCGGACCGGACGGCGTCGTGCGCAACCTCGCGCGGTACGCGGAGAAGGACGTCCAGGGCCAGCTGGCGAACTACGACCACGACGGCAACGGCCTCATCGAGTACGACTGGGGCGCCATGACCGGCAACGACGCCGACGCGGTGTCCTTCGACTGGCGGCCCGGCAACCTCGACCGCGCCGAATCGGCGTACGTCCACAGCAACGCCACGGCCGCGGCCCGCGCGTACGAACTGCTGGGCGAGACCGGCAAGGCCGGGGAGATGCGCGGCATCGCCAAGAAGGTGCAGGACGCGGTCCTCGAACACCTCTGGGACCCGAAGGACAAACTGCTCAAGCACCGGCACGTGGCCACCGACGCCCTGGTGCCCTGGAAGGAGATCAACAACTACTACCCGTACAGCGTGGGCCTGATGCCCACGCCGGAGGAGGACCCGCAGTACCTCGAAGCCCTGCGCCTGTGGGCGGACGCCAAGCAGTACCCCGTCTTCCCGTTCTTCACCGCCAACCAGGCCGACAAGGCGGAGGCGGCGGAGCAGGGGCACCCGGGGAGCAACAACTTCTCCGTCATCAACTCCACCGTCACCTTCCGCTTCCTCTCCTCGGTGCTGCGGAAGTACCCGAACAAGTACATCGACAGCACCTGGTACAAGAAGCTGCTGTCCTGGAACGCCTGGGCCCACTACGTCGACGGCGACAACCGGTGGCCCGACCAGAACGAGTTCTGGGCCGACGGCAGCGCCGACCCGCAGAAGATCGGCTACCGGTCCTGGATCCACCACACCATCCTCGGCACCACCAACTGGACCGTGATCGAGGACGCGATGGGCTTCAGGCCGCGCGACGACCGGAAGATCGAGCTGTGGCCGATCGACGTCGACTGGCCGCACTTCGCCGTCACGGACATCAACTACCGCGGCACCGACGTGGCCGTGCTGTGGGACGAACCGGGCGACGGGAAACGGCCGTACGGCCGCCAGGTCCCCGAGGGCTACTCCGTCTACCTCGACGGCAAGCTGGCCTTCACCGCCGACTCCCTCACCCACCTCGTCTACGACCCCGCGACCCGCGAGGTGACGTTCCCCGACGGCGGAGGCGCCAAGGTACGTACGACCGGTCTGCGCGCCGGCGTACCGCAGCCGCAGGACGTCGCATACGGCCCGAACGACCGTGTCACCGACCTGTTCGCCAAGGCGGGCCGGGATCTGACCGGTGCGGCGAAGGAGAACCTCGCCGCCGGCGCCACGGCCCGCGCTTCCCACCAGGCCGAGGGGCGCGGCGTGGCCGGCGCCGTCGACGGGTTCACCATCAACGAGCCCTACTGGGGCGCCCGCGGCTCGGGCAACACCGAGGACTGGTACGAGATCGACTTCGGGCGGCAGCGCACGGTCGACGACGTCCGGCTCCACTTCTACAGCGACAAACGACCGGGGGGATACGCCGAACCCGCCCTCTACACCGTGCAGTACCAGGACGGCGCCGGGCAGTGGAAGGACGTGGCCCGTCCCGCCAAGTCACCGGTCTGCCCAAGAGCCAACCTCAACCAGGTGCGCTTCCAGAAGGTGACCACCGAGAAGCTGCGAGTTCTGATGCGGCACAGGGACGGCCACACCGGCGGCCTGAAGGAGATCCAGGCGTACGACACCGGCGCCCAACCCCCGGCAGCACGGAACCAGGCCCCGTACGTCGAAGCATGGCGGGACACCACGTACAGCCGCCCGGGACAGGTCAGGCTGGCGGGCATCGTCGAGGACGACGGGCTCCCGGAGCGGAAACTCTCCGCCACCTGGAAAGCGGCGGCCGGCCCGGACGGCGGGACCGTCATCTTCGACGACCCGCGCGCCTCGACGACCGTCGCCCGGTTCACCAAGGCAGGCACCTACACCCTCGAACTCACCGCCACCGACGGCGCGTTGCAGTCGTCGAAGAAGGTCGTGGTCAAGGCGGAGGGGCTCGGGAACGGGCAGGTGAACGTCGCGCCGTCCGCGACACCCACCGCCTCCTACACCTCGGGCTGGGAGTCGGTGGCCGCCATCAACGACGGCCGCGAACCGGCCTCGTCCTCCGACGCCCCGCGCTGGGGCAGCTGGCCCCAGAAGGGCACCCAGTGGGTCCAGTACACGTGGGACGACCCCGTCCGCGTGGACGGCTCCGACCTGTACTTCTTCCGCGACGCGCAGCCCGGCGCGGCCGACGGCGTCGGAGTCCCGGCGTCCTGGGTCATCGAGTACCGGGACGGCGACACCTGGCGCGAGGTCGCCTCGCCCAGCGGCTACGGCACCGCGGAGGACCGCTACAACCGGACCACCTTCACCCCCGTCACCACCACGGCCCTGCGGGCCCGGCTGACCGGGCACCCGAACCTCGCCCTGGGCGTGCAGGAGTGGAAGGTCTACGCCGAGACGCCGGAGTCCGTCCGCGAGGTCCATGTCCCCACCCCGCGCGGCAAGATCCCCGAACTGCCCGGACAGGTGACGCTGGTGTACGCCGACGGCTCCACGGCACGCTCGCCCGTGGCCTGGCCGGCCGTCACCGAGGAGCAGGTTGCCGAGGGCGGCACCAGCGTACGGATCACCGGGCTCGCCGAACGGACCGCGCAGCCCGTCACCGCGACCGTATGGGTGCGCCAGACCGACGCGGTCGAGATCACCAGCATCGCCGAGGAGCACGTCACCACCCGGGCCGGCCGCGCGCCCACGCTCCCGGCGACCGTCGTCGCCACCTACAACGACGGCTCCAAAGACAGCCGTATCCCCGTCACCTGGGACCCGGTGGTCCCGGACCAGTACGCCGGGCCTGGGACCTTCGAGGTGAAGGGAACGGTGGCCGGCACCACCTACCGCGCCACGGCCGCCGTCACCGTGACCGCGCCGTCCTCGTGACCGCTGTTCGTTCCCCCCGCCCATGCCCGCCGACGACCGACGATAGGAGCCCGAGCATGTCCCGACCCCCGACCCGCCGCCGTCTGCTGAGACTCGCGGCCGGGACGGCAGCCGCCGCCCCGCTCGCACACGCCGCCACGACGCCGGCGCATGCCGCCCCCACCGGTACGGCCCCGACTGCGGCGCCCGTCCAGGGTGCCGCGCCCTCGGCGCCCGCCCCGCCGACCTGGTCGGTACGTCCCTTCGCGCTGGACCAAGTCACCCTGGGCGAGGGCGAGTTCCGCCACAAGCGCGACCTGATGCTCGACTACGCCAGGACCTACCCGGCCGACCGCATCCTGGCCGTCTTCCGCGCCAACGCCGGTCTCGACACCCGAGGCGCCCGGCCGCCGGGCGGCTGGGAGACCTCCGACGGCAACCTGCGCGGCCACTACGGCGGCCACTTCCTCACCCTCATCGCCCAGGCGTACGCCGACACGCGGGAGGCCGCGCTCAGGACCAAGCTCGACCACCTGGTCGGCGCGCTCGGCGAGTGCCAGGCAGCCCTGGCCGAGCACGGCTCGCCGAAGCCGAGCCACCCCGGTTACCTGGCCGCGTACCCGGAGACCCAGTTCATCCTGCTGGAGAGCTACACGACGTACCCCACCATCTGGGCGCCGTACTACACCTGCCACAAGATCATGCGCGGCCTGCTCGACGCGCACACCCTGGCCGGGAACGCGCAGGCCCTGGAGATCGCCTCGAAGATGGGCGACTGGGTGCACAGCCGGCTCGGCCACCTGCCCAAGGCGCAACTGGAGCGCATGTGGTCGATCTACATAGCCGGTGAATACGGCGGGATGAACGAAGTGATGGCGGACCTGTACGCCCTCACCGGCCGGGAGGAACACCTCGCCGCCGCCCGCTGCTTCGACAACACCGCGCTGCTGAACGCCTGCGCCGAGGACCGCGACATCCTCAACGGCCGGCACGCCAACCAGCACATCCCGCAGTTCACCGGTTATCTGCGGCTGTTCGACCACACGGGGGAGCCCACCTACGCCGCCGCGGCCCGCAACTTCTGGGGCATGGTCGCGGGCCCCCGGATGTACAGCCTGGGCGGCACGGGCCAGGGGGAGATGTTCCGCGCCCGGGGGGCCATCGCGGCCACCCTGGACGACAAGAACGCCGAGACCTGCGCGACGTACAACATGCTCAAACTGAGCCGGCAGCTGTTCTTCCGCGAGCCGGACCCGGCCTACATGGACTACTACGAGCGGGGCCTGACCAACCACATCCTCGCCTCACGCCGGGACGCCCCCAGCACGAACAGCCCCGAGGTCACTTATTTCGTCGGCATGGGCCCGGGGGTCGTGCGCGAGTACGGCAACACCGGCACCTGCTGCGGTGGCACCGGCATGGAGAACCACACCAAGTACCAGGACTCGGTCTACTTCCGCTCCGCCGACGGCAGCGCGTTGTACGTCAACCTCTACCTGGCCTCGACCCTGCGGTGGCCGCAGCGGGGCTTCGTCATCGAGCAGGCGAGCGACTACCCGGCCGAGGGCGTCCGCACCCTGACCTTCCGTGAGGGCAGCGGCAGGCTCGACTTGAGACTCCGGGTCCCGTCCTGGGCCACGGGAGGCTTCACCGTCACGGTCAACGGGGTCCGCGAACGGGCCGAGGCCGAGCCCGGCAGCTACCTCACCCTGAGCAGAAGATGGCGGCGCGGCGACCGGGTCCGGATCTCCGCGCCCTACCGCCTGCGCATCGAAAGGGCCCTGGACGACCCCGCCGTCCAGTCGGTGTTCCACGGTCCGGTGCTGCTGGTCGCGCAGAGCCCGGAACAGGGATTCCGTACGTTCTCCTTCTACAAGGACTTCACGCTCCGGGGCGAACTCTCCGACGCGCTCAGGCCTGAGGGCCGACCCATGCACTTCACCACGCACGGCCTCACCCTCGCCCCGTTCTTCATCGGGAACGACACCCGCTACCACGCCTACTTCAGGCGGGCCGAGCCCGTCGTCGTGTTCGGCGCGGTCGACTCGGGCGTACCCAACCGCGCCCGCGGTGACGGGCTGACCTTCCTCGACGTGCTGTGGGAGCAGGCGCCTTTCCCGACTCCCGGCCGTTTCGTGCGGGCGGTGCGTGTCCTCGCCGACAGTTGGCTGGCCGAGGGGCTGTTCACGGGCGAGGAACGGGACAGGGTCGTCGCGGCGGCGGTCCGGGCGGACCTGAGGCACTGAAGGACGGACGGCACGGTCGCCCCACGGGTGCCGCCGAGGAGGCGGCCGTGTCGTCCGACGGGCGTGCGCGATGTCTTGACGTGTACTTGGCATGGTGGCTTTATGGGAGCGCTCCCACGCTTCACTTCTGATGCCTGAGTTTATTGGCGCTCACTCCTGGAGTCGCAGTGAGAAAAACAAGAGTCGCAGTGAGAACAACAAGAAGAAAGAGCCCCTTAGCCCACCTCATGGCCGGACTGGCGACCCTCCTGGGGCTCGCCGTCCTCGGTGTTCTCTCCCCGGCCATGGCCCACGCCCAGCCGGCCGGCGCCCTCGCCACCGGCCTCCACATCAACGACGGCCGCCTCGTCGAAGGCAACGGCAACGACTTCGTGATGCGCGGCGTCAACCATGCCCACACCTGGTACCCGGGCGAGACGCAGTCGCTGGCCGACATCAAGGCACTGGGCGCCAACACCGTCCGCGTGGTCCTCTCCAACGGCCACCGCTGGACCAAGAACAGTGCCGAGGACGTGGCGGCGGTCGTCGACGACTGCAAGGCCAACCGCCTCATCTGCGTACTGGAGGTGCACGACACCACCGGCTACGGCGAGGAGGCCGCGGCCGCCACGCTCGACCAGGCGGCCGACTACTGGATCGGCCTGAAGGACGTGCTCACCGGCGAAGAGAACTACGTCGTCATCAACATCGGCAACGAGCCCTGGGGCAACACCGACCCGGCCGGCTGGACCGATCCCACCGTCGCGGCCGTCAAAAAGCTGCGCAACGCCGGTTTCGAGCACACGATCATGGTGGACGCGCCCAACTGGGGTCAGGACTGGCAAGGTGTCATGCGCGCCAACGCCCGGTCCGTCTACGACGCCGACCCCACCGGCAACCTGATCTTCTCGATCCACATGTACAGCGTCTTCGACACCGCCCAGGAGATCACCGACTACCTGAAGGCCTTCGTCGACGCCGGACTGCCCCTCCTCATCGGCGAGTTCGGCGGTCCCCCCGACCAGTGGGGCGACCCGGACGAGGACACCATGATGGCCGCCGCCGAGCAGCTCAAGCTCGGCTACCTCGCCTGGTCCTGGAGCGGTAACACCGATCCGATCCTCGACCTGTCGATCGGCTTCGACCCCAACCAGCTCAGTGCTTGGGGCCAGCGCATCTTCAACGGCGCCGACGGCATCGCCCAGACCGCCAGGGAAGCCACCGTCTACGGCGGCGGCAACCCCGGTGACACCCAGGCCCCGACCGCCCCCGGCACTCCGACGGCTTCCGCGGTGACGGCCACGTCCGCCACCCTCGCCTGGACCGCCGCCACCGACAACGTCGGCGTCACCGGCTACGACGTCGTCCGCGTGAGCGGGGGCACCGAGACCAAGGTCGCGGCGTCCACCACCAACTCCGCCACCGTGACCGGCCTCACCGCCGACACGGCGTACACCTTCGCCGTCTACGCCCGCGACGCGGCCGGCAACCGCTCGCCCCGCTCGGCCACGGTGAACGTCACCACCGGCAGCGCCCCGAGCGGGACCTGCTCCGTCGGCTACCGCGCCACCAACGAGTGGTCGGGCGGCTTCCAGGGCGAGATCACTCTCCGCAACACCGGCACCGCCGCCATCAGCGGCTGGACGCTGTCCTTCACCTTCACCGACGGCCAGACCATCACGAACATGTGGGGAGGAGCCCCCACTCAGAACGCCGGCTCGGTGAACGTCACCCCCGCCTCCTATACCTCCACGATCCCCGCCGGCGGCTCGGTCACCGTCGGTTTCATCGCCGGCAAGGGCGCCACGAACACCGCCCCGACCACCTTCACCCTCAACGGCGCCGCCTGCGCCACCACTTGACCGGACCGGCCCTGTCCTCCAGGAGCGAGGGCGGGGCCTCGGCCCCCTCCCGGACACCTCCTGCATGATCAAAACAGCGAGGCATTAGCATATGAGCGCCACCTAGCTCGAAAGTGAAGAACTGTGACTGTCAACGAGGACTCGTTCACCAACTGGAAGAACCGCGAGGAGATCGCGGAGTCGATGATCCCGATCATCGGGAGGCTGCACCGGGAACGGGACGTCACCGTGCTGCTGCACAGCCGGTCCCTGGTGAACAAGTCGGTGGTGAGCATCCTCAAGACCCACCGGTTCGCCCGGCAGATCGCCGGAGAGGAACTCTCGGTCACCGAGACCCTGCCGTTCCTGCAGGCTCTCAGCGCGCTCGATCTCGGACCTTCGCAGATCGACATCGGCATGCTCGCCGCGACGTACCGCTCGGACGACCGGGGTCTGTCGGTGCGGGAGTTCACCGCCGAGGCCGTCGCCGGTGCCACGGGGGCGAACAAGATCGACCGCCGCGAGCCGCGTGACGTCGTCCTCTACGGCTTCGGCCGCATCGGCCGCCTCGTCGCCCGCCTGCTGATAGAGAAGGCCGGTTCCGGCAACGGCCTGCGGCTGCGTGCCATCGTGGTCCGTGGCGGCGGCGGCCGGGCCGCCGATGATCTCGTCAAGCGCGCTTCCCTGTTGCGGCGCGACTCCATCCACGGCCAGTTCCAGGGCACGATCACCGTCGACGAGGCGAACAGCAAGATCATCGCCAACGGCAACGAGATCAAGGTGATCTACGCCGACGACCCGACGTCGGTGGACTACACGGCGTACGGCATCAAGGACGCCATCCTCATCGACAACACCGGCAAGTGGCGCGACCGCGAGGGCCTGTCGACCCACCTGCGCCCGGGCATCGACAAGGTCGTCCTGACCGCGCCGGGCAAGGGCGACGTCCCCAACATCGTGCACGGCGTCAACCACGACACCATCAAGCCCGGCGAGCAGATCCTGTCCTGCGCGTCCTGCACCACCAACGCGATCGTCCCGCCGCTGAAGGCGATGGCGGACGAGTACGGCGTCCTGAGCGGCCACGTGGAGACCGTCCACTCGTTCACCAACGACCAGAACCTGCTGGACAACTACCACAAGGCCGACCGCCGGGGCCGCTCGGCGCCGCTCAACATGGTCATCACCGAGACCGGTGCCGCCTCCGCCGTCGCCAAGGCGCTGCCCGACCTCAAGGCGCCGATCAGCGGCAGCTCCATCCGCGTCCCGGTGCCGGACGTCTCGATCGCGATCCTCAACCTGCGGCTCGCCCGGGAGACCACCCGCGAGGAGGTCCTCGACCACCTCCGCGACGTGTCCCTGACCTCGCCGCTCAAGCGCCAGATCGACTTCACCACCGCCCCCGACGCGGTCTCGAGCGACTTCATCGGCTCACGCCACGCCTCGATCATCGACGCGGGCGCCACCAAGGTCGAGGGCGACAACGCGATCCTCTACCTCTGGTACGACAACGAGTTCGGCTACTCCTGCCAGGTCATCCGCGTCGTCCAGCACGTCTCAGGGGTGGAGTACCCGACGTATCCGGCGCCGGTGGTCTGATCGCGGGGAGTGCCTGATCAAGTGTGTTCACCGCTCGGTGTGCGGGCCCGACGGGCCCGCACACCGAGCACGCCGTCAGGCGATGCGGTGGACGAGCTGGCTGGTCAGCTCGTAGCGGGCCCCGACGACGGCCAGCCGGCCGGCGGCCACCTTGGCGGCCAGGTCGGGTTCCGCGGCGAGTCGTGAGCGGACCGCTCGTACGTTGGCGTCGATCGTCGCGTCGATGCGAGCGTCACCCTCCTTCGTGTGGTCGATGGCCGGGCCTATCTGGTCGGCCAGATACTGCATGTGGGCGGGCAGCCGCTCGCCGGAAATCTCCGCCTCGACGGCGGCGCGCACCGCACCGCACGACTGGTGCCCGAGCACCATGACCAGCGGGATGCCGAGTTCGAGCACGCCGTACGCGACGCTGCCGAGCACGGCCTCGTCCAGTACCTCGCCGGCGGTGCGCACGGTGAGGAGGTCACCGAGGCCCTGGTCGAAGACGAGCTCGGGCGGCACACGGGAGTCGACGCATCCAAGGACGACGGCGAAGGGATGCTGACCCGACGTCAGGCTCTCCCGAACCGTGGGTGACTCGTCCGGGTGCCTCTCACGGTAGGTGCGCCAGCGGAGGTTGCCGGCCGTCAGTTCCCGCAGGACTTCCGCGGGCGTGGTGGGCCGACTCCGGCCGGCGCGTGGGGGCGGCGTGCCGGGGGAGGCGGCGGCGGGCGTCGTACCGAGGGCGACCCCGGTACCCAGGGCCGCGGCCCCGGTCAGCCCGGCGCGCAGGAGTGCACGACGGGCGGGTGCGGTCGGCTCGAAACCGACGGCTCTATGAGGGGTTACTTCAGAGTTCACGGCGAGGAACGTACGCCTGAGTCCGTGTCCGGTCCCGCAGGTTACTGAATCATGGCCGGGCATGGACAATTCGTGAGCGAATACGGGGATGCCGTTGGCGTTCTCCGGTGCCTTCCTTGACCTTTCCCAAGGGGACGGACCTTCCCGACGGCCATGCCGTACCTGCGAATTGGCGGCTTCGAGGCGGAGGCGTGTGGATCTTGTGGAAATCACGTCCCGGGGCGGCGGCATATAGGGCATCGGGTGCGGGCCCGGAGGGGCGTCAGCCCACAATGGGGCTTGCAGTCATATCTGTCGCGCACCGATTAAGTGAACTATGAATCTATTCGGACGTAGTGCCTTCTCCCGCCACCAAGCACCGCCCGTGGCCCCGAAACCCACGCCCGGCCCGGCGGCTTCCGCCTCCGCCGTCCGGCCGGATCCGGCTCTGGAAGCACTGACCGGGGAATGGTTGATCGACCCCGCACACAGCCGGATCGGTTTCTCGGTCCGCCATGCCATGGTGACGACCGTGCGCGGTTCCTTCGCGGAATATGAAAGCCGCCTCTACTTCGACGGCCGTGACCCGGCCCGCTCACGGGCGGAGATCGTGCTGTCCACCGCCAGTGTCGACACCGGTGTGGAACAACGGGACGCCCACTTGGTCGGCCGCGACTTCCTGGACGCCGCGTCCTACCCGCGCATGCGGTTCGCCAGCACCGCCGTACACCTCGCGAGCCCAGACGTGTACCGCATGACCGGTGACCTCACCATCAAAGCCACCACACGTCCCGTCGTACTGGAGCTCACCTACATAGGCCACGTCACGGATCCGTTCGGCTATGAGCGGGTCGGCTTCGACGGCACCACCACCATCAACCGCACGGAATGGGGCCTGACGTACGACAGCAAGCTGGCCGAAGGCGGTGCGATGGTGAGTGAGAAGGTGCGCCTCCAACTCGACATCGCCGCCATCCGCGCCCTCCCTGCCGGCTGACCGCGAGCTTCAGAGCGGAGCGCCGCCGAACCCGATCTCGTTCCCCTCGGGATCGCGATAAATGGCTTTGCGTACGCCGTTGGCGTAGGTCTCCCGCTTCAACGGTTCGATCCCCCGTTCGGCGATCTGGGTGACGCGAGTGTCGAAGTCGTCGACGAAGACGGTGTGCATGGCGTGGCCGGCATGCTCGGGGCAATGTTCGACGAACAGTGAGCGATGTTCCGCGAGTTCCCACACGGCCTCCGTGTCGCTCGCGACGAACGACGGCGGGCAGCCGAGCAGCCGTTCGTACCAGGCCAGTGCCGCTGCGTAGTCGTTGACGGGGATTCCTGCGAACAGATCGACGGCCATCCGGTCATGCTAGCGGGAGGGTCGTCCCGGTGACGGGCCCGTCTTGGTCGATCCTACGAACATCCCCCTGACGGGGTTACAGCCTCGATGGCATCTGGTAGGAAACTTTCCTATCGATGTCAGGTACAGACCAACCTGACCCTCACCGCACTTGGAGTGCCCGTGATGCGCATGTCTGCACGAACGGCAGCTCTGACGCCCCCCTCTCGTCGCACCGTCCTCGCCCTGCTCGGTGCGTTGACCGCGGCCCCGCTGCTCACCTCTCCGCGGGCGACGGTCGCGCCCGCCGCCGCACTCGGCCTCGACGACCCGGCGAAGAAGGAGATCGCCATGAAGCTGGTCGCGAGCGCGGAGAATTCCTCCCTCGACTGGAAGGCCCAGTACAAGTACATCGAAGACATCGGGGACGGTCGCGGCTACACCGCCGGCATCATCGGCTTCTGCTCCGGCACCGGCGACATGCTCGACCTCGTCGAGCTCTACGCCCGCCGCAAGCCCGGCAACGTCATCTCGAAGTACTTGCCCGCTCTGCGCCGGGTCAATGGCACCGACTCGCACGACGGCCTCGACCCGACCTTCCCGGCGGACTGGCGCAGGGCCGCCCAGGACGCCGTCTTCCAGCAGGCCCAGAACGACGAACGCGACCGCGTCTACTTCGACCCGGCCGTCCGGCAGGGCAAGGCGGACGGGCTCGGCGTGCTCGGCCAGTTCACGTACTACGACGCCATCGTCATGCACGGGGACGGGAACGACCCGGCAAGCTTCCGCAACATCCGCAAGCGGGCCCTGCGCAAGGCCAAGCCGCCGGCGCAGGGCGGCGACGAGGTGACGTACCTGCACGCGTTCCTCGACGCACGGGTGTGGGCCATGAAGCAGGAGGAGGCCCACAGTGACACCAGCCGGGTCGACACCGCACAGCGGGTCTTCCTCCGCAACGGCAACCTGGGCCTGAACCCACCCTTGGACTGGAAGGTCTACGGCGACAGCTACCACATCGACTGACCCGGGCGAGCCCCGCGGCCTACGCGCGTGCCGGGTCCGTTGTGGAGCCCTCGAGGTGACTGCGGCCGGACAGGCCCGCGCGCACCTCGTCGGCCCGGCCCCGGCATGCGCACTCCTCGCACGACGTGCACGCCGGACGACCCATTCGGACCACAGGAGACCCCCCATGCGCACGCACAGCCGCACGCTGCTCTCCCACCTCCTCGCCATGACCACCGCCACCGGCGCCCTGGCTCTCATCTCGCCCCCGGCGTTCGCGTCGGCCCGCGCCTCGGTGCTCGAGGTCTCGACCGCCGCCCAGCTCAGGTCGGCTCTCGCCGCGGCCGCGCCCGGCGACACGATCCACCTCGCGGACGGCACGTACACCGGCAACTTCAGGACGACCAGGGCGGCCACCTCGAGCGCCCGAATCACGCTCACCGGTTCGTCGAAGGCCGTGCTCACCGCCGGCGGCGGCTATGGCCTGCACCTGAACGGGGCGTCGTACTGGACCGTCAACGGGGTGACCGTGACCGGCGGCCAGAAGGGAATCATGATCGACTCCGCGAAGGGGGTCGTGCTGGACGGCGTGACGGTTCACGGCCTCGACATGGAGGGCGTCCACTTCCGTAACTCCAGCACGGACGGCGTGATCAAGAACTCGCGCATCCACGACACCGGGAACGACGGCCGAGGCATGGGGGAGGGCGTGTACGTGGGGACGGCCAACACGCTCTCCGACAGGAGCGACAACATCCGGATCCTGAACAACACCATCGGGCCCGACGTCGGCGGGGAGAGCATCGACATCAAGGAGGGGACGACCGGTGCGCGGATCGTCGGCAACACCTTCGACGGCCGCGGTCTGACCGGTGCGCACCACGACGACTCCTGGGTCGACGTGAAGGGCAACGACGTCCTCGTGGAGAACAACACCGGCAAGAACACCACGAACGACGGCTACCAGGTCCACACCCAGCGGCCCGGCTGGGGCTGCGGCACGGTGTTCAAGGGGAACAGGTCGACCCTCACCGGCGCGAGCGGCTCGACCCGGCTGGCCGTCAACGTGACGAACCACAGCTCCGGCTGCCGGACCGCGGTCCACAGCAGCAACACGGTGACAGGTGGCAGGGGTCTGACGAACATCACGGTGACGCCGTCATCACCCTGAAGGATCAAATTGCTTCTTATACTCAAAGGGACGCAAATCTCCCGGAGTGGTCCATGTCCCGCAAGCGCCCCACAGACGACGGTGACGAACTGCTGGCCAGACTCGGGGCGCTGACCGCTCAGGCACGCGAGCGGGCGGAGCTGCAGCGCTCCCTGGTCGAGCTCGCCGTCGCCCTGCAGCGCGGCATGCTTCCCGGAGACATGCCGGTCGCCCCCGGGTTCCACTTGGCCGTCCAGTACGCACCCGCCTTTCAGGGACTCAACGTGGGGGGTGACTGGTACGACGCCTTCACGATGCCCGACGGCCGCATCGGGCTGTCCATCGGCGACGTTCAGGGCCACAACATCGAGGCCGCCGCCTTCATGGGGCAGGTCCGGGTCGGACTGCGCGCGCTCGCCTCCGTGACCAGCGAGCCGGGCGAGCTCCTCTCCCGAACGAACGACCTTCTCCTGTCCCTCGGCACCGACCTATTCGCGACCTGCACCTTCATGCGGCTCGACCCGTCCACCGGAGTGCTGGAAAGCGCGCGGGCCGGACACATCCCCGGCGTCTGGGCCACTGCGGACGGGAAGTCCGGCATCGCCGAGGACGAAGGGGGACCGCCGCTGGGTGTCGACGAGGGGCAGGATTACCCCGTGACCCGGTACCGGCTCGGCGCCGGGGGAGTGTTCGTCCTGGTGACGGACGGCGTGGTGGAGGGACCCTCACTGAGCGCCGACGAAGGGCTCGACGAGGTGGTGAGGCTCGCCGGGGTCGCCGCCATGGCGGGCATGGACGCGGACTCGCTCGCCGCCGCCGTGATCAAGGGCGCCGAGCGTGTGGGACACGAGGACGACGCGGCCGTTCTGGTCGTCGGCCACGAGGGACCCGGCGTACGGCGGTAGGGCGACACCCGCGCCTTTCGCCTCGCCGAGACGGCGGCGTCGGTATCTGATGGCTGCCGTGGTGGGTATCGAGGATCTGCGTCGACCGGCCGTCTACGCCCTTCAGACACTGGCGGTCGCCGCCTGCTATTTCGCGGTGGGGCGGCTGGGTCTCGTGCGGCAGCTCGTGGTCGAGGGCGCCGTGGTCACGCCCATTTGGCCGCCCACCGGTCTCGCGGTGGCCTGCCTGCTGATCTTCGGGATGCGTTGCCTGCCCGGTATCGCCCTCGGCGTCCTTCTGGTGGTCATGTCCATCACCTCTCTCCGGCCCGCTGTGATCGGCACGCTGGCGGGCAACACCGGGGCGCCGGTCTGCGCGTATCTCCTGCTGCGCAGGGTGGGTTTCCGTACGGACCTCAGCCGGCTGCGGGACGGGGTCGCACTGGTGTTCCTGGGGGCCCTGGCCAGCATGCTGATCAGCGCGACGGTCGGCGTCGGCCTCCTCGTCCTCACGGACAAGCTCGCCGGGCACGCCTTCTGGCCGGTCTGGCTGGCCTGGTGGGTGGGCGATGCGATGGGCGTCCTGCTCGTCACCCCGTTGCTCCTGTTGCTCCACGCGGCACGTTGGCCTCCGTCCCTGTCCCGATGGAAGGAAGCCTCAGGGCTGGCCCTCATCGCCTGCGGACTCGTTCCGCTGGCCACGTACAGCCGCGTCAGCCTGCTGTTCCTGATCTATCCGCTGCTGATCTGGGCCGCGCTGCGTTTCCAGCTGTGGGGCAGCATCCTGTGTGCCCTCCTCGCCTCCACGGCGGCCACGATCGCGGCGACGGACGAGGCCGGCCCCTTCGAACAGCTGACCCGTGTAGAAGTGATGATCGAGCTCCAGGCCTTCAACGGCTCCATGGCCCTGACCGCGCTGCTGCTGTCCGCCGTCATCACCGAGCAGCGCAACACCAGACGCTCGGTGGAACGGGCGTGCCAGGACCTGGTCGAGGTCCTGGCACATCTCACCGCCGGAGACACTCCCCACACCCGACCACCGAAGGACGCCGACGGCCCACGCCGAGAGCCGGAAGAGCAGTGAGCGGCTCCGAGTCCCGGCCGGGGACCGTACAGAGGGGGCTTTGGGTCCACCTCTGGAGGCAGTGGCCCGAACGGTGGCACTGCCCCGGGCGTTCAGTCCGGCAGCGCCTTCCTCAGCCCGGCGTCCAGGCTCTCGGCCAGCGCGGCATCGCTCGGCGGGTCCTCGCCGAACAGAGGCCCCAGCTGTGCGGTGAACGTCTGCGTGAAGGCGCCGTAGAGCGGGGTTCGGGGGCGGGAGACCGCTTGCTGGAGAGCTGGGAGCAGGATCCGGCGGGCGTACTCGGGGCGGCCCGCCCCGTCGCGCGGCATACGGTCGGCGCTCTCGCCGGCGGGGGAGGAGGAAGCGGGCGGGTCGGTCATCGTGCACCGCACGTCGTCGTCCACGTACGCCGACCTGCGCGTGGCCGCGAAGCCCGCGTCCAGCAGGCAGCGCTCGCTCTCCCGGCCGGTGAGGAAAGCGATCAGCTCGGCGGCCTTGTCCGCCCGCTGCGAAGCCCCGGTCACCGCGAGGTTCTGGCCGCCGAGCACGGCCCGGCCGGGCAGCGGGGCCACGCGGAGCTGCTCGTCGGTGAAGGACTGGTACAACGTGCGGTAGGCGTACGGCCAGTGCCGCAGGAACGTGGTGCGGCCGTCCGCGAAGTCGCCGAGGGAGGCGGCCTCGTCGGAGCCGTCGGCGTCCGGCAGGGTGTACGGCTCGTCGGTGCGGCGGCGAAGTTCGGCGATGCCTGCCGTCAAGTCCTCGACGGTGGCGTCGTAGTGGCCGTCCTCGTCGGTGAGGGAGAAGTTCTCCACCGCCGACGCGAACGCCTCGAAGGCGTTGACCGTGCGGCCCTCGTAGGCGTCGAGCTGGGTGGTCCAGCCTCTCTCGTAGCCCTTGGGCTTGTCGTCGTTGAGAATGTTGATCAGGTTCTCCAGCCGCCCCCACCCGATTCCGCCGCTCAGGTCGGTCTGCTGGACGCTCGCCCGACGCAGGTGGTCGGTCCGGTAGTAGAGCAGCCCGACGTCGCCGTTGAACGGCACCGCGTACACCTTGTCGTCCCACCGCGCCGTGCCGGCCACGGATTCGATGACATCACCGTCGATCATCGTCTCGGGCAGCGGCCGGATCAGGTGGGCGGCGGCGAACTCCGGTACCCAGGTCACGTCGAGGTTGACCACGTCGTAGTCGGCGCTGCCGGACTGCAGCGCGCCGAGCAGCTGGCTGCGCTGTTCGTCGGCGCTGCCGGGCAGTTCGACCAGGCGGGCGTGGTAGCCGCTGTCGTCCTTCTCCTGGCGTGCGTTCCAGGCGTCGATGAGCTGTTGCCGGACGCCGTTCTTGCCGGTCACGTCCCGGCCGCTGGCGATCACGATGGTGCCGGGCTCGTCGGCGGAGGGCGCCGGTGCCGCGCCGTTTCCGCCGCCACCGCAGGCGGCCACCAGGAGCAGGGTCAGCAGCGTCGCGAACCGTCGGGCCATCAGTCCTCCCCCGTGCCGGTGCGCGCGACCTCGTCGTGCAGAGCGGCGCCGAGGTCCTCGTCGGCGTCCACGCAGCGGCCGCCGCTCGCCGCGGAGATGGCGGTGTCCGGCTTGTCCTCGTCGCAGCCGTCGCCCGCCAGCGACACCATCGTCACCGGCACCTGGGCCGAACGGGCCTGTGCCAGCACGGAGTTCAGGTCGCCGCCGGTCAGCCGGCCCGCGTCCTCGTCGTCGGTGATGTACACGATCAGCTGAGGACGCTCGTCGCCGGCCCCGCGCCCTTCCATGTCCTCGAGCGCGGCGAGCAGGGCCGCGCGGGGGTCGGCCTCGGCGTTGCGCACCCGGGCGTTCCGGTCGATGACCTGCTCGGCGTCCCTGCGGGCGTGGTGACCGAAGGGCAGCAGGGTGGCGTACGGCGGTCGGTCGCCCGTGCCGGACACGGTCCACACGGCGTACTCGTCCCCGTCGCCGAGTCCGCCCAGGGATTGTTTGAGCAGACCGGGGCCGCCGCTGGGACCCTCCCACAGACGGGCCATCGAACCCGAGTTGTCGAGCAGGAAGAGGACCCGGCCGGGCCCGTGGGCGCCGCGGTACTTCGCCAGTGCCCCCTCCATCGCGTCCCGGCCGGCGGGCTCGACGAGCCCGTCGGGCGCGGGCAGCACCCCGGGGGCGATCTCGCTCGTGTCCAGCAGCGACCGGCTGCCGCTGCCGCTGGTCTCGCGGAAGCCGGCCCGGGCGAACACCTCCCGCCCTCGCTCACCGGCCAGCCAGGTGCGGAAGCCGTCGGCCGCACGGTCGCGCGCGGAAGCGTCGCGCTCGGCGCCCTGCCAACGCACCCGGACGAAGACGGGCTCCAGGCCGGGCACGTTGCCCGGGTACTGGGCGATCCGCGGTTCGCGCCGTGTGCTGTCGCAGCCGACGCCGCTCTTCATCAGGAACTCGGGGACGAGGGCGGCGGCGCGCCGGTCCACGGCGTCGTCGTCGGGCAGCGTGCACAGCAGCTCGGTCGCGGTGGGGGAGGGCGGCCCCGGTGCGATCCGGTGTTCCGCGCGGCCGGGCACGAGGGCGCCGGTGCCGTACAGGCCGATCGTGGCGAGCAGCCCGGTGTCCGTGAACTCCGGGTCGGGGCGGTGCACTTCGGCGCTCTCGTGCCGCTCGCGCAAGCTGTCGATCATCCGGATCAGCGGAGGGCCGACACGCTCGCTCCGGGACTCGACGGCGAGGTCCTCGGGCACGGCGAGCACGATGGGGGAGTAGGCGAGGGGCGCGTCCTCCGGGTGCAGGGTGGCGACGGCGTCCGTGTCCTGCTCGTCGGTGACCCGGGGGACGTCCGCGCGGGAGGCGGGAATCCACACGTCCGGTTGCGGGCCGACGTCGCGCTGCGGGTTGGTGCGCTCGTCGGGCGGCTCCTGCCAGGAGGCGGACCGCTTGCGCAGCGCGGTGACCGCGTCGGCGGCGCCCGCGCTGTAGACGGTCAGGCCGCTGCGGCGGCAGCCCTCGCCGGTGGTGTTCTCGTCCGACGTCAGATACGCGCCGGCGGCGGCACGGACGGTCGGCTCCAGGTCGGGGTCGGTCAGGACACGTAACTCCAGGGGAGGCGCGCAGGAGGAGTCGTCGCCGACGAGGACGACAACGCCGTACGAGCCGAGACCCAGGGTGGCGAGGACGAGCAGGACGGCGGGGGCCGTGGCCCGGCGGCGGGGGCGCTGAGCCGGGCGGACGAGGCCGGGCCGCCGGGTGCGCCGAAGCCGTGCGCCGGCGGCTTTGGCGCAGGTGTGGAGGAGCGCGAGCGGGGCCGCCCGGCCGCGGGGCGGCGGAGCCGGACGTGTTGCCCGCTTCCGCAGCCCGTCTCCGGCCGGTTTCCTCGGGGCGCGCCCTGTCGGTGTGCCCGGCTGCTCCCCGCCGTCCGATGACACCGGCACCGGCGGTCCTGCCGTGTCCTTCGGTCCGCCGGTCGCCGGCCGGGTCGCACGCGCCGACAGCAGTACGTCCTCCGTCGGCTCCGTCCGGCTCTGCGGTTCCCAGGGTTCGCCGCGCACGGTCCGGTGACGGGCCGCCGCCATCCGTTCCCGCTGTCGGTCCGCGAGGTCCTGGAACCACGCCTCCTCGTCGGTGTCGAGGAGGCGCAGGAGCTCCTCGGTGAACGGAGTCGGCGTCCGCGGATCGCCCGCGTCGGTACGGTGGTTGGCCTGCACGCTCATCAGCAGCAGCACGCGCCGCTTGTCGCGGAAGGTCTCCCACAGCCAGGCGGCGTTGCCCGCGAAGCAGCAGTCGAGGATCACCACGATGCGCCGGGCGGGACTGGTGGCGAGCACCGTCAGCACGGTGGTGAACATCTCCGCGCCGGGGAAGACCGCGTGCCCGCCCGCGACGACACTCGCGTTGCGCATCTGCAGGAACAACTCGTCGCCCGCGCTGGGGATCGCGCCGTGCCCGGCGAAGTACAACAGCAGCAGCCCCTCGGCCTCGCCGACGGCGGTGCGCAGGGCGCGGCTGAAGTCGTCCAGGGACGGCGACCGGGAGACGGTGATCTCGTGCTCCCCGAACACGCGCCCACGCTGCAGCACGTCGCGGAGCCGGTTCACGTTGTGCTTGACGGCGGGCAGGTCGCCGGGCGCACCGTGCGGCGGCTCCGTGAGGTCGTACTCGGACACCCCGACCAGCAGCGCCCGGTTCACCAGCCCACGCGGGTCGAAACCGGTCACCGGGCTACCTGTCGTCGGGGTCCACAGTGTCGACGCGAGCCTCGGGAGGCTCGCCGTCCTCCACCTCGCTGCGATTGGCCCGCCAGGCCTCCACGGCCCGCTTGACCTGGTCCAGCAGCTCCATGAAGACGACGGACGCGGCGCCCCCGGTCAGCGCCACGACGATCTCCATGGCGGCACCCATCGGGGCCCCGGTCTCGTCCCCCCGGCTCCGTTCGTGAATCTGCAGCCGGCCCGCGCGGACCTGTTCGTCGAGTGGTTTCTCCCGCTCCAGCCATTTGCGCAGGGCGCCGACGTCGCTCTCGGTGGCGTCCCCCTCCAACCGCACCCGGATGCCACGGCCCGTCACTTCGTCCCCCTCAGCCATAACTCACCATCATGGCACCGAGGTTGCGAACAGGGGAGGGTCTGGAAGCCGCCCTCGGCGCACTCTTACGGCCGCGCGCGGGCGCCCGCGCCGGTTGTCCTCAGACCCGCAGGGGGTTGGCGCGTGCCGCCGCCAGCAGATACCAGGCGGTGGCCCCCGCGTGCCGGTAGGGGTAGTAGCCGAACCCGAAACCGGTGTCGAGCGGGCTGCTCGCCGAGACGACCCCGGATTTCTCGGCCACCGCGCCGCCCCCGATGCTCTGGCCGACGCCGAGCAGATCCTGGGCCCGCTCGATGGAGGCGATCAGCCGCCGGGCGCGTGCCTCGTCACCGCGGGCGTGCCGGTCCCGCAGGGCGAGCGCGAGGTGCGCCGTTCCCTCGAACCACACGCCGTTGCGGTTGGGCTTGGGCTGGAACTCGGCGATCGGGGCTTCCTCGTTCGCCAGGAGACCGGCGGAACTGAAGGTGACCCCTTCGTACGACTGGCCCGCAGGCACGGTGCTGTTGCGTCGGTCGGCCGTGTCCAGGACGGCCAGTTCGGTCGCGGCCCAGTCCAGCGACCGGGAATGGGCGGGGGAGGCGAGGGCGAGGTGGGTCCAGGTCTGGGTGTCCTCGGGGATCGGCGACTTGTTGACCGTCACGCCGTCGTTGGTACCGGTGTAGAAGAAGCCCCCGTCCGGCTCCCACATGTTCTTGACGAAGGCCTCTGCACGCGCGCGCCGCTCCCGCCACACCCGGTCCCCGGTGAGCCGGGCGAGCCGTCCGAAGAGGCAGACCAAGTCGGTGTTGTGCTCGGTGGAGGTGAACGGCAGTTTCTCGTTGGCGCCGTTGACCCCGAACTTGTAGCCGCCGAGGGGTTCTTCGGTACGGCCGACGCGCTCGATCCACTCGCCGATCCGTACGGCGCCGGTGAGGAAGCGGCGCTCCCCGGTCCGGCGGGCGAGTGCGCTCAGCGCGATGCCGGCCCAGGCCATGTCACCCACGGCGGTGCCGGTGAAGCCGAACTGAGCGCCGACGTTGGCCGTGCCGTCCGCTCGCACGAAGCCGTCCGGCTGCGGCGAACCGTCGAAGAAGGTGTACGGCCCGACGTTGTAGGCCTGACGCAGCCTGCCGTCGTCGTACACCGGGTCATGGGCCTGGGCGTAGAGCAGCGCGTCACCGAGCGCCATGCCCCGGGACCGGCCGTCCTCGGTGCGGGACGCGAGACAGGCCAGGATCACGAGGGCGTTGTCGTAGGTGAACGCCGTGCTGAACAGGCCGGCCTGGTCGGTGTAGCTCTGGGCCAGCCGGACAGTGCCGTGATCCGGATAGGCGTCCATCGCCGAGGCGAGGAAGGCATACGCCCGGCGCTGGGCAGAGGCGGTGCCGGCGGACGGGCGTTGCACCGCCTGCGCCACGCCGGAGCCGGCCGCGGCAAGGGCCGCTGCGCCGACACCGAGTCCGGTCCCGATGAGCGCACGGCGGCTGAACACCGGGCCTTGGCTGCCGGTCATGGGTCTCCTTGGAAGTCGCGGGCCGCGGGTCACGGGTGCGGGAGGTGGAAGCATGGCGAGTGTGAGAGCGCTCTCATGTATGCGCGCTCATTGTGCTGTGGGGTGGGGTCCGGGTCAACGTCCGGAACGTGAGCGGCACTTGGGGAGGAAGGGGGAGAGGGGAAGGGACCGGGGGCCCGGGACACGCAGACATCTTCGCGGGACTGAGACTCGTAGCCACCGACACGGACTGGTCGGCCGGTGAGTCGCAGGGCGGTGACCGGAGTCTGCCGTCGGCCCACGGCGGATGCCTTCGCAGGACTCGGGAGGGGTCCCGCAGGCGCGGCCGAACAATGCGGGCACCACACCCGTTCCGCGCCCGGGGGAGATCAGGATGAGTGACTCCACGCCCGCTGTGCCCGCCGTACCCGCCATGCCGGAGTTCCCGCCTCCCCAGGCCAGGGCGCACGACCCGCTGGCCGTCGCCCTCGGCAACGCCTCCCTGCTCGGCGTCGGTTACCTGATGCTGCGGCGGCGCAGGCTCGCCGTCGCGGCTGTTGCCGTCACCGTCGTACTCGTCTCGAGGCTCGTCTCGACCGCCTCGTCGTCGTACGAGGTAGCCGTGCTCGTGTGGTGGGCGGCCGTCGTCGCCCACGGCTGGTTCCTGGCGCGCAGAGGCGCCGTCCGGGTTGCCGTGCGCAGTCAGCGCCTGGTCGCGCTCGGCATCACGTTGGTGGTGCTGCTGACTGTGGGGCTCCTGCGATTCGACGCCTCCAGGATCCAGCGGAGCGTCACCGAGGCCCGCGAAAGCGGCGATTGCGCGCAGGTGGTGAGCGCCCAGGACAGGGTGTGGTTCGGGCACCGCATCGCCGACGCCCCGCTGACCGCCCGCGGCGACGAGACCGTACAGGCGTGCGATCGGCTGCAGACGGCCCGCATCGAGCTGGCCACCGCGCTGAGCGGGGACACCGATGCCCTGGAGGCGGGCTTCGGCACACTCGCCTCGGTCCTCGCGGAACCCGGCAACGAGAAGACGGTCCAGGCGACCTTGAACGGATTCCTCGGCACCCTGCCCGCCGAGGACCCCTGCGACACGGTCACCGTCACCGACTGGCTCCGCGACCGGAAGCGGAGCCACGACGTACTCGACCGGTCCGCCGACACGATCAGGCGGACCGAGCCGGCCGCGCTCGTCGGATGCGGTGACGACCTCATGGCGGACAGCAGCTGGCAGGAGGCCCGGACGCACTACGAGCGGCTGCTCGACCAGTACCCCGGCGGCGACCTCGCGGACCAGGCCCGGAAGGGAGCCAGGAAAGCCGCGCTGAACATCGAGCTGGCCAACGTCCGTCACCTGCTCGCGGGAGGGACCGACACCCAGCCCGAGTACTGCTCCAAGCCGGCGAAGTACAGCGGCGCCAAGCCCATGGGCAAGGGCACCAACCGCGCGCTGTTCTACGGCGACAACGACACGTACGGCGACGACTACACCGGCAAGCTCCCCGGCTCCTGGAAGGCCAACGACCCCGCCAACGCAGTCCTGGTGGTCTGCATGGGGGAGGAGGACTTCGGAACCTCCGTCGAGACGTGCCCGTACCGGGACAGGGACTCCGGTGCCCTCACCTACGTGAGCTTCCACAAGATCGCGATCCCGGTGAAGGTCTACGAGCTGCGCACCGGCAAGCTCGTCACCAACCGCAAGATCCAGATCAGCGGCTCGAGTTGCCCCGCGGTCATTTCGTACTTCTCCTACGGCGACTCCGACACCCCGCCGTCGAACAGGTATGTCACGGAGTCCAAGTCAAACGTGCGGGATGCGTTCCGGTCACTGGTCGTCCGGTGAGCGGCGACGTGGACGGGTGAACCGGGATTGCCTCCCCCGACTGTGATCATCAGGGTCCGTGACCTGGCGCAGACTCCGTCCCATGCGTGGCTCGCCGTCAGCGGCACGCTCGGCGCCGACACGGGCCGACGCCTGCGTCACGAGCTCGGCGCCCGCATCGACCGCGGGCACCATGAGCTCTACCTCGACCTGCGCGAACTGAGCTGCGCCGACGGCATGACCGTCGAGGCGGTACGAGAGGCGTTCGCCCTCGGTGCCACGGGGCGGCTCCACCTCATCGGCGCACCGGAGCGGATCCGCGCAGCACTCGACCAGGACCCGCGCATCACCTGGCACGCCGAAGTGGCAGCCGCGTGGGCGGAGTGGGCGTGACGCCCGGTCCCGCACAGGGCGGGCAGCGGCTCCCACGCCACCTTCACCGGCGCGGCGTGTCATCGGCCCGCCCGGCCGTCTCGCCCCCGGAACAGCCGTGCGGCGGTCCCGCCGTGCCGGGCGGGTGTGCGGGCTCGACGACCTGCTGACCAGGCTCCTGACGGCCTCGCCGAGCGGTGGATCGGGAACATCCCGTGAAGGCGCCGTACGAGGTTCCGCTCGGCCAGTAGGTTCGGCCGAGGTGATCCGGAGCAACGGCTGAGGGGAAACGGGTGCGCCAGGGCACGACGGTCGGTGAACGCCACCGGCTGACGCAAGGCCCCTTCACGGGGGGAACGGGCGAGGTGTGGCTCGCCCGTGACCTGCTGCTTCCGCGAGACGTGGTCCTCAAACGGCTGCACACCACCGACGCCCGCCCCGGCGGTTACGACCGGCTGAGTGCCGAGGGCCGTGCCCCCCACCTCAGCCACACCCATGTGGTCACCCTGCACGATGTACTCACCCTGCCCGACGACGGACAGGAACCGGTTGACGAGGAGCAGGAACCGGCTCATGACGCGCAGGCCCCGCTCGACGGCGCTCCGGCCGGCCGGCCGCGGCGGATGATGTCCTGGCTGGTCATGGAGTACGTCACGGCGGCCTCGCCGGGGCCCGGGCCGAGTAGACACCGGAGCGACGGAGGAAGGCCTGTGCCACTCGTACACCTGCCCGAGGATGCCCTTCCCGGCGAGTCAGGCCTTGGGGAAGAACTCCAGCACCGCCGTACCACCGTTCAGGGACTTCACGCGGAAGCCGAGAGCGTTCAGGCCGCCGGTGCCGCCTTCGCCGACCGAGGCGCTCAGGAAGGTGCCGGGGCCCGAGGACTGGAGCACCACGGAATCGTCAGTGATCTTCGTGATCCGGAGTTCGCCGACGCCGAACCGGCTGTCGACCTTGAGGGTCATGGGCTTCGACACGGCGACGTCGCAGCGTCCGTCGAAGCAGGCGCCGACATCGGTGCCGTCGGCCGCGGTCGCTCCACTCGTGGCCGGGGACGAGGGCGAGGACGGCTGCTCGGTCTTCGCCGGCGTGCCCGCGCCGCTCGCCCTCGACGGCGTACTCGTGGACGACGGCCCCGCCCCCTCCTCGGGGCCGTCGTCCTGGCCGCCGCTCCCTCCGCAGCCGGTGAGAACCACCATCAGGCCGCAGACGGTGAGAACCACCATCAGCGCCGGCACCACCGTGACGCCGCCCCGGCCCCTGTCCCCGCTCATACGTCAACCCCTCAACTCGTACGCCTGCTGGCGCCGTTGACCCACGGCGACGGGGCATGCCCTTTTATACGGACTCGTTTTGGGGAGGGGTCCCGGAGCGAACGCGGACCCTGGGGAGTGCGCCGTACGCGCCCCGAGAATGCCACGAACCGAGGAGACCAGCGATGCCCCTCTCCGCCAGCCTCGCGCGCGGTGTCGCGCCCACCACGCCCGGCACCCTGCACGCCCGCACCGTCACGGGCGACCTCAGCGCCCCGCCCCGGCAGGGCCTGACGATCTGCTTCGGCCGCGGCGAGAAGCCGGAGGTGGACCTGGGCGTCGGCGTGGACGACCTGCGGGTGAGCCGACGCCACGGGGAGCTGACGTACCGCCAGGGGCATTGGTGGCTGCGCAACACAGGGCAGCAGCTCGTACGGCTGCCGCGCGGCCGGATGATGCACATGACCACCGAGCCGATCCCGCTCGCCACCGGCTACACCCCGCTGTTCGTGAAGGGCTCGGGCTACCGGGAACACCTCGTCGAGCTGTACGTGACGGGCCACGACGACCAGGGCCCGGTGTCGCGCCGGCGCGCCGAGACCGTACGGCCGGAGATCTGGGCGCTCGATGACGACGAGCGGCTGCTGCTGGTCGTGCTCGGTCAGCGGTACCTGCTGTACGAGGAGGACCCGCGACCCCTGACGTACGCCATGGCCGCCAAGCAGCTCGCGTACCTCCGCCCGGACGACAACTGGAACGAGCGCAAGGTCGAGTACCGGATCGAGGCCGTACGCCGCCGCCTGGACCGCACCGGCTTCCGATACCAACTGATGCACGACAAGTCGCAGGGCCGCCCCGCCGACAACGGCCTGTTGCACAACCTGCTCAAGGGGTTGGTGGAGTCCACGACGCTCGTACCACCGGACCTGGACCTGATGGAGGACGACACCGCCTGGCCGGACCCCGGCCCCTGAGGCGTCCGCCGCACGCCGGCGCCACTGCGACGCCCTGTTCCACGGCCTGGGAGGATGGCCGTGTGCGTCGTATGGGCGGCGCGGGGCGGCTCTCGCCGGGCGCGCGCGGTCTCCGCTGCCATCCTGATGGCGGGCGAGCTGGTGCGAAGCGCCGGGCGTACGGGCCGGAGCTCGGGTTCGGCTTCGGGTTCGGACGACTAGGACCCGTCCGGACTGGGCTCAGCCTCCTCCGGTGCGTGATTGTGCGCGTAGTTCCGCGGCGGCCGGGCCAGCGAGGTCCCTGGCCATGTCACAGAGCTCCTCGACGGGCCGCTGCCCGCCGACGTGCAGGCGCAGCATCTCGGCGGCCGTCTCGGCGTTCTGGCCGCTGTACTGGCGGTATTCGACGAAGACCGTGCAGGTGTCGTCGCCGTTGCCCTCCGGTACGACGAAGGCGTCGTATCCGCTGAGCCTGATGAGGTCGCCATCGTCCGTGGACTTGGGCTGGTCGCGGAAGAAGCCCACCTCCGTCTCCAGGTCGTCCACGTCACTCGACCACTCGCAGCTCCAGTTCGCGACGCCGACGTCCGGCTCCGCCTTGAGGCCGGGAACGACCTGCAGCGCCTTGGCGTCGAGCAACTCGCAGGCGTTCGCCCAGGCCAGCGAGGCGTCCGGGTAGGGCGGGGAACGCCGGGGGAGCGGGCCCTGGTTCAGAACGTCGGCCGCGCTCTGGGCGGCGGCGTCGGCGACCGTGCACAGCGTCGCGCTGCCGCCGAGCACAGTGCCGTCACCCACGTTGACGCGGACCTCGACGACGGTGCCGTCGGGCGACGTCAGCAGCAGCCCGCACTCGTCGCTCTCCGGCGGCTCCTCGATGACGCCGATCTTCCCGATGGTTCTGGAGGGCTGCGACGACTCGGGTGGTGAGCCCGGGCGGAGTTGGATCGACACGTCGATCCGGCTCTTGTCGTCGGGGTGGACGAGTGTGTCGCAGCGGTCGAAGTTCCCGTAGTCCAGGTCCACTTGGGCCTTGCCGAACCGGCCGAGAGCGTCGGGGTCGGACAGGGCGCACAGGTCGGCGGTGTGCGGATCGCCGATCAGGGCCGACTGTTCGGCGTCCGAGGGGCCTTCCGTGATCCGGCTCCGGCCGGACTCCTGGGTGGCTCTCTCGTTGTCGCCGTCGCCGTCGCCGGGGATGAGGACGAGGACCAGGGCCAGTAGGACACCTGCGCCGAGCGCCGCGGCGAGCAGCGGCCGACGCCACCGGGAACGCCCGGCGGACTTGCCCTCCGAGGCATCCGACTCGGGCCCGGCGACGGCTTCCAGGAGCCGCCTGACCTCGGTGGCGTCGGGGCGCCGGCGCGGATCGCGTTGCAGCATGGCGGTGAGCACGGGGACCAGGGGGCCTACTGCGGCGGCGTCGATCTCGACGACGCCCTGCTCGGCCTTCCAGTACCTGAGGCGCTCGGTGTCCTCCGTGTCCCCTTCCCGGTGGTCACCGTCCTTCTCGGTCTCGCCGCCGCGCGGTGGTGAGCCGGTGACCAGGGCGTGGAGGGTGGTGGCGAGGCAGAACACGTCCGAGGCCGGGCGGGGGACGTTGCCCCGGGCCAGCTCGGGGGCGGCGTAGTCCGGGGTGAAGCTGAACGGGCCGTTGGCCGTGATGGTCTCGGTGCCGCCGACCCGGTAGGCGGCGCCGAAGTCCAGCAGCTTCGCGGTACCGTGCCGGGACAGGCCGATGTTGGCGGGCTTGACGTCGCAGTGGACGATGCCGGCTTCGTGCAAGGCGGCGAGGGCATCGGCGAGTTGGGCACCGAGGCGGGCCGCCCGGAGGGGAGACATCGGCGGCTGCCGGTCCAGGCCGCCGCCGGGCACGTACTCCGTGATGAACCAGTACGTCTCCGTCCCGTCCCCGTCCTGTGGCACGGTCACGACGTCGTACAGGGTTACGACATGGGGATGGTCGCGGAACTTGGCCATGGCCCGCGGCTCGCCCAGCAGTCGCCGTACCGCGGTCTGGCGGTCGCCCTCGATCCGCTCCGGTTTCAGCGCGACGTCCTGCCCCACCACGGTGTCGTGGGCCAGCCACACGCTGCCGCTTCGCCCAGTGCCGATGATCTCCTTGAGGACATAGCGGCCGGCGAGTTCCTCTCCGGAACGCACAGTTTCCCCCTCACCCGGGTCCCGAACACGCACGGCAACGTGCCCGCGCGCGTGGAACGAACCTACTGCGTGTGGCGATCAATACGCAGCGTCTCCCCTGAGCCTGCATCAGACGTCCTCATGCGTAGAGGTTGTGGGGTGGGTGAGACACCTTCGCGTCGCCCGTGCGACAGCACACGATGCGAACAGCACCTCGGCCACTGCCTCCCGCCCCCCGGGCATGGCGGCGGCTCCCGACGACTTTGCCGTCTCTTTACAACCGGTCCTGCTGCTGCCTCGTCTCTCCGCTCGATCTGTGACGCAGCCCGCCGCCTCACCGGGCGGGCGGACCGACGAGAGAGAGCGTTTCATGCGCCGAACTGTCCTCAGTGCCACGGCACTCGCGTGCACCGCCGTGTTGGCGAGCACGGTGCCCGCGTTCGCCGACGGGCCGAGTCCGGTACCAGCCTCCACGGCACCGACTCCGGCCCCGGCCACCACGGACCCGAGTGAGGCCCCCGCCGGCGCGGCCCCGACCCCGGTTCCGAGCGACGCCCCGACCGGGGCGCCGACCCCGGGCCAGGTCTCCGTCGTACCCAGTGGCGCGCCGGACACCGGTGTGGCGCCGGTGTCGGCGAACTCCGGAGGGAACGAGGCCGGGGTGATCGCCGGAAGTGCCGCCGCGGTGCTGCTCGGAGGCGGCGCGGCGGTCCATCTCGTACGACGCCGGCGGGCGACCGGCGCATGACGCTGCTCTCCAGGCGCGCCTTCGCCACCGCGGCGGCGGCTTCTCTGCTCCTGAGCTGCGGTGGCCACCGGACCGGCGACGACCGGGAGACGACCGCACACCCGGAGAGCACGCCACCGCCACCCACCGCGGGCACCTCTCCGTCTTCGCGTTCCTCCGCGAACTCGGCGCGCACCCTTGGTCGTTCTGTCCCGGTCCGGTTGCAGGTTCCCGCCATCGGGGTCGACACCCCGGTCATGCGGCTGGGGTTGGCCGCGGACGGCAGCGTGCAGGTGCCGCCGATCACGGCGCACGACCGCGCGGGCTGGTACCAGCACTCGCCGACACCGGGTCAGACCGGCCCGTCGGTGATCCTCGGCCATGTCACGGTCGGCGCCTACGGGGACGGGGTCTTCCGCCACCTGGCGCGGTTGGGACGGGGTGAGCGGATCGTGGCGCGCCTGGAGAACGGTACGACGGCGACGTTCGCCGTGGACGCCGTACGGACGGTCGCCAAGGACGACTTCCCGGCGGACGCGGTCTACGGGGACGTGGACCGCCCCGAGCTGCGGCTGATCACATGTGGCGGCCCCCGCACCGGTGAGGACTACCGCGACAACGTGATCGTCTTCGCCACGCTGAACTCGGCGAGCCCCTGACCCGCCGCCCGGATCCCGGGCCGATGGAACGCCCTGCGACGGCCCGGGCTCCTTCCCCTACGAGTCCCCCACGACGTCACGACCATGGAGAGCGTTGAAACGGTCCCGAGAGAAGGCAGCGTCCGAACTGTTCGCCGCCCTCTACCCGCGCCTCGCCGGCTGGTGCCGACGGCTGGTCGACGACGACGAGACCGCCCACGAGATCGCCTCGGAGGCGTTCACCCGGCTCTGGGCCCGCTGGACATCCGTCGCGGAGCCCCAGGGCTTCCTCTACGTCACCGCGGCCAACCTCGTCCGGGACCACTGGCGCAAGCTCGAGCGCGAGCGAAGAGCCGTCCACCGGGCCACCGTCGAAGCCGCCGTACGCCCGCGGACCGATCAGGCGGAACAGGCCGACCCCTCGGTCCGCCTGCTCGTGCAGTCGCTGCCGGAACGGCTGCGCGTCCCGATCCTGCTGCACTACTACGCTGACATGCCGATCCGGGAGGTGTCCGTGCTGACCGGGCGCAAGGAAGGAACCATCAAGGCCGACCTCCACGCGGCCCGCGAACTGCTCCGCGCCCATCTGAGGAGAAGCCTTGATCACACACTCTGACGAGGGCCCGGACTTCGAGCCCGACGACCCTCTCGCCGTCATCCTGCGACCCCCCTCCGACCACCTCGGCCCGCCCCCCGGCCGCTACACGGCGATCCGCCGCGCCGCGACACGCCGCCGACTCATCCGTACGGCGGCCGGAGTCGGCGCGTCCTGCGCCGTGGCCGCTCTCATCGTGCTGCCCCTGCGCCTGGCGACACACGAGGCACCCGCGTCCCCGACGGTCCCACTCGCCCCACCCCCCGTGAGCAGCCCGTCGGCCGCCCCCACCCCGTCGGTCCCACCCGAGGCCGTCACCCCTCGCCCCGCCGAGACAGGGACCGACAACCCCAGCACCGCGCCCAGC
Organism: Streptomyces sp. NPDC002838; assembly: GCF_040295365.1. NCBI lineage: Bacteria > Bacillati > Actinomycetota > Actinomycetes > Kitasatosporales > Streptomycetaceae > Streptomyces > Streptomyces sp. NPDC002838. The sequence goes on along the minus strand of NZ_JBEOVF010000002.1, from coordinate 123,716 downwards.
CCTGCCGCTCCCACCCGCGTGCCCTCGGTGACACCGACACCGTCCGTCGAGCCGTCGGCGGTAGGGAACACGGTCGACGCCACACCCGAGAGCGGCAACCGGCCGTAGACCACGCCCGCTCTCAGGCGCCAGGATGCCGTCAACTCTCAGGGAGGAAGGGGTGGCGAGCCTCCGACCGCCTACCAGCGCAGCGGAAGGGCGGCGAGGTAGTTGTTGAGGAGGCCGGAGATGATCCGGTGGTCCTTGACCGAGGGGTGCCAGTCGCAGCCGAGTCGATCCAGGTCGGGATCGTCGTAGTACCAGTAGCGGACCCGGTTGTCGCCCCGCCGGTTGCGTTCCTGAACGATCCGTTGCGTGGCCTGGGCGAACGCGGTGGTGTGGGAGACGTAAGTGGCGCTGACCACGATGAACGTCTTGGGTCCGTACCGGGCGCGCAGCTTGGCGAGGAAGCTCTGGTAGGCGGTCTCGTAGGCGGCGACCAGGGCCTCCTCAGTCGTCCAACGCTCGCCCTGGTTCAGCGGGGTCGAGAAGTCGTTGATGCCCAGGCCGACCACGACGACCTGCGGTCGCCAGGTGTGCGGTGTCCGCCAGACGTCGCCCTCGACGTTCAGTAAGGCCCGGTCGTAGTAAGTGCGGAAGTCGGCATCGGGGCTGCTGCCGTTGTAGTTGCGGACCATGCCGAGGCCGGAGTAGGCGTTGATCTGGTAGTCGGCGCCCAGGCTCCGGGCGGTGAGGGCGCCGAAGGCGAGGTCGGCGTCGCTGTTCCGGTTGACTCCTCCGTTGCCCGAACAGTCACGTGTTCCGGAGACATTGCCGTAGCCGGCGGTGAAGGAGTCACCGATGAACTCGATCTGCCTGCTCCGCGGCCGGGGTCTGGCCAGGATCGCACCTCCGGGGGCGGCGACGAACCCGCCGAACCGGCCCGCGGCCCACGGGCTTTCCGTGCGCTTGACGAGCCGCACGGCGTGCTCGGTGTCGGGGAGGTCGTCGATCCAGGAGGTGTTCCGGCCCGGGGTCACCAGTGTCGCGAGGGTTGTTCCGTCGATCTGCACGTCGTAGTCGTTGTCGGAGTCGTCGAGGACGATGCCGACACCGGTACCGCGGAAGCGCCCCTCGAAGTAGATGCCGGGCCAGGTGTACTGCACAGCGCCATGGACGGTCTTCTTGATCCGGCCCGCCGTGTGGAACCGGGCCCGCGCGCCGGATGCCTGCGAGGGGGAGGCGACTGCGGCGACGAGGCCCGCAGTGGCGGCCGTGACCAAAGTCCTTCGGGACAAATGACGAGGCGTCTGCATGGGGCCATCCTTTGGTGGTGGTGGACGGTCGAGCAGGAAGCGGAAGCGAGTCCGGCGAGCCAGTGGGAGCGCTCCCATGTCGGCTCTGTCGAAGGTGACCGCCACACTGGCCGTCGTCAACCCCGCGGGAAAGCATTTTCTCCGCTGCGTAAGGGGCAGAGCGACTACAAGGGTGACCCTCCGGTGGACGGCTTCGGCAGGCGTCACATCCAGGAACATGGCGTCGTACCAGTCTCGTCGTGGTGTACGCCACCCACACCGATCCGCGCTCGGGTGACGGCAGGCCGTTCGGGATCATCACCGCCTACTACTTCCTGCCCTGCTTCCAGGCCGCCGACTGCCCCGGTCCCGAGCAGCCCCACAAGGTGGACACCGCGCTCACCTACACCGGTGCCGGCACCGCGGTGAACGGATCCCCGGCCCGCCTCTCGGCGTCAACGGCCGTTCCGTACGGTTCGCCCTGGGAACGGGAGCCACCCAGCAGACATGCGCCGGCACCACCACGGCATCGGGCACGGCGACCTGCACCGTCGACTCGGTCGACCAGCCGCAGGGAGCGTCGAACGCGGTTCCCCTGGCCGTCACCTTCGCCGGCGACGACGACTACAACCCGTCCGGTACCTCCGCCGAACTGGTGCCTGACTTCACCGATGAAGCTCGACTACACCGGCGTACGGAATCTCGCCAACGGAACTCCGGCCCAACTGGCGGCCAAGCTCACCGATTTCGACGGTGATGCCGTTGCGGGGCGCAGCGTGCGTTTCACCCTCGGCACGGGAGCAACCCAGCAGACGTGCACCGGGACCACGAGCGACACGGGGGCCGCGGCCTGCACCGTCGCCTCGGTCGACCAGCCGCTCAACGACTCCGCCCCCGTCCCGCTGCGCGCGTCCTTCGCCGGTGACGCCGGATACCTGGCCTCCGACACCTCCGCGCGGCTGAGGCTCCAGTACGCGACAGGCCGTGCCTACGGCGTCTCGGCGCACGTCGACCTCCTCGGTCTACCGCTCCTGGACGTCGAGCCACAGCCCGACACCGGAACCATCCGCACGGCCGGCACGACCACGACCGACACCCCGTGCTCGGCCGATCACGGGTCACCCCTGCTGTCGGTGCAGAAGCTCTGCCCCAAGGTCACCACGACACTCGCCCCCGGCAAGGTCACGGCATCATCGACCGTGGGGCAGGCACGCATCGGGCTGACCGGTGTGCCGCTCATCGAGGTGTCCGGACTCAGCGCCACCTCCACCAGTGAGTGCGGCAAGACCACAGGCAGCACCACGCTCACCCTGAAGATCGCGGGAGTTCCGGTTACCGTGTCGGGCGATCCGCATACGGAGATCCCACTCGTCGGAGGTGGCCGGCTCATCGTGAACGAACAACTGCCTTCGACTGGCACCGATGCCGGTCTCAGGGTCAACGGAGTCCACCTCGTCCTTCCCGCCGACGGCGGCGAGGTCGTCCTGGCCTCGACGGACGCAGCCATGCACAACTGCGGTGACTGACGACCACGCCACCTGGGGCGGACCGCGGGAATACACGGATGCGTTCCTGCGGTCCGCTCTCCCGGCTGTCCAGGATCTGTGCGAACGTCGGGGCGGCGAGCTCGAGTCGCTCACGAGCGAAGCCGTGCCCGACGCCACGGGCGAAGTGGTCGTCGCCGCCACGGCGGTGGTGCTTTTCCGCGGCCACCGCTGCGTTTTCCGGCGCGGGATCTGGCCCCCGAGCCATCCCGCCGCCACCCGCGCCGCCATCTTCGCAACCGTCCTGGAGGAACGGCTGCTGACGCGAGTACATCCCTCGCGCGGCGACGAAACGACACCGGTCGACCTCTGAAGGTGGTTTGCCTGGCTTGGCGACGTCTTCGAATCGCGGGGGAGGCGGACGTGGAGGTGATGTCGCCGCAACAGTTGGCCTTGACGCGGGGTCAACCTCTCAGCATGGGAGGGCATGACTACGAGAACCGTGCGGGAGCTGGTGGCCGACGGGGTCCGGCTGGTCGCCGAGGGGCGGGCACCGCGGCCGAGCTGGCGCGCCTGTTGACGGGGCCCGGGTTCTCCCGTTTCCGGTTGAGGTGGCGATACGCGAGGGTGGAGGGGGCACACTCGGTGGTGGCCGCGGAGCAGATCCGCGGGGCGAGGTCACACGATCGGGTGGAGTTGTCTGCCCGAGGGACTGTCAGCCTTCCTCGTGGGCGTTTCTCCGCTCAGGGTGTGATCATGAAAACTCCGCGATTGCACTGTGTGCACCGATCCCTCGCGCACTCGGCTGCTGCAGCTGTCATCAGCCTCGCAGTAGCCCTGATCTCCGCCTCACCCGTCGCGGCCCAAGCCGCTCCAACGCCTGACTCCGGCGGAACCGATTCCACTTGCGAAGTGACTCGCGAGCAGAAGCAGGGCCTCGAACCCATCCTTTGGGCTGTTGTGTTCGGGCCCCAAGAATCAGTGCAGGAGCAACACTGCAAATCTCACGCTGAAGGCAAAACTCAGCACGAAGGTCAAGCTCAGCACGAGGGCCAAGCTCAGCACGAGGGCCAAGCTCAGCACGAGGGCCAGGCTCAGCACGACGGCCAAGGCCAGCCGGAGGGCGAGGCCTGACGGTCGCATACGGGGCGGCGATGCCGGTGATCGAGTTGCTGATCCGACTCAGCTCGGCGCTGACCTCTTCCCCAGAGGTCCAAGATCATCGGCAGAAGCCCGTATCCGGTTTCGCCGACGTTTGGCGAGATCCACCATCCCGAAACAGCAGGTCAAGGGCCGCTGTTGGTCGGCCATGAACTGGAGCGCCTCCGCCATCGGCACCGCACCGCCGAGACGCCGAGGAGGCCCTCTCCGGCATCACGCGGCCCAGGTTGCGGCAGCGTAGGCGACGGCCGTAGCCGCTAGGGGCGTTCCCGCCCCAAGAAGCGTGAACCAGCTGGAGTTGGCACGGACACGCGCACGCCGACAAGGAGCACGGCCTGACGAGCGAGCGCGTCCCCATGCGGAACATCGCCCAACTGGTCGTCCACCGATCCTTCCGCGTCGATCAGCCGCCGATGCGTGAACGCGTGGCGACCGGCGCGTCCGTGGGAGCCGCCCGCTGAGCACCGTCTCCGCTGCTGGCCCCACCCCTCACCCGCCGCCGACGTCTCCGGTGTCTGGCTCCGACGTCGAAGCGGCGGTCCATTCGTGCGGACAGTCGCTCCCGTACCGCCTCTTGTGTGAACACCCCGCAAGGCGTACCGGTTTTATGCATTTTGTCTGCTTAGCATGCAGGCTCCGCGCCCCGGGGAACGGTGTCGCCACACAACCGCCCAGGGGCGCGGACCGCGCTTGTCTGCCAGGGCTCGTTGTCGGCATGCGCGGGGGCGACTGCCCGGGGGCGACTCGCTCGTGGCGCGGCTCGTCCATCGATCCGCCCACCCTGTACGAGAGGACACCAGATGGCGCTGACGTGCCGTCACAGACCACCGTCCGAGCACGCCTTCTCCCCGCACGACGCCGTGTTGCGCATCGCCGCCCCGCACATCGCCCGCCGCCGCTTCCTGACCGTCACCGCGGCGGCGGCCGCCCTCGCGTTCACCACGAACCTGCCGGCCCGTGGCGCGGTCGCCGCACCGGTGCGCGGCGCGGCGCGGATCCCCACCGACCCGTTCACCCTCGGTGTCGCCTCCGGGGACCCGCTGCCGGACTCGGTGGTGCTGTGGACCCGGCTCGCTCCGGAGCCGTTCGAGACGGACGGCGGCCTGGGCGAGCAGCGTGTTCTCGTCCAGTGGGAGGTGGCCATGGACGAGTTGTTCGCCATCGTGGTGCAGCGGGGCACCGCCCTGGCCTATCCCGAGTACGGCCACAGTGTGCACGTCGACGTCAAGGGCCTCGACCCGGGCAGCTCGTACTACTACCGGTTCCGAACCGGCCCCTGGATCAGTCCGACGGGACGCACCCGCACCGCACCTGCCAAGGGCGCCGGCACCACGCGCCTGAAGCTCGCCGCCGTCGCCTGCCAGGCCTACCAGGACGGCTACTACACCGTGCACCGGCACCTCGCGCGGGAGGACATCGATGTGGTGTTCCACCTCGGCGACTACCTCTACGAGTACGCCGTGGACTCCGCGGGTGGAGCCCGCCAGTACGCCGCCGGCACTCTGCCCGACGTGTTCAACCGCGAGACGATGACCCTGGCGGACTACCGGATGCGCTACGCGCTCTACAAGAGCGACCCGGATCTGCGCGCCGTCCATGCCGCCCACCCGTTCGTCGTCGCCTGGGACGACCACGAGACCGAGAACAACTACGCGGACGACACCAGCGAGAACGCCGAACCGCCCGAGCAGTTCCTGCTGCGGCGCGCCGCCGCCTACCGCGCGTACTGGGAGAACCAGCCGCTGCGCGCCGCGCAGCGGCCCCAGGGCCCCGACGCGCGGCTGTACCGCCGGCTCCAGTGGGGCACGCTCGCTCAGTTCGACATCCTCGACACCCGCCAGTACCGCTCCGACCAGGCTTACGGCGACAGGCCGCACGTCCCGGGGCCGGAGTCCGACGATCCGGCGCGCACCATGACCGGGGCCGCGCAGGAACGCTGGCTGATCGACGGATGGAAAGCATCCACCGCGGTGTGGAACGTGATGCCCCAGCAGGTGTGCTTCTCCCAGCGGAAGTTCGACCTGAACGCGCAGGCGAAGGTCTCCATGGACGCCTGGGACGGCTACCGCGCCTCCCGCAACCGGATCGTCGCGGGAGCGAAGGCGGCCGGCGTCGACAACTGGATGGTCCTCACCGGTGACGTCCACGTCGGGTACGCCTTCGACATCAAGGACGACTTCGACGACCCGCAGTCCAGGACCCTGGGCACGGAGTTGACCTGCACCTCCGTGGCCAGCGGCAGGGACGGCGTCGAGAAGCCCGCCAACTGGGACATCTACATGCAGGCCAACCCCCACCTGAAGTTCTACAACGGCCAACGCGGCTACGTCCGAGTCGAACTCGGACGGCAGACGGCCCGCGCCGACTTCAGGACCGTCTCCGCCGTCACCTCGCCCGGTGCGCCCATCACCACCGCCGCATCCTTCGTCACCGAGGCGGGCTCCCCGGGTCTGAAATCCGCCTGAGAAGCCCCGGAGCGGCTCACCGGTCGGAGGTGCCCTTCGCCGTACTGCACATGGCACCCCCGGAGTCCCCCAAAGCGCGAAAGACCTTCGCCCCAGACATCGTTCCGGGCCGTTACGGCAAGGCCGCCTATGGCTTCGCCACAGTCTCACCCGTACTAAGAAAGAGGTACACCGCATGGTCGGCAGACATGCCACGGGCAGGCGCCGCGCCGCCCTGACCGCGCTCGGCACCCTCGTCCTCACCGGGATCCCCGCGACCGCGGCGGCCGAGCCGCCACCGGCGCCAGGGCCCCCGCCCTCCGCCGCCCAGACACTCGGCGCCGACAAACCGTCGGCTCAGGTGCTGCGGGCGATGGAACGCGACCTGAGGCTGACGCCGTCGCAGGCGGTCACCCGATTGGTCAACGAGGCCGAGGCGAGCACCCGCGCGGGCCGCCTCCGCAACGCGCTGGGCGGGCACTTCGCCGGAGCCTGGGTGCGCGGGGCGACCTCCGCGGAGCTCACTGTCGCAACCACCGACGCGGCGGACGTGCCCACCATCCGGGCCCAGGGTGCGAAGGCCGCGGTGGTCAAGACGTCATTGAGCACCCTGCGGGCCGTCAAGAAGAAGCTGGACGCGGCCGCCGTCCGCGTCAGGACCCACGACACGCCGGTCTGGTACGTCGACGTGCCGACGAACCGGGTCGTCGTCGAGGCGACGAAGCGGTCGGCCGCCACCGCCTTCATCAAGGCCGCCGGCGTCAACGGCCGGGGCGTGGCTGTCCGGGTCTCGGCGAACCGGCCACGGTTGCTGGAGGACATCGTCGGCGGTGACCCCTACTACATCAACGGCTCCGCCCGCTGCTCCGTCGGCTTCTCCGTCACCAAGGACCAGCAGCAGGGCTTCGCCACCGCGGGCCACTGCGGCAGGGCCGGTGCCAGGACCACGGGCTTCAACATGGCCGACCAGGGCACATTCCAGGCGTCCACGTTCCCCGGCAAGGACATGGCCTGGGTGGGCGTCAACAGCAACTGGACCGCCACGGCCGACGTCAAGGGGGAGGGCGGCCGCAGGACACAGGTCGCCGGCTCGGCGCAGGCGCTCGTCGGGGCGTCGGTCTGCCGCTCCGGGTCCACCACCGGGTGGCGCTGCGGCACCATCGAACAGCACGAGACGAGTGTCAGCTACAGCCAGGGCACCGTCGACGGCCTGACCCAGACCACGGTGTGCGCCGAACCGGGCGACTCCGGTGGCCCGTTCGTCGCGGGCGCCCAGGCTCAGGGCGTCACCTCCGGCGGCTCGGGTGACTGCACCCTCGGCGGGACCACGTACTACCAGCCGGTCAACCCGATTCTCAGCGACTTCGGCCTCATCCTGAGGACCGCGTCCGCCCAGACCGACACACCCGCTCCGCAGGACAACGGGGCGGCGAACGCGTGGGCCGCCGGCCGGGTCTACGAGGTCGGGGCGACGGTGACCCACGCGGGTGTGCGCTACCAGTGCCTGCAGACCCACCAGGCGCAGGGCGCGTGGTCTCCGAACGGCACTCCGGCCCTGTGGCAGCGGATGTAGCAGTCCGTACGGCTCTTCCGGTGCGGGGGCGCCGCTCCCGCACCGTCCGCTGCCGTTCACCCGCTCCTCCTGCTACTCCTTCGCGAGGAACGCGTACGCGGTGGACACGAACGGGTCGCCGGCGCGGAAGCGGCGGGTGCACAGCGCTGCCAGGGCCGTGCCGGTGTCGGGCCGGAAGCCCAGGAACGCCTGCTGGCCGAGGGTGGCCCCGCCGTGGAAGTACATCGGCCCGGCGTCGGTGGGGTGCCGGAACCACGCCACGGTGTGCACGTGCCGGTGCCCCAGACCGCGTCGGAGCACCGGCGTGCGCACCGACCACAGCGCACCCGCCAAGGGTGAACCGGACGGGTCGAGGTGGGCTTCGAGGAAGGTGAGCAGGTCGTGCGGGGTGGCCCGGACGGCACCGGCCGCCTGGAAGCCGCCGGCGTCGAAGGCGGGGACGGGCGTGCGTCCGTCCTTGCCGTGCCCTGCGGCGTCGGTGTCGGGGCCGCGGGCCCGCAGGGCTGTGTCGCTCAGGGCGAGCGGACGCAGGACGTGCTCGGTGAGCAGGTCCTCCCACGCCCTGCCGGTCGCCGCCGCGACGGCATGACCGAGCACGGCGACCCCGAAGTTGGAGTACCGCCACCGGGTGCCGGGCCGGTGCCTCGGGCGGTGCCGCAGGAAGGCGTCGATCACTCGCGCGGCCGGGTAGCGGGCGTAGGGGTTGGTGCGCCAGGCGGGCAGACCGCGGGCGAAGAAGCCGGCCGGCAGAGTGGGCAGCCCGGACGTGTGGGTGAGGAGGTGGGCGAGCGTCACCGGCGCCGCGTCGGTCCGCCGCGCCGGGTCCAGGCAGGCGGTGGCCGGCTCGCCCCCGGACAGCAGGCCGCGCCGGATCAGCTGGGCCAGCAGCAGTCCGGTGAACGTCTTCGAGGCCGACCCGAGTTCGTAGCGCAGGTCCTGACGAGGGGTCGGCGGGGGCGGGGCGGTGCCGCCGCAGTGGATCGTGCGGCGGCCGTACCGGGAGACGGCGAACACGACGTCGGGTGCGTCGGCTGCGTCGACGGCCGACTCCAGTCGCTGGTGCAGTTCGTCGCCGTCCGTGCCGGTGCCGGCCGAGGGGCCGCCGGGCGTACGGGCTTCGTCGGTGTCGAGGCAGTCGTCGTCCGCCCGGGAGTCCTCCCCGGCGTGCGGGTCGCCCGGCCAGGGCGTGGTGCGGCCGGTCATGAGGAGGCGTGCGCCAGCTCGGTGAGGGAGCGGGAGGTGGCCAGTACGGAGGCGAAGGCGGCGACCAGCGTCGGGTGGTAGACGATGTCGAACACCTCCTCGGGATCGCCCTCGGGCATGGTCCGCACGGCGGGCATGGCACCGTCGGGCTGCTGCGCGGCGGCGAAGTCCTCCCAGGCCCGCTCGTCGAGGGCGGGGCGGGGCAGGCAGGCGTCGACGACGAGGAGTTCGCCGAGCAGGTCCCAGCGCTTCAGGTCCTGCCAGTCGTCGATCCAGACCGGCAGCCACGTCGAGAGGTAGTCGGCGATGTCCGGCGGCAGGCCGTCCGGGCGCTCTCCCCAGTCGGTGAGGTGGAACACCGTGTGGGTGATGTCGTAGGCGATATGCCCGGAGACCGTCCAGGGCTCGGGCGTGTGGGCCAGCCAGGTCGCGCCGACGAGGTCCGCCTCCCGTGTGCGGGGCGTGAGGCCGAAGCGGCGCTGGAACGCGGACAGCCCGAGGCGTCGGGTCGGGTCCAGTTCGAGGGACGCCCAGCTGTTCAGCCGGTGGTAGAGGACGGTGGCACGCTCCACCTCGGGCTCGCTGTACCCCAGTTCCTTGTAGGGGAGGTACACCTCGAACGGGATGGGCGAGAGCGGCTCGATGCGCTGGCCGCGTGCCAGCATGCGCCCGCCGTCCAGCGTGTGCCGCCACGTGTGGTCCAGCAGCCGCCGCGCCAGTTCGGCCTGTCGCGATCCGGCCACTCCCTCGCGGAACAGGACCCGGCAGATCAGGGCCAGTTCGCCGACCGGCTTGAAACGCTCCAGGAAGCCCACGTCCGGATCGACGTCGGGCTCCAGGCGGAATCCGTCGCGATGGGCCCACAGCCACTCCAGGGCGCGGACGCCGACGGTGTGCATCAGACGGGTGTCGGTCATCCGGGCACTCCCTGTTCCCCGTACCGGTTCTGCATGGCCCCTGTGTGCGGCCCACGGCCGTCGCGGGCGTTCCCGTCGACGTCGCCGGTGAGGCGCTCGACGGTCAGCGCCGCCGCGAAGGCGGCCATCAGGGTGGAGTGATAACAGTGGCGGAAGTCCGGTTCGGGGGCCGCTCCCACGTCCTCCTCGGGGAGCGCGCCCGAGTCGTACTGCGCCCGCGCGATCCGGACCCAGGCGTCCTGAAGCATCACGGAGTCGGGCAGGCCCGGGAGGCTCCCGGCCACGACCAGCAGTTCGCAGCCGAGGTCCCACATCCCGGCGTCCAGGCAGGTGTCGAGCCACGGCGGCAGCCAGTCGGCCAGATAGGCGGCCAGGTCGGCGGGGACGCCCTCGGTGGTGCGGCCCCAGTCGGTGAGGTGGAAGACGACGTGGGTGAGCGCATACCCGCAGGAGCGCTCGAACGTCCATGGTTCCGGCCGGCCGCCCAGCCAGGTGCGTCGCAGCGCCTGCGCGGACTTCTCCGGCCGGTATATGCCGCTGCGCCGCTCGGCTCGCAGAACGCCGAGTCGGCGGGTCGGTTCCTGCTCGGTGAGCCGCCAGCCGCGAGCGCGGGCTACCGTGGCGGCGGCGGCCTCGTATCCGGCGTGCCGCAGCCCGGCAGCGGCGAAGACGGAGTACACCTCCAGCGGGTACGTCGCGAAGGGCTCCAGCCTCTGCAGGCGCAGAAACAGCTCGCCCCGGCCGGTCTGCTGCCAGGCGAACTCCAACAGGTCGGACACGCACGCGTGCAGCGGGTCCGACGGCTCGGTGTGCAGACGTATGCTCGCGCATGTCTGGGCCAGTTCCCCGAGCGGTTTCCAGGTGAGGTCGACCTGGCCGTCGGCGGTGAGAGCCTCGTCCCCCAGGGCGAAGTCGCCGCGGTGCGCGGACAGCCAGGTGAGCGCGGCGGTCTCCACCTCCCGGATCTTCCGGACGTCCACCGCGGTCATACGACCGCTCCGGCCCACCGCATCGCCCGTGCCGCCTCCACCTGGAGGGCGACGCGCGGGTCGCTGCCGCCCATCAGCTCCACGAAGTCCAGCCCGGTCTCCAGGCCCAGTTCGTCAGGCACTCCGTCCAGCAGGGTCAGCCAGCGTCCGGCCCCGGCGGCCTGCTGCCAGTCCCTGCGACGCACCGCCCGTACGAAGCCCCGGGCGAGATCGACCGGGCGCCGCCGGGCCGCGCGGGCCACCGCGCAGTCCTCGCCGGGCACCGCGAGAGGAGCCAGGACGGCGAGCTGGTGCGTCAGGAACTGCCAGGTCGCCCCGTCGAGCCAGTCGGCGTCGGGTTCCGCGTCCTCGTCATCCGCGGGTGAGCCGGTCAGGGGCGCTTCGAGCCGCCGTAGCGTGCGACGCATGGCCCAGTGGCTCCACGCGACGGTGGGGGCCGCGTCGGCACGGGGCGGGAATGCCGCCACGGTCTGCCGGAACACAGTGAGTGCCTCCGGGGCGGGCGGGGTGTGGGAGAGGACGTGCGGCAGCAGCAGGTCTGCTCCCATCACGCGTACGGCCGCGGCGCCGAGGTTTCCCTCGAGGCCGTCCACCGCGGCGGTGCCGGACACCGGGACGTGGTCTCCGCCGCGGAGGGCGGAGACCACGTCGGACGCCAGGTCCTGCACCGCGCCCTGCAAGAGGGCCGAAGTGCCTGACTGCTCCATTCAGCTACTCCCGTCGGCTCGCTCAGCCCTTCTTGGGGCGGGGGGTCGGCGGCGAAAGCAGCAGCTTGGTGTCGGCGGAGAGGAGCGCCAGCGCGGCGCATTCCCGGCTGTCGCGGTAGACGCCGTCAGGTTCGGCGGGGTCGAGTGCCGCTTCGACGTCGACGCTCCGGATGCCGGTGAGTTCCTCGATCGTCTTGTCCGTGGAAGGCATACGACCATCTCCTCGGGGTTTGCCAACAGCCTTCGACTTCAGATCATCACATCGGCACAGAACGCGCAAACTGCCACATGGATCACAATAGGTAACTTGTTCAACATTCAGGATATTTGCTGCGTGATGCGAGTTCCACAACTCCCGTCTCACTGACATGAATTGCCATCAGTTCTCGCAGTCGCGAGCGCCCGTGCTCGACGCTCAGGAGGAACGCCCCGGACTTAAGGACCGGGGCGTTCCTCTGACTCACTGGATGGGGGAGTCGGGCGGGGGGAGCCGGATGGTGCGCTCCCGGTCGACGGAGTCGACGCCGTCCACCGCCTCCAGGGCCGGTATCCGGTCCTCCGCGACGGTGCCGGAGAGCGTGCCGACGATCGGCTGCTCGCCCGTGACCGTCAGCCCGGCCCGCCGCAAGGCCTCGACCACCTCCGCGAACCGGTCGGGGTCGACCGCGAGGACGACCCCGACCGGCGCGGACCGGGACGGCTCGCTCACGGCGCCTGAAGCAGGCCCGCGCCTACGTCCCTGACGGGCTGCGGCAGCGGGAAGGCACTGGCCTTCAGACTGGCCATGAGATCGGCCGCGGAAGCGTTGGGGTTCGCCTGGGCGAGCAGTGCGAGGACACCCGCGACGTGCGGCGTGGCCATACTGGTGCCGCTCAGGTTCTGGTACCCGCCGCCAGGGGCAGCCGAGCGCACGTCCCTGCCGGGCGCGGCGACGTTGATCTCGCCGCCCTGGCCGTTGATGCCGCCGTTGGAGAAGACCGACGTCGTGATCGCCCTGTCGAGCGCGGCCACCGCGAGGATGGAGGGGCAGTTGGCGGGCCTGCCGACGGGCTCGATGAGCGGGGGCCGGCGGCTGTCGTTGCCCGCCGCAGCGACGATCACCGTGCCGCGCTCGAGCGCGCGCTGGGCCAGAATCTCGTACGTCTGCGGGAAGAGCTCGCCCGGTCGGACCCGCCCGCCGAGCGACATGGAGATCACCCGAGCGCCGCGGGCGACGGCCCAGGCCATGCCCGCCAGGATCTGGCCGTCGCTGCCGACGCCCGCGTTGCTGAGCACCTTCGCCGCGAGGATCCGGGCGTCGCAGGCCACGCCGTAGCGGGGTCCCTGCTGAGGGTTGGCCGGACCGGCGGCGGTGCCGATGCAGTGCGTGCCGTGGCCGTTGCCGTCCTCGACGGTCTCGCCGGGCACGAAGGAGACCGTTGCCTCGATGCGCCCGACCAGGTCCGGGTGGTCGGTGTCCACGCCGGTGTCCAGGACGGCGATCTTCACATCGCGTCCGGTCAGGCTGGACAGGTTGGCCCGGATCGCCTGCAGGCCCCAGGTCCACTTCTGCTCGTCCGCGGCCGGGCCCTGGGCGGCGGCGATCTCGGCCCTGGTGTGGCGGTCGACCACGTCCTCGTCGCTGCGGTAGGCCGGGTAGAACTCGGTCGGCGCCTGCTGGGGGGCGGTGATCGGCGAGGCGTAGACCAGGCGCTCAGGCTCGGCCGCGATGATCGAGTTCTCCGTCTCCGCCGTGGTCACCAGCGAGTGGCGCTGCTCGGGCCGTACCTCCACGATGGCGGCGGCGAGGTCTTCGAAGAGCACCGAGACATCGGGGCGCTCAAGGAGCTCGGAGACGTTCGCGGCCTCGGTTCCGCGGACACGTTCCATGGGCGCGATGTCGGCGGCGGAACGCAGTGCGTTCAGTCCGCTCTCCTGGTTACTCGGGTCGAGCAGCACCACGTACCGACCGGTGTACTCCGTACCCTGGCCTGTTACGGCGCCATTGGGCCGAAAGGGCTGCTCGCCGAAGGCGCGCCTGTCCATGGGTCCGTTCGCCATTGAATTTCCCGCTTTCTTTTGCGCTTTCCCCGGGTGCGTGGACGCGCGTCGATGCATGGCGTGTCAGCCGCCAAGGGTGGTGGGGCGCGGTTCAGCCGTGTATCGACGCGTGGTGCCGCCGCCTGGCAAGGCTGTTCCCTGCCAGGCCGTTCGGCATTGCTCCCTCACTCACCGTCGCACTGGGCCCGGAGGCCCGCAACACAGCGCCGCTACCCGTGGGAGGAGCTCCGACCTCCGCAGGCGGGGAAGACCGCAGTGCCTCTGCGTGCCGGTGACGCTCCGTCACCCGGGCGCCCGCTCCCCGGAGCAGGCTCGCCTGAATGCGGCGGCCGCGGCGATGCCACCGCTGCCGGGCGCGACGCTGGAGGCCGTGTGCGACCTGTGGCGCGTCACCCAGATCCTGTCCCGATGGCCCTCGGCCCCTGCGGACGGCGGCGGCCGAGCGGTGAGTGACGGTTACGCGGCGAACCGGCCCGCGTATGCGGCCAGGCAGTAGTCCCAGCCCCGCGGGGACTCCACACCGCCGCGCACCGCGGGCGCTCCGGCGCCGTGGCGCTCGAAGTGGCGGTGTTCGAGCTCGACACGGGTACGTCCCTCGCCCTCGGCGACGAAGCGCACCTCCACCTCGCTGGCGTGCACCGGGTCCGGGTCGTACTGCCACTCGCCGTCCAGGTGCCAGGCCAGCACGAGACGGTTGGGCGGCTCGTACGCGAGCAGCCGTCCGGTGTCGCACTCGGAGCCGTCGACCCCGACCTCGTACCAGCGTCCGCCGGCCCTGGGCTCGACGACGAAGTCGGCCATGTCGACCTTGCCGATGTGGTACTCCTTCGGCCACCAGCCGCCGAACTGCTCGGTGAACACCTTGAACGCACGCTCCGGCGTGGCGGCGATGGTGATCGTCTTGCGTACCGCGTCCTGCGCCTGTGCGGGCTCGCTCATGATTTCGGTCCTTCCGCCGGCTTTGCCGGTTGTGTCGCGTCCTGCTCCGTATCCGCTTCGGCGTCCTGTTCCACGGCCGCCGCGAATGCGGCCGGCGCGTGGTCCCACATCCGGTCCAGGTACTCGCGCAGCGCGGCGATCGCGGCAGGCTGGACGCGGTACACCCGCCGGGTGCCCTCCGGTTGATCGGCCACCAGCCCGGCCTCCTTGAGCACCTTCAGATGCTGGGAGACCGCCGGGCGGCTGACGGGCAGCAGTTCGGCCAGCTCGCGCACCGGCTTCGGGGCCGCCACGAGGCTCTCGAAGATCGCGCGCCGGGTCCGGTCGCCCAAGGCTTCCAGCGCGCGCCCGCCAACCATTCGGTAAGTCGCCGCTAACGGTAAGCCACCACTTACCAATGCGGCCGTCGCCGGTTCTGACGAGGGATTCCGGCGCGGGGCCCTAGCGGCTCGCCCGATCGATGGCGCGCAGTCGCGCGATCACCGTTTCGAGGCCGGCCTGGATCGCGCCCAACTGAGTGGCGGGCATGTCCCCGAACAGCTCCCTGGCCAGGGTGTCGCGACCGCTGCGGAGCCCGGCGGTCAGCGTGCGGCCCTGATCGGTGAGGGACACCAACGTGGCGCGCCGGTCGGCCGGATGGGCTGCGCGGGCCACCAGGCCGTCGGCCTCCAGGGCGTCCAGCAGACCGGTGACATTGCGCGGGGTGACGCCGAGCTGTGCGGCCAGCGCCCGCTGGGTCATGGGCCCGTCGTGGAACAGCGCCCACAGCAGCCCGGCCCGCGCCCGGGTCAGGCCGTGTTCGGCGACCCCGCGCCGCATCATCGCGCCGAGCACCTCGGCGAGCTCGAAGAGCCGGTCCAGTGAGACGCTGTCGGAAGGGGCCTCCTCGGGCATATCGTGAAGTGACTTCACTGTGTACGACCTCCGCAAAGCATCGTAGCCCTCAGGGACTCGCTGTCGAAGAGGACGGTGACCAGCCATGACCACTCGGACCAGGCCGCCTGTCCGGTCCCATCCGCTCTTCGCCCGCTTCTACACCAAGGTCGCCGGCCCCGCCCTCGACAAGGCCGGCATCACGGAACACCGCAGGCGCCTGCTGTCCGGTCTGACCGGCGAGGTCATCGAGATCGGGGCGGGCAACGGCCTGAACTTTCCGCACTACCCGCCGGAGGTGACGCGGGTGCTGGCCGTCGAACCGGAGCCGCGCCTGCGCGCGCTGGCCGAGCAGGCCGCCGTCACGGCCCCGGTGCCGGTGGAGGTGACCGACGGAGTCGCTGAGCAACTGCCGGTCGAGGACGCCTCGTTCGACGCGGCCGTCGTCTGCCTGACCCTGTGCTCGGTGGCCGACGCACATGCCGCCCTCACCGAGACTCACCGGGTCCTGCGGGCCGGCGGACAGCTCCGCTTCTTCGAGCACGTACGCGCCGACTCACCCGCCATGCGCCGCGTCCAGCGCGCCCTGGACGCCACCGTCTGGCCCCTGCTGATGGGCGGGTGCCACACCGGCCGTGACACCCGATCCGCCATCGCCGCAGCCGGGTTCACCATCACCTCGATGGAGAAGTTCGCCTTCCCCGAGACCCGCCTGCCCTCCCCGGCGGCCACCCACATCCTCGGCACAGCCGAGCGCCGCCACCCGGAGGGCACACGATGACCACTCCCGAGCACGAGGCTGCGACCTCATCTGGGCAGCGCCGCGGCCGAGGCCGCTGCGACCGTGCTGTGTGCATCTCGCAGCGTTGCCGTCGACCGCCCGGCGGCGTCGCGCATCACTCCGTACGGACTATTCCCCGCTCTGCGTCGGCGCGGCCGCGTCCTCTCGCGGCCCGTCGGGGACGGTATAGAACACGGATGTGCCCTGCTTGGTGCGCTGCGCCTGGTTCCTGGCGACCAGCCCTTCAAGGGTGGTGCGCACCACGGTTGTCTTGACGCTGCGTTCGGGATGGGCCTGGCCGAGGGCTGTGGCGATCTCCGCCGCCGAGCGCGGTTCGCTCTGCTCGGTGAGGTGACGGCGGACCAGGTCGACCAGTGTGGGCTGTGCCGGCTTCGCTGCCTCGGCCTTGCCCGTGCCCTTCTCGCCGGCCGACTTCCCGGACGTGGCTCGATGGGGCTGCGAAGCGGTCTTCTTCGTCCGGGTCCGTTTGCCTGTACCGGACTTGGTGGTCGTCTCCTTGCGGGGAGCGGGCACCGCGATGTTGTCCGACGGGGCCGTGGGCCCCGCGGGAGCCGGAGTTGCCTCGATCGCTCGCTGGATGTTGACCAGCACCGTGTGGTCACGCTGGAGGGCCGCCAACTGGTCCTGCAACGCGGCGATTTCCGCACCGAGGCGTTCTTGTTCCTTGGCGTTGCGTTCGAGGTCGGCGTTGACTTGAGCGCTGTACTGCGATGTCAGTTCGGTGGTGGAGATGTTCTCGGACATGGGGCGCACAACCTTTCCTTGGTTGAGGGCGAAGGGTCTGTCACACATGTGTGCTGTCCCGGGTCGATGCCTGTAGGGCAGCAGCAATATCCCATGCACAGTGCCCTGCCACAGCGATAGTACGGACAACCGGAGCAGGTTGTTTCCTCGAGCATGTCCATGGCCCAGGTCATGCCTCAATGGCCGCCGGTCGAGCGGGCGTCCCGGGCTCTGGCACAAAGGGGCAGTCGGTCGGGGTCAATTCGGCGGTACGACGGTGATGACGACGTTGCCGATCTTCTGCCCGGTCTCGACATACCGATAGGCGTCGACGATCCGCTCCAACGGGTACCGTCGGTCGATGACCGGCCTGAACTCCCCTGACTCGATCAGGTCCCGGAAGTACCGCACCATCTCCTGGTCCTGCCTCGGAAAGGGAAACTTCACCTTCCTGCCGCGGAAGAGGGGCGTGACGAGCGGCAGAAGCAGGTTCTGCCACCCGGGGCCCAGCTCCGAGGACAAGTACAGCCCGCCGGGTTTCAACAGCCGCCTGCAGCGCCCGAACGTGCTCTTGCCGACCGTGTCGAACACCGCGTCGTAGCTCTGCTCGTCCCTGGTGAAGTCCTGGGCCGTGTAGTCGACGACCCGGTCCGCGCCCAGACCCTTCACCAGCTCCAGGTGCGCCGTGCCGCACACCGCGGTCACGGTGGCCCCGCAGTGCTTCAGGAGTTGCACGGCCGCCGAGCCGATGGCGCCGGTCGCGCCGTGGACGAGGACGTCCTGCCCCGCCCGGACGCCTGCCTTCCTGACGAACGCCGGAGCGTAGTGCGCGCCTTCGGTACCGGGAGCGGCCTCCTCGAAGGTCACGCCCGTCGGTACGGTCGCGATGGCGCCGTCCTGCGGAACCGACAGGTACTCGGCGTGGGTGCCGAATGCGCCCTCGTTGTACCCGAAGACCCGTTCGCCGACCGTGAAGGACGTGACGCCGCTGCCGACCGCTTCCACCACTCCCGCGTATTCGGTTCCAAGCACGGTACGCCGTGGTCGGGCAAGCCCGGTGAACGTGCGCATGAAGAAGGGTCGGGCCGCCCGGTAGCACAGTCCGTCCGGTTGACCGTCGTCGCGTGCACCTTGACGAGAACGTCGCGGTTCCCGATCGAGGGCTGGTCCACTTCGACGATGTGGACCACGTCCGGAGGTCCGTACCGGTTGCGCACCGTTGCTTTCATGGGCGAAGCCTAGCGGCGGTGTTCACTTCCACTCCGCAGGTGCTTCGGCGGCCGGAAAGCGGCGCTGAACCTGTGAGGATCATGAGAATTTGTGTGATCTCTGCGGTGCCTGGGCAGACGCCGCCGTTATGAGCACCCCCCATCGGAGCACGGTAGACGAGGCCACGGAGCAGCAGAGCCTGGGCGGGCGAGCGGCGCCGCCACTCGCCCCCTCGCAGGCGGAACGGCTCAGAGGCGGCGGGCGGGGCTTTTCGTCGGCACTGCGTGGTGGGCGGGTGGCGGGGCTGGACGGATTGCGGACGGTCGCCGTGGCGTTGGTGATCGTGTATCACGTGGAGCCGGACCTGGTGCCCGGAGGCTCGGTGGCCGTGGACGTCTTCTTCACGCTCAGCGGTTTTGTCATCACCCGGCTGCTGGTCGCCGAGTACGCCCGTACCGGTCGCATCGGCCTGTGGTCGTTCTACCGGCGGCGGTGGCTACGGCTGGTGCCGGCCATGCTGGTGATGTGCGCGGTCACCGCTTTGCTGGCCGTGGCGTTCCCGCTGCCGCTGTTCGACGGGGCGTGGGTGGCGGCGGTGCTGGCCGCGGCATCGGTGGTCAATCTCGTACGGGCTGGGGAGTCCGGACCGTACTCGGATCTCACCGCGCCGCTCAGCCACACATGGTCCTTGGGGGTGGAGGAGCAGTTCTATCTGGCCTGGCCGCTCCTGCTGTTGGTGCTGCTACGGCACGCGACGGCGCGGACGGTGCTGGGCTGGGTCGCCGCGCTGTGCATCCTGCCGATGCTCTGGCGGATGATGCTCTGGGACCCCACGGCGGCGCACCGCATCTACAACGGCCCCGACACCCGCGCCGACCAGCTCCTCATCGGGGCTCTGCTGGCCGTCGTCCTGGCCCGGCTGCGCGCCGACGACCCCCGGCTGGCGCTGCTGCGCCGATGGGCGGGACGGCTCTGCTGGCCCGCGCTCGCGCTGCTGGGACTGATCGCCTGGCAGATCCCGATCACCGAAGCGAGCGGGTGGACTTCTGTGTGGTACACGGTCGGATTCCTGGCCGCCGCCGTTCTGTCGGCCACGGTGGTGGCCGCTTTGGACCTGTGCCCGCAGTCGTGGCCTGCCCGGCTGCTGTCGGTGTCCGCGCTGGCATGGGTGGGACGCAACCTCAGCTACGGGATGTACCTGTGGCACTACCCCGTCATCCGGCTGCTCTCCGACATCGGTGTGGACGGCGGCCGGCTTCTCCCCGCGGGCGTCGCGGCGACGGTCGCGGTGGCCCTCGCCTCGTACGTCCTCGTCGAACGGCCCCTGCTGCGACGCGACCGGTTCCGCGTGCGCCGGCTGGAGCCCGTTGTCGCTGCGGCTCGCTCCCCAGCCCAGTGACCAGCGCCCTCCAGATGGAACTTCCTCAATGCCGGCCCATGGTCGGAGGCCGGTTCCTCGACCTGCGGGTGTCGGGCCGGGCCGACACCGCGGGCGTCGCGGCGACGGTCGCGGCGCCGGCCCAGCGCGCGGCGGCGCATCCGGCACATCATGAACCCCTGCCACTCAGTCAGCCGCCCAGCTCGGACGCGGGCTCGGCTGTGCGGCGCCTCGGGGCGGATATGGGTACTCCCGCTGTCGTACGCGCTCGGGCATGCCCGCTCATACGGTGGGGGGTGACGTCCTTCGATCGCCTGACCGCCTGGCTGCGGGGCCTTTTGTTGAGGTCCGTGGATCTGCTCGGGTGGCCGTGGTCGCGTGGTTCACCGGGCTGGACGCGGCGTCGAACGAACCGGAGTACCGGCAGGCGGACTGGTTCGCCTGGCTGCTGCTGGCGGTCTCGCTGTCGGCGCTCGTGTGGCGGCGGCGGTGGGGCCGATGCCCGTTGCGGTGGTGCGGGGGCGGCGTGCGCGGGCTGGGTGCTGCAGGTGAGGCATGCGCCGACTTGCTGGCGTTGCTGGCGTACGGCGTCAACCTCCGCTCCCGCGCCGGAGCGGACGCACGCGACCTGGACAGAACGGTGACCGCTGCCCTCGCCTCGCTCGGTGGCCCGACGGCACCCTGACGGCTCTCGCCCTTCAGCGCCGGGCCCTGCGCTCTGCCTCCTCCTTGACCGAGGCGAGCGATCCGGCGACGGTCGCCTCCCAGCGGGCGGCCACCTTCTCACCCCACCAGGCTCCGGCCCGCCACAGGTCGGTGCCCAGCTCCCCTTCGTACAACAGGCGGGTTCCAGTGGGCAGTTCGGTCAGGGTGAACGACTCGACGACGTAGGGGACCGGACCGCGCACGAGGCGGAAGTCGACGCGCTCGGGGCGGCTGAACCGTACGGTCTCCACCGTGACCGCCGTCCAGCGCCCGCCTGTTGGCGTGACGTGGGCCGCCAGCACCATGTCGCTGCCGCGCTCCAGAACTCGCACCTTCTCCCGCATGGCCCGGGTGGCGCGCCCCAGGTACGGCTGGGCGATCACGTCGAAGACCATGTCCCGGGGCGCCGCGATGTCCAGGGTCTGCGGCCCGAGCGGTCTGACACGTCGGCCCACGCCCAGGTCGACCGGCAGTGCCCCGCTGACCAGCCCGGCGTATCCGCCGACGGTCATGGCCGCCGCGGTCGCCGTCCATGCTGCCGTCCGGACCAGCCGGCGGCCGCTCACGACGTGCCCTCCGGCTCGCCCTCAACCGTCACGCCCTGCCAGAACGCGACGTGGTTCCTGATCCTGCGGGCGAGCGGGCTCGGGTGCGGGTAGTACCAGGCCGCGTTCCGGTTGGTCCGCCCGTCGACCGTGACGGTGTAGTAGCGGGCGAGCCCCTTCCAGAAGCACAGCGACCGGCTGCGGGTCTCGGTGAAGTACTCGCGGTGCAGCGCTTCGGGCGGGAAATAGTGGTTGCCCTCGACGATCACGGTGCGCGGGGCTTCCGCGATCACGGTGCCGTTCCATACTGCGCGCAGCATTGCCGTGCTCCTCGTCATGCGCGGTGGAGGTCCTCAACGAAACGCCATGCCCGGGCGAAGGCGCGGCTCAGTAATGGCGCTCACTGTGCGTCCCGACCAGGATGCGGCAGATGTGGGCGTCCGTGCACTCGGCCGGGTCGGTTGCGGCCGCCCGTTCGGTAAGCGCGCGCAGCGCGGCGCGGGTCTGGCGCAGTTCGGTCAGGCGCCGGTCGATGTCGGCGAGGTGCTGGTCGATGAGCGCCGTGACGTGTGTGCAGGGGGAGGCTCCGGCGTCGCGCAGCGCCAGGACGGAGCGGATCTCGGCGAGGGTGAGCCCGGCGCCCTGGGCGTCGCGGATGAACGCCAGCCGCCGCGTGGTCCGCTCCGGGTAGTCGCGGTAGCCGCCCGGGGTACGGGGTGGCTCCGGCAGCAGCCCGGCCTGCTCGTAGAAGCGGATGGCCTTCGTGGTCAGCCCACTGGTGGCGGCGAGGTCGCCGATGCGCATACCCCCAGGCTAGCCCTTGACCTTCCAGTGCGCTGGAAGGTCTACGGTCCCCACAAGGAGCCAGGAGGTGTCGCCATGAACGCGAGGGATGCCGGGGTACGGATCACAGTGCTGGCGGTTCCGGACTGCCCGAACGCGCCGGTGGTGCGCGAGCGGATCGCGGCCGCAATCGAAGGCCACGCCGCGTCGGTGGAGTTCGTCGAGGTGTCCGACGAGGCCACAGCCGCATGGTGGCACATGACGGGCTCGCCCACCCTCCTCCTCGGGGGCGTCGATCCGTTCGCCCTCCCGGGCGCCGACCCGAGCCTGTCGTGCCGCCTCTACCGCCACGCCGACGGCACCACGGACGGCGCACCGAGCGTGGCGGACCTGCGCCGGGTGCTGGCGGCGTCCGGCCGTGATCCGTATCTGATCAGTGCCCCGTAGTACCCCTCTGACCAGGTGATTCACGAGAGCGCGGGCGGGGGCGAGTGCGCAGGCGTTGTACCTGCCGGGCACCGCCGGTGTGCTCGGTGGCCGGGCAGCGGCCGAGCTCGAACACTGGCTTGTGCCTTGGTCGTACGACCCTCCGGCCTCGGTCGAGTTCGGCGCCGGGGTGTTGGGCGGGATCGGGGACGCGGCCGGAACCGACGGCTCCCGCTACCTCGAGCTGTACGCGACCGCATCGCAGATCCGGTTCGGCGCGGTTTTCGCCTTCTTCGTGCCCGGGGCTCTGCTTCTGACCGGGAATGGCTGGGGGCGGCTGTTGCCCGGCCGGCGCCGTTGCCGGTGTGGTGGGCCCCCAAGGCGAACCGCCACTGAGCGAGATCATCGAGGACCTCGGCACCTGACGAGACCCTGGATCGCCGATCCCGGCACATTGCGAGAGCTGATGTCCGAGTTACTACTCGTCGAAGACGTGGCCGGCTCCAGTTGGCACGGACACGGTGAGATCGACGGTGCCGTGGGTGATTTGGGCGTCCGGACGAGTTCGCCCTGGCCGACTGGGTGTCCTCCAGGTGGTGCTGGCGGCTCTTCCGCAGTGGTTCCGGGGCCAGCAGGAAGGAACCGCCGCGGCCCACCAGTACGCAGCCGCGACCGTCATCGATCAGGCCGTGGTTCGGTCGGCAGAAACCCCTCCGCCGGCACGGGCGGCCGTTCGCTCATCTCTCGACCTGTACCGGCTACGAGCGGAGCGGATCACTCGGCGGGCTGCAGGGGGCGCGAGGGCCAGTTGAGGAGGCGGGCGCCGAGCGCGGCGGTTTGCAGGATGTAGCGCTGGTCGGGATCGGTGGGGTCGTGACCGGTGAGTTGCCGGATGCGGGTGAGCCGGTAGGTGACCGTGCGCACGCTCACCCCGAGTCGGCGCGCCGTGGTGGTGTTCAGGCAGCCGCTGGCGAAGTACGCGGTCAGGGTGTCCAGGAGGGCCTTGGGCCCGCCGCGTGCCCCTTCGAGGTCGCCGAGGACGGTGGCCACCAGGTCGGTGATGGCTGCGCGGTCCCTGCCGAGGACCTGGAAGACCAGAAGGTCCGAGGCGTGGACGACCGGGGCGGTTCGGCCGAGCAGGGCGGCGAGGTCGAGGGTGCTGCGTGCCTCCTGGTAGGAGCGGACGATGCCGCTGGGACCGGGCCGGGGCCGGCTGACGGCGATCCGGTACGGCTCGTCGACAGCGGTGCCCACCTTGGCGGCGAAGACGTCCGGAACCTCCGGTGCCGCACCGGGCGAAACGCACACGAGCAGGCCGTCCTTGGTGGTGATGAGTACGTCCCGTGTATGGAACCGGGTAGTCAGTGCTTCCTCGACATAGCGGGTGGTGTCATCGCCCGCCTCGAACGCTCTCTCGGCACGGGCGACGGTCACCCGGTGCGGCCCGACCAGCCGCAGCCCGAACCGTTCGGCTCGCTCGGCGAGACGGCCGAGGTCGGTGTGGCCTTCGAGGAGGTCGCCGACGAATTCCCGCCGCGTCGCCTCCTCGCCCCGGATGGCTGCCCGGTGGGCGGTTTCGTAGCCCTCGGTCAGCGCCACCGTCGCGTCACCGATCGCCCTGATCACGGCGGAGGCGACTTCCTTCAGGTCCTGAGGGTCCGTAGTCTGCCGGGAACCCGGCAGGTCGGTCCAGGCGCGGCAGACGGATTCCAGGTATTCGGCGACCAGGAACCGCAGCGCCGTGCCGCGGTCGGCCGCGGCGGCGGCGAGCAGTCGTAGGCCCTCGAGTTCGTCCTTGGGCAGACGCCGTTTACTGAGGGAGATCCCTGCGAGCTGCTCCCAGTGGCGGCTCATGTCCGCCGTTGAGGTTGAGGGCTTGCTCGCGGCGACGGGCGCGGTATTCGGTGCGCGCGCCGTGGGACCTGAGGTCGCCGCATGCGGTTCCTGGCGGTGTTTTCGCGTCGGCATGCCCCCATTTTGCCGAACAGCGGCAAAGCAGGGGGCCCTGAGACGTCCTTGTTCGGTCGAGCTCGGCAGGCGTTCGGCTGAGCCGCAAGGGTAATCCGTGAGTAAAGCGCCTGAGGGAGACCCACGCCAAGGGGGTACTGCGCTGTGCCCCGAAGCCGCCTCACCTGTTTGTTCCAGAGGATTGCCGGGATCCTCCTGGTGACGCTGGGCTGCCTGCTCGCGGTCCCCGCGGTGAGCGCGGCGCAGTCGCCGACCGTGCTCATGGTGCGCATCGACGACACCATCACGCCGGTCGTCGCCGATCACCTTGACGAAGGGCTGCGCACCGCCGAGCGGGAGGGTCATGAGGCGCTCCTGGTCGAGATGGACACTCCGGGCGGGCTGCTGCAGTCGACCAGGGAGATCGTCAAGGATGTCCTTGCCTCCGACGTGCCCGTCGTCGTCTACGTCACCCCTTCCGGTGCACGTGCGGCATCTGCGGGCGCGTACATCGCGCTGTCCGCACACGTGGCCGCCATGGCGCCCGGTACGCATATCGGGGCCGGCACGCCGGTGACCGGGCAGGGCGAGGAGGCAAGCGAGAAGGTCGTCAACGACGCGGTCGCCTTCGCCGTCTCGATCGCCGAGCAGCGAGGGCGAAGCACTGATTTCGCCCGGGACATGGTCCGCGACGGCAGGGCGGTGTCCGACCAGGAAGCCCTGCGGATCAACGTCGTCGATCTCGTGGCGCCGTCCCGAGACGCTCTGCTCACGCAGCTGGATGGCCGCCTTGTCATGGTCGGTCCGGAGGGTGCGGAGCACGAGGTCGTTCTGCAGACGGCCGGAGCACAGGTCGTGGAGCACGAACTCGGCTTCTTCGGCGAGCTGCGGCAGATGCTGGCCAGTCCGGAGCTGGCGTACCTGTTCCTGTCGATCGGCACGCTGGCCGTGATCTATGAGTTGGCCAGCCCTGGCATGGGGGTCGGCGGTGTCCTCGGTGTCGTCCTGCTTGTCCTGGGGTTTGTCGCGCTGAGCGTGCTGCCCTTCAACGTCGGCGGGCTGCTCCTCCTCGCGCTGGCAGCCGCTCTGTTCGTCGCGGAGGTGCTCACGCCGGGGGTCGGGGTCTTCGCCGCCGGGGGAACGGTGTCCCTGCTGTTCGCGGGAGTGCTGATGTTCCGCGGTGAGGTCGGGGTGGATCCGGCGGTGCTGTGGCCGACCGCCCTGGTGGTGGGAGGCGGCTCGGTCCTTGCGGGCCGGCTGGCCTGGCGTGCCCGCAGGGCGCCGGCGACGACCGGGCACCAGGCGCTGCTGGGCCGCGACGCCGTCGTACGGCACGCCGAGGGTGGCACCGGTCAGGTGCTGCTCGAAGGGGCCTGGTGGACCGTCCGCGGCCGCGATGCCCCGGTCGCCGAAGGACAGCACGTCCGTGTGGTCGACCACGACGGCCTGGAGCTGGTCGTCGAACACGCCGAACCCGCACAGGGCCAAGGCACCGAACAGGAGGACGGACCATGAACTCAGCACTGCTCGGCATCATCCTCGGCGCGGCCGTCCTGCTTCTGCTGCTCATGGCCGCCGTGAAGATCGTTCCCGAGTACGAGCGCGGGGTGATCTTCCGCCTCGGCCGGATCATCGGAGCAAAGGGGCCGGGGCTGTTCGTCATCATCCCCGTGGTGGACCGCATGGTCCGCGTCTCGCTGCGCACCATCACGATGGACATCCCACCCCAGGACGTCATCACCAAGGACAACGTCACCGTACGGGTCAACGCCGTCACCTACTTCAACGTCGTCGACCCCAACCGCTCCGTCGTGGCCATCGAGGACCACATCAAAGGCACCTCGCAGATCGCCCAGACGACGCTGCGCAGCATCCTCGGCCAGGTCGACCTGGACGAGCTGCTGATCAACCGGGACGAGATCAACCAGCGCCTCCAGCAGATCATCGACGACGTCACCAACCCGTGGGGAGTCAAGGTCACCCTGGTCGAGGTCAAGGACGTCGAGCTGCCCGAGGCCATGCGACGCGCCATGGCCCGCCAGGCCGAGGCCGAGCGCGACCGGCGGGCCAAGGTCATTCACGCCAAGGGCGAGTTCGAGGCCGCCCAGACCCTGGCGGACGCCGCCGAACGGCTTGAGGGCCACCCCGCGGCCATGCACCTGCGGATTCTCTCGACCATGGCCGAGATCTCCAGCGAGCGGAACTCCACCCTCATCTTCCCCCTCCCGATGGAGGTGCTGCGCCTGGTCGACATGCTTCGGCCGCCCGACGCCACGCAGAGCAGTGCCCGCACCGCATAGCCGAGACCCCGCCGAACGGTCGCGCTCGCGTGGTGTCCGCAGCCCCAATCCGCAGCCCGAAAAGGACCCAGGTGATCGGTATGAACCCCTCGATGGACGACCGGCGCATCCTCGCCGAGATCGAGCGTCGGCTCGCCCGGGACGATCCCGAGCTGGCCTCGCTGTTGGACGCGCTGAACCACCAGTTCCCTCAGGAACCGGACGACGCCGACGACCACGGCGGAGGGCACGGCCTACGCCGGAAGGTCATCGTGGCACTGCTCATCGTCGCGCTGGCGGGCCTGATCCTCACGGCGCTCCTTGCCAAGCCACCCCCGGCCGACGACAACCAGGGACCACCGGCGAAGGGGCTCGCTCCGGCCGTGGCTGTCCACACCCGGCGTCGTGGCCCTCGGTCTCGGACAGGCACCGCGCCGACACCGCCCGCGCAGCGGGCGTCAGCAACCGGACTCGAACTCCCAAGGAGGGGGATTCATGCGTGCACGTGACCTGGCGCAGCCGTATGTCTCGGTCAGCACGGACACCGATGCCGTAGAAGCGGTGAGACTGCTCGTCGAGCAGGGGCTGCCGGGTCTTCTGGTCGTCGGCCGGGCCGGGCAACCGTTCGCGATGCTGCCCGCCAGCGATGTGGTCAGGACGCTGCTCCCCGGCTACATTCAGGAGGACCCGGTGCTCGCCGCCGTGATCGACGAGCCGCATGCCGATCGCCTGTGCCGCGCACTGGCGGGACGCACACTCGCCGACCGTCTCCCGACGGGACGGCCCTTCCTTCCCGCTGCCGCTCCCGATCGCACGGTCATGGAGCTGGCGGAACTGATGGCCCGCACCCGAAGTCCGCTCATCGCCGTCGTCGAGCGGGATGCAGGGGGCTCTCGCCGCCTCCTCGGCGTCGTCACGGCCTCCCACCTGCTGGAACGGCTCCTTCAGGCGTGAGCAGCCCTGTCGGCTCGAAGCACCATGACCCCGTTCCGGGGCACCGAAAGGTCAGCCGCATGCGTGAAGGCAACCGCAAGAACCGCACCTTCCTCGGCCGTCTCCCGCTGCCCGAGCGCACGTTCGTTACGGACGCCCTGCGCACGGAGACCGTCGGTGGCGTGGTGCTGCTCGCGGCGGCCGCCGTGGCGCTGGTGTGGGCCAACACTCCGCTGAGCAGCGCATACGAGTCCGTACGGGACTTGCACTTCGGCATCGATGCGCTGGGGCTGGACCTCTCCGTGGCCCACTGGACAGCCGATGGGCTGCTGGCGATCTTCTTCTTCGTCGCCGGCGCCGAACTCAAACGTGAGCTGGTGGTCGGCGAACTGCGCCACCCCGGAACAGCGGTCCTGCCCGTGGTCGCAGCCGTCTGCGGCATGGTCGTACCGGCCCTGGTCTACGGACTCGTCGCCACGTCCGTGGGAGGAACATGGAACGGCTGGGCCGTCCCCATGGCCACCGACATCGCCTTCGCGCTGGGCGTCCTCGCGGTGATCGACACCCATCTGCCCTCCGCGCTGCGCGCCTTCCTGCTGACGCTCGCGGTCGTCGACGACCTGGGAGCCATCTTCGTCATCGCCCTCTTCTACACCTCGACGATCAACATTGCCGCTCTCATCGGCGCCGTCCTCGGGCTGGGGCTGTTCTTCCACCTGCACGACCGACGGCGCGTGCACGGCTGGTACTGGTACCTGCCGCTCGCCCTGGTGATCTGGGGCCTGACGTACGCCAGCGGCGTCCATGCCACCGTGGCGGGAGTCGCCATGGGACTGCTGCTGCGGGTGGCGCCGGACGGCGAACGAGGCCGACGGCCGGCCGAGCACATCGCGCACCTGGTGCGGCCGGTCTCCGCCGGGGTGGCCGTCCCGCTGTTCGCCCTGTTCGCGGCCGGCGTCAGCGTGTCCGGCGACACGCTGGGGATCGTGGTGAGCAGTCCGGAACCGCTGGGCGTGGCCCTGGGCCTGGCCGCCGGCAAGGTGCTGGGTATCTTCGGCGGCTCCTACCTCGCCGTCCGCTTCACCCGGGCACGCCTCAGCCCGGATCTCGCCTGGGCGGACGTGATCGCCGTGGCGATGCTGGCCGGTATCGGCTTCACCGTCTCACTGCTGATCGGCGAACTCACCTACACCGACCCCACAGAACTCGAGCACATCAAGGCCGCCGTCCTCCTCGGCTCTCTGACCTCTGCCGTCCTGGCCTGCGTGCTGCTGAGACTGCGCAACAACAGATACCGGAGGCTTTATGAGGAGGAGAACCTCGACGAGAACGCCGACGGCGTCCCCGACGTCTATCAGCGCCACGACGCCGACTCGGCCACTCGGAACGAGGACCGCCCCGGTCAGAGCGGAAACTCCGAAACCCCCTCCGCACGCGAAGGCGATCCACCGTGCCCAGGAAAGCTGCGCCCTCTGCCACCCGCTCCCGGCGAGTGAGACTGTCAGTGGGTGGACATCGTGCTGGTCCGGTCCCGTGGATGCCCCGGCCTGTCGGCTTGGGCGCGGGGCCGCCGGCTTCAGTCCGCAGGAGATGGTGATGAACGGCTCGGTACGGATGGGACGAGTTCTCGGGGTGCCGCTGCGCGTCCACTGGACCGTGCCCCTGCTCGTGATGCTCTTCGGGTACAGCCTGGGCAGCCAGACGCTGCCCGCCGCGGTCCCGGACCAGTCGAACGCGACCTACACGGTCGCCGGCCTGGCCGGTGCGCTGCTGCTTCTGGGGAGCCTGCTGGCTCATGAGGTCGCCCACGCGATCACCGCCCGGAGGAAGGGCATCGAGGTCCAGAGCATCACGCTCTGGGCGTTGGGCGGGGTGACAGAGATGGGCAGGCCGGGCGCCGCACGCGCGGTCTTCCTGGTGGCCGTGAGCGGGCCGCTCACCAGCCTGGCCGTCGGTGCGGCGACGTTCGGGGCGGGCATCGGGCTGGACGCGGTGTCCGGCTGGGCGGTGCCCGTAGCCGTCCTGGTGTGGCTCGGATGGGTCAACGTCGTCCTGGGCGTGTTCAATCTGCTGCCGGCCGCGCCGCTCGACGGAGGACGGGTGGTGCAGGCACTGGTCTGGTGGCGTACCGGAGACCGGGACCGGGCCGAACGGGCAGCCGCACGCGGTGGTCAGGTCCTCGGCATCCTGCTGATCGCTCTCGGATGGATCTCCGTCCTGCGCGGCGTCTTCTCCGGTTTGTGGCTGGCGGTCATCGGCTTGTTCCTCGTGATCGTCGCCAGTGCCGAACGCCAGCGCGCACGGCTGGCCCCGGCCCTGCACGGAGTGAAGGCGGCCGACGCCATGTCCAGTCCCGCGGAGACCTGCCCGGACTGGTTCACCGTGGAACGCTGCGTCCAGGACGTGGCCCTGCGCACCCACCACTCGACGCTCGTCCTGACCGACTTCGAAGGACGTCCCAGCGGCCTGCTGCACCTTCCCCAGCTCGTGCGGATCCCCGCCGAGCGGCGGCAGACGCTGCGCGTGCGTGATGTGGCGACTCCACTGTCGCGGAGCACCACCTGCGCGCCGGACGACCTACTGGAAGACGTGCTCGAAAAGCTCTCGCCAGGCCGTGGCCTGCCCATCCTCGTCACCGACGGGCAACATCCAGTGGGCATCATCACCGCCCGGGACGTCTCCCGGATCGTCGAGCGCCACGCACTCCGCGGCACGAGGCACCGGTGATGGCCGGTCCACGCGGGACCGGGCGGACGGCTGGGCGGCACTTCGGCTGCTGGGCATCTAACGGTGGCCCAGACGGGTGTGCCGCAAGCGTCGGCGTACGAGCCTGCGCAGCCATGCCATCGGATGCGCCGGACCGGTGCCTGGGGACGGTGGCTGTCGAGCGACAAGCGGCGCGTAGGGCACGAGTTCGCGGGTGCCGTCGGCTTCCATGACGCAGACGGGCACGTCCCCCGCCTCGTTCGACCGGTCGACGCGGATGGTGAATGGCTGCGGCGGGTCACCGGGAAGCTCTGCGGCCAGCACCGTGAGATCCCTGGGGCGCCCCTGCCGTGAGGCGACGACTTTGCCGTCGACAAGCAACTCGGTGGGGCCCGACGCTGCTGTCTGAACCGTGACCGAATGCCCGTCCCGGTCGAGGTGAAAACGGTGGCTGCGGGCCATGAGGTACCTCCCGAGCCCAGTCACCACATGTACTTCAAGTGTACGAATCGCGGGGCACCGGGGAGGAGGAGCGGGGGGGAGTTCACGTGCGCTCCGAGAGCGAGGTACTGCGCGGGCCCCCAGTCCGGGCAATCGGGCGGTGGCTGCGTGGGACCGGTTACCGTTGGCGTTCGCTTCGTGCGGTGTTGAGGGCATCCACCGCTCCGCGTGGGTCTCCGACCGTCGCGTAGTCGACCGCGATGAAGGTGACTGGGCTTCCGCGCTGCCGCTCGCACGTGTGCACTCTGTCCAGCACCCGTTCCCGGGAGTTGACCCTGCCGGCGTCGAGCCGACTCGAGCCGCCGACCGCGACGAAGTGGTTGAGGAGGAACAACTGCCCGTCAGCGCCTCCCCGGTTCGGTCGGCACGCCATTTCCTGGGGGCTGTTGAAGGCGAAGGGTGTCTCCATGCCGTAGCGGTAGAAGTTGCGGTACCACGGAGCCGGCCCGTCCGCCTTTTCCGCGAAGACGACCAGCCGCCGACCGCTGTCGATCATGTCGCCCAGTTGGGGCCACTGACGGGTGGGGTCCGAGCCGGGTTCGTACAGCAGGTCCGCCAGCCCCGCCTGTTCGAAGGCTCTCTCTGTCTCCTCCGGACTGATGCCGTCCTGCACGATCAGCGTGACGATCTCCGTCGGATGCGTCCTCAGCCAGTCACCGATCTCCCGCAGGGTGGGCACCAGCTCGACCGCGCCGGCTCCGCAGACCGAGTGGCACAGCCACAAGCCCTCCCGAGGCGGGTTCACCTGTTCGAGGGCACGGGTGAGCTGTTCTCGAAGGCGCGGTGGGAAGTCGGAGGTGTTCAGACGGTCGGCGATCTCCTGCGGCTCCTCCCAGTGATGGGTGTCGATCTGCAGCGCACGCACTCCGGCGTTCAGCTGACCGGTGATGTCCGGGTCCTGTGCCGGGCCGATGAACTGTTGCGCCGTCGTGGCCATCGCGTTGTGCGAGGTGAGGTGGGCGACCGCGTCGTACGGCATCTCGCAGAGACGGGGGCTGCCCTGGCAGATGCGCGGGGCCGACTGAGGAACCGTCCGTGCGGCCGGGACAACGCTGACCGTTACCGCCGCGGCCACTGCGGCCAGCAGTACCTGGCGGTGGCGGGGCCCGGCGAAGGAGGGAAGGACAGGCCGTGTCTGCCGGGCCCAGCTCACGATGACGACCAGGGCGCCCACGGCCAGCAGGAGTGTGGCGACCGATGTGGCCGTGGTCAGCACCCGTTCGAATGCCGTGCTCTGCACGTCGTCGATGAGGCGGGCCGCCGCCGGTGGCCAGGACGATGGGGTGTCGGCCGGCGACCCGCTCGCCGTGAAGCCGACGAGGGCCGCCGCCAGTGCGCTCAACAGTCCGGCCATGGCGAAGGCCCAGCCCAGCGCCATCGACCGGCGCGCGACGCCCGGCGGGCCGGAGAACCACACCAGGGCCAGAGCCGCGAGACCCACTCCGGCGGCGAGCGGCTCCACCACTTCCTGCAGGAGGCGGGTGGCGTGCCGCGTGCGGTCGAGCGGTGCCAGGACGTCGTCCGACGCTTGGAGATCGGTGGTGATGACCCAGGTACTGCCGCCGGCTTCCCGCAGCACGGCGGCGGCAGCGGCGCGAGTGCGCTGGGAGACGGCGGCCGGGGCGATGACGGCCAGCGCCGAGGCCACGTCTCCGCTTGCCAGCGCGGTTCGGACCTCGGGCTCGAGTTCTTGCCGGTCGGCCGTCGGTACCAGGCTCAGGAGCATGGTGGCGGCCCGCTCCGCCTGCCCGGGGGAGAGCGCCAGCGAGGGCAGCCCTTCGGGTCGTTCTCCGGCGACCAGCCGGGCCGCCGTCTGCTCAAGGCGGTCGGCGAACGCCTGGAAGTCGGGCTCGGACCGTTGCTGTATCGAGGCGATCGCGTCACCGAAGTAGGTCTGGGCGAGTCTGCCGACGTTCTCGGCGAGTGGCCTGACGTCCACCGTCAGACGCAGGGAGTCCCGATCGCCTTCGAGGTAGGCGATCACCTCGGCGATCTGCTGGTTCGCCATGGCCCGCAGCGTCTCCGGGGGAAGCACGATCCTCAGATTGGAAGTCACCGCTGGTTCGGGGACGGCCAGGCGGGCCAGCAGGTCGCGGGTGAGGGCCGCGCTCTGCGGGGCGACCAGCACTTCGTCGTAGAAGCGCTCGTAAACCCGTTCCTCCTCGAGAACCTTGCCGTAGAAGCCGGCATTGAGCACGGTACTGCGCACGGTGGCGGCGGCAGCCAGGACGGCCAAACACAGCACCGCCACCACCCAGGCCGTCGGATGCAGCCACCTCGCACCGCACCACAGCCCTCGCATCCCCCCATGGTGGATCACGCCCCCTGGGCTCGGCCACCCGCAGTCGGCGACCATCGTGCGGAAGCATCGACCGCATGCCCCGAGGGGCTCAGCACGCCCAACACGACCGCAGACTGGTTGGTCGGTGGTGTCATGGCTTCCCTGTCAGCGCGTCGTCGGGGCATGGGCGCGGGCCGACCTCCTGGACGCTGTGCACGTGTCGCTCGTCATGGTGGGCGCCGGGCCGTCGGACGCTCGTGCGCCCAGCCGCTGCGGTACCGGAGGGCCAGTCACCCAGCGCGGGACAGGGGCGCTCGCTTCGCCGGAGTGCTGGTGGGTTGGGCAGCCGTGCATCCGGCCGGTCACGGCCACTGCCTGCCCTTTGTCGTCACTGGGGTGCGGTGGTGACGACCGCGTAACTGCCGACTCCGAGGAGTTGGTCGCCGGGGATCTGTTCCTCAGCGGTCAGCAGGTGACTGACGCGTCCTGACTGCTCGTCGAATTCGATGTCGATCACCGTGCCCTTGTTGAGACCCGCTTCAGTCAGTACCGCCTTCCCGATGGGGTCGTGCGTCGCGTGGGCGTGGTTGCCGGGTTCGATGTCCTTCTCGTCGCGGATGCGACCGGCCTCTTCGACGGCGACTGCGTCGGGGCCGAACGACTGGACGTCGCTCCAGTCGAGGGTGTGGTTTCCGCGACCTCGGGTTTTGAGGCGCAGCCCGGCGATACGCGCCGGTGACGGTGCGACGGTGCACGCGGCGATCGTCCCCACTGTCTCGGCCGTCGTGAGGTCCATGACCGCCCTGCCGTGGGCTTTGGTGAACAACACTGCGTCAATCCTCCTGCGGGGCGTGCTGGAGGCGGTCGCGCAGGCTCTCCGCTGCGGCGCCGAACCCTCCCAGGTCACCTGCGCTGTGCTGTGCGGTGGCGTCCGGAACGAGCACCCGTTCGGCGGAGACGGTGACGGGGCCGGCCACCGGCAGAAGTGCGAGGCGGTGCTCGGCGGTTTCGATCTCGTACCCTGCGACCACCGGTGCCCTGCCTGTCGCGACGACGGCGTCGGTGACGATGCCGAGCCGCGCCCCGCTGCGGGTCGTCACCGCGAGACCCAGCACATTGCCCCCGCCCGGCCCTCTGGCATCCGACCGGGCAGCCGTGTCATCCTCCTCCAGCGCGCTCTCATCGCGCACCATGACCGCGTGCGGCCCCAGAGCATGGACGTTCCTCCACAGCAGAGCACGGTGGAGTGGGCCCGCGAGCAGGCCGCGGCCGGCGAGTGTGAAACACCGGATGCTGCCCGTCGAGGCGTCGAAGACGAGGTCCTTGACCCGCCCGATGTCTTCCCCCGCCAGAGTGACCACAGGTTTCTTGGCGATCTCGCTGGCTCGCATGTAGACGGTCACGGCTTGCGTCCTCCTCCCCTCCGGGGTCGGCCGCCCTGGGCTATCACGCCGCCGGAGCGGCGCCGCACCTGCAGCGACACGAGGGAGGCGGCGCCCACCAGGACGATCGCGAGAGCGACGATGAGCCAGGTCCACCATTCCATCTCCGCACCCCTTCGCTTGCGGCATCGCCTTGTGCCCCCGTTCCAGGGTCGGCCCGCCGATGCTCGGGTGTCGACCGCAACGTGTGAGGAGTGGCCTCGGGCCTCTTCGCCGGTATGCCGACCGGACGGG
The DNA here is from genome assembly GCF_040295365.1 of Streptomyces sp. NPDC002838. Classification (NCBI taxonomy): domain Bacteria; kingdom Bacillati; phylum Actinomycetota; class Actinomycetes; order Kitasatosporales; family Streptomycetaceae; genus Streptomyces; species Streptomyces sp. NPDC002838. The sequence goes on along the minus strand of NZ_JBEOVF010000002.1, from coordinate 89,218 downwards.
CCGATGCCCCGCAAGGCAGGCACCAGCCCTCATGAGGCGGGGATCTTGAGGACGCCGTCGTCGTAGTCCACGGTGATCGAGCCGAAGTCGCTGAGCACGTCCGAGCCGAGCAGGCCCTGAATACCACCGCCTCCCCTGGGAGGTTCCAGGTCGATGACCGTGACCTCACCCGGGTCCAGACGTACGTCACCGACCTTCCACCGGTCCACCACGGCAACGGGAACCTGCCCGGTGCCGAGGATCCCGCTCACTGAGCGGCGCTCGCCGGTGCGTTCCAGACCGACCCGGTCGGCGACGTCTTCGTCGACGACGCTTGCGGAGGCACCGGTGTCCAGAGCGAACATGAAGGGCCCCTCGCCTTCGATGCTCACCGGGACGAACGCCAGCGTCTGACCGTCCCGCTCCACGACCTCCAGGGGGACTTCGCCCACCGCTCCTGGAGAGGTCTGCGGCGCGTCCGGGGTGTCGCGATCTTCGTACAGGACGCAGCCGACGAGAAGCCATGCGGTAAGAGGCGCCGCAACGAGTCGGCCCGCCCGCCGATGCCTCGCGCCGGGCGCTCTGTCGTCCCGCATGTTCATGCGGCCGAAGTGCCCACCCAATCACCGCGCAAACACCCGTTCGCCACTGTGCAACGCCCCGAGAGTGGACAGAACGGCGCGCACCGCGTCGGCGTCCTCTCCTGCTCCCGGAGGAACAGAGTCATGGCCAGGGGGCCTGGGCGTGGTCCTCCGTGGGAGGCCGGAGGCGAAGGCGCGTGGAGAGGACCTCGCGCATCGGACCGCGGTCGCCATGCGGTAGGCATCCAGAGCACCCCGTGCCGCCCAGACGATCGGAGCCCCAGGACGCCTCGGCGCTCGGAGCGACCGGCCGACGGACCGCAGCGGCTCCAGCCGCCGCCGCACACATCACCGTCTGGAACACCGGCCACCATGCGTGAACGAGCGCCTGGGCTGACCGGCCGCTCACCCATCCGGACCACTGAGTCAGGGCGTGGGCGGCGAGCGGCCGCCAGGATGGAGAGTGCTGTCCCACGTACGAGGGAGAGATATGACCGAGACCGAGACCGACTCCGACAGGGCCGGGAGCGGTCAGCTCTCAGGGCACCCAGATCCCGGTTCCGCCATGGTCGACCTTCGGCGCGTCGGGGCGAACCCCGATTTCTGGTACCCGCTCGCGCTGTCCGGGAGCGTGCGCGGCAGGCGGGTGATCGCGACCGCGTTCGCCGGTGAGCGCATCGCGCTCTACCGCGGGGAGACCGGCGCCGTCTACGCGCTGGAGGACCGGTGCGCCCACCGGCAGGTGCCGCTGAGCCTGGGCGTCGTGGAGGGCGAGACACTCCGCTGCTGCTATCACGCGTGGGCCTATCGCGGAGACGGCCGCATCTCGCAGATTCCGTACCTGTCCAAAGGCGATGGCCGGCCGCCGCGCGGCGTGCGCGGTTACCCCGCCCGCGAGGCGTACGGCCTGGTGTTCGTCTTCCCGGGCGACCCGGACAAAGCAGCGGTCACCGCGCTGCCCGAGCTGCCTGCCTTCGGCTCACCGAAGTACAAGACCATGACTTTCTCCCGGACCGTACGCTGCCACTACTCCTTCATGCACGAGAACCTGCTCGACATGAACCACCAGTTCCTCCACCGGGGCGTCGTCGGCAGGCTCCACCCCGAGCTGCTGGAATACCGGACCGGCCCGCGGTCGGTGGAGGCCAGGTACCTGTTCACCCACGCAGGGGGGAAGCGGAACCGCGGCGCCGGCCTGCTGGCCGGCGAGGGCATCGGCGGCGGGGACTCCGCCGACGTCATGACCATCCGCACCGATTATCCGTACCAGACACTTGACCTGGTCCCGGAGAACGCCGAGCGTCCGGCCTTCCGCCTCTGGGCCGCGTACGTGCCCGAGGACGCCGAGCAGCGCACGTGTCACGCCTACGGCCTGCTCATGATCGAGAAGCCCCGGATTCCAGGCGCCCTTCATCTGGCCCGGCCGCTCATCCGGCGCTTCGCCGAGCGCGTGTTCGCCGAGGACCGCACGGCCGTCGAAGCCGAACAGCGAGCGTGGGAGGAACAGGGAGAGGACCGCAATCACGAGGTCTTCCCCCTCATCCTGGACGTCCGCGAGGTGCTGCGCGCCAACGGCGTCCCTCTCCGCTCCCAGGCAGCCACGTGCGGCACCGCCCCGGCGGACGGCCCGGCGCCGGGGCTCGACCACCACGCCGCAGGACCAGGCGCCCCGGCCGGCCCGGAGTCCCCCGCTGCGCCGCCGGGCGGGTGACCGCAGGGGAACGCCGATCGACGGGGAAACCGCCGGCCTTGGGCCCTCGGCGGACGTGTGGTTCCGGCCCTCCCCAGTGCCACCCTGGCGCGTTCACGAAAACGGTGACGCCCAATCAGGGCGTGGAACTCCGTAGCAGCCGGACGGTGTCTCGCTCGGTCACTGCCGCCCAGACGTCCTCGGTCATGCCCGGTCGACCCTCCCTTCCCCGTCCACCGCTTTGTGCGCTTGCGGGAGAGGCCGGGAGCCCGCGTCGGTCTCCGGGCGCTCGGAGACCGCGGGTGCGGGCTTGCGCAGTCGGTCCGCCAGGCGCAGGGCCACGGGCTCCGTCCAGCGGGCGGTGAGCGGGCCCAGGATCACCAGGACCAGTACATAGGCTGTGGCCAGTGGTCCGAGGGAGGGTTCGATGCCGGCGGTGACGGCGAGTCCGGCGATGACGATGGAGAACTCGCCGCGCGCCACCAGGCTGCCGCCCGCCCGCCAGCGTCCCTTGGCGGAGACCCCCGCTCGCTTGGCGGCCCAGTAGCCGGTGGCGATCTTCGTCAGCGCGGTGACGACGGCCAGCGCGAGGGCGGGAAGCAGCACCGGCGGGATGCTGGCCGGGTCCGTGTGCAGGCCGAAGAAGACGAAGAAGACCGCCGCGAACAGATCGCGCAGCGGTGCCAGCAGGTTGTGGGCGCCCTCGGCGACTTCGCCGGACAGGGCGATGCCCACGAGGAACGCGCCCACCGCGGCGGAGACCTGTAGCTGCTGGGCGAGGCCGGCGACGAGGAGGGTGAGGCCGAGGACGACCAGCAGCAGCTTCTCCGGGTCGTCGCTGGAGACGAAGCGGGAGATGTGCCGCCCGTAGCGCACCGCTATCAGAAGGACCAGCCCGGCGGCGCCGAGCGCGATGGCCAGCGTGACGCTGCCCGCCGCCAGCCCGGACCCGGCCAGCAGGGCCGTGATGATTGGCAGATAGACCGCCATGGACAGGTCCTCGAGCACCAGAATGCTCAGGATCACGGGTGTCTCGCGATTGCCGAGCCGCCCGAGGTCGCCGAGGACCTTTGCGATGACGCCGGAGGAGGAGATCCAGGTGACGCCGGCCAGGACCACGGCGGCGACCGGGCCCCAGCCGAGCAGCAGGGCCATCGCGGCGCCGGGCAGTGCGTTCAGCGCGGCGTCGACGAGGCCGGCCGGGTACTGGGTCTTGAGGTTGGAGACCAGGTCGCTGGCGGTGTACTCCAGGCCGAGCATGAGCAGCAGCAGGATCACGCCGATCTCGGCGCCGATCGCGACGAACTCCTCGCTGGTGCCCAGCGGCAGCAGCCCGCCCTCGCCGAAGGCGAGCCCGGCCAGCAGATACAACGGGATCGGTGAGAACTGGAAGCGCCCGGCGAACCGTCCCAGCAGCCCCAGACCGAGGATGATCGCGCCGAACTCGATCAGGAAGACCGCGGAGGAGTGCATGACGGGTCACTCCCGTCCCAGTATCGCGGCGGCTGCCTCCACGCCCTCGCGGGTGCCGATCACGATGAGGGTGTCGCCGCCGGCCAGCCGGAAGTCCGGGGTGGGCGAGGGGATCGCCTCGGCGCGGCGCAGCACCGCCACGATGGACACACCGGTCTCGGTGCGCATCCGCGTCTCGCCCAGCAGCCGCCCGTTCCAGTGCGAGGTGGCGGACAGTTCGATCCGCTCGGCCACCAGTCCCAGGTCGGTCGTGGAGAGCAGGTTCGGGCTGTGGTGCGTCGGTATGAGGGCGTCGATGAGGGTCGCCGCCTCTCCGGAGGTCAGCCGCACCGACAGGTCGCAGGCATCGGGATCGTCCTTGCGGTACGCGCTCAGGGTCCGTGATCCGTCGCGGTGGGCGACGACCGAAAGGCGGCGCTGTTCCCGCGTCGTCAGGTCATAGCGCACGCCGATCCCCGGCAACGGTGTACTGCTCAGGCGTGGAGCACCCACGACTGCCCCCTGTCTGGTTTGGGTGTTATCTAGGACGTGGCTGTTGATGCCACCCTAACCAGAGTTTGGAATGGGCCACGGAAGCGGTGGCCGAGGTCCGGATGGGACAATCCGCGTCCAGGGTCCGCGGGCTACGGCCATGGGGCACGGCCGTTGTACCTCTCTCCGCCGGCACCCGGAAGGACCGGAAGGACCGGAAGGAAACGTCAGCATGATCGAGTGGGTGTCTCTCAGCACCGGGGCACGTCCTGTCCCCCGGCCGGTCGCCACCTCGCTGGTGTGGGCCGCGGCCTTCGGCGGTGCCCTGGTGCTCGTGGCGCTGCTCAACACCCTCGTGGGCACCGACAAGCCCGGACTCGCCCTGGTGGCGCTGTCCCTGCTGGCCGCCCTGCTGGGCCTGTGTGCGCGCTTCACCGCCGCTCCCGGCACGGCGGTGCTGTGCTGGCTGTTCCTCAACGGCTTCGCCATCCCGCCCGCGGGCACCCTCACCTGGGCCGGACACCGCGACACGTTCTGGCTCTCCTGTCTGCTCGCCGCGGCTCTCGTCGGTACGGCGCTGGCCCGCCTGGTCCACGCTCGCGCCGCCTACCGCCGTATCACCGAGGGAGTTGTGGCGGCAGAGCCGGGCGATGGGCCGCGCTACTTCTGACCGGCGCCGGGGGACCCGCGAAGAGGCTGCCTCAGCTGAAGGGTCCTTCGTCGGCCGCGAGGGTCAGCACGCACCGCTGCCGGCCGACATCACGGGTGGGTGAGTCGTTGCATGCCGGATGACGGACCGGCCGACCCGACCGCGGATCGGCGACCGAACTGGCGTCCAGGAGATTCGGCGGCTCCGCGTCACTGAACCCCACGCGGGGCCACCTGGCATACCTGCCGGTGAACAAGGGTTGCATCCGGTACTCAGGTACAGGCTTACCGTCGATTCAGGCCGCCTCAGCAGGATGCGGCCCATACCGACAGGGGGTTGCGCGATGGTGCCGTGGGTGCCGGATGCATGCACACTGCCGACCGCTGAGCAGCCGCTGCGCGTGGCGGAATTCGACGCGCTGTTCGCCGACGCCCTGCTCGGCGTCGACCGGCCGCAGCCCGGTCACGTGCGACTGGTGCTGAACGAGGCAGCGGAGGAGCGGGCCCGCGAGCTCGCACAACGGGAGACCAACTGCTGCTCCTTTCTCACCTTCGCCTTCCACAGTGATGGGCAGGGGCGGCTGCTGATGGACATCAGCGCACCCGCCCGGCACACGGCGGTCGTAGAAGCGCTGGCGGTGCGGGCCGAGGCCGCGAAGGCGGCGCCATGACGACGCAGACGCTGCGCAGCGGACAGGTCGCCGAGGCAGCCGGGGTGAACCCGCAGACGCTGCGCTACTACGAGCGGCGCGGCCTGTTGCCCGAGCCGGAGCGGTCCAACGGCGGGCACCGCATGTATCCGCCGCATGCCGTGACCGTGCTGCGGGTGATCAAGGCCGCGCAGCGCCTGGGCTTCACCCTGGATGAGGTCGCCGAGCTGCTGGAAGCCGGCACATACCGGCACGGCCGCGGCGACGCCGGGCTCCAGCAGCGGGCCCGACGGAAGATCGCCGAGATCGACGCGAAGATGGCCGACCTGAACGTGATCCGCGCCAGTCTCACCGAAGCGGTCGCGGCGGGCTGCGACGACCTGACCGTGTGCGCGAGCAGTCCAGCCTGCCCCCTGCCGTTCGCCGATCTCATCGAGGAGGGCCGCCACGGCGGACCGTGCTGCTGATCCTCAGGGCGCCGGCCGGGCGCCCGGCGTGCTCGGCACTCCGGCCGGGCTCGCCTGCCTGGCGTGCTGCCTGCTGCCTGCTGCCTGTAGGCATCACGGCCGGCGTACTCGGCGGCGAAGCAGCCGCGGTCGCCGGATGACTACCCGCCCTCGCCCTCACGCCGGCAGTGGCCGCCGTCGGAACGTGGTGGCCGAGCCGGCGCCACCACCCGGCCGGATGCTCCCACTCACGTTCGGCCACCAGCCCTGCCTGCGGATGCGGCGGCAAAACCGCCCCGGCGCCAGCCGGGCGCTGGTGACCTGCCTAGAGTTTCGCCCATGACCGTCGCACGCTCCGTTGCCCTGTTCCTTGTCGCCGCCCTGTTCGAGATCGGCGGGGCGTGGCTGGTGTGGCAAGGCGTGCGGGAGAACAGGGGCTGGATGTGGGCCGGGGCCGGCGTCATCGCGCTCGGCCTGTACGGCTTCGTCGCCACCTTGCAGCACGACGCCAACTTCGGGCGCGTGCTGGCCGCCTACGGCGGCGTCTTCGTCGCCGGATCGATCGCCTGGGGCATGATCGCCGACGGCTACCGCCCCGACCGCTACGACGTCACCGGCGCTCTCATCTGCCTGGCCGGCATGGCCGTCCTGATGTACGCGCCTCGCGGCAACTGACCACCTCTGCCCGAGCGGAGGAGGCCGCCCGGCGGCCCCTCGGCGCCGTCGCGGTCAGGCTGCGGCCGGCGCGATGGTCAGCAGCCTGCCCATCGCGGCCAGTACGGACGGCTCGACCCGGTAGTAGACCCAGGTGCCGCGCCGCTCGGAGGTGAGCAGCCCGGCCTCCTTGAGCTTCTTCAGGTGGTGGGAGACGGTCGGCTGGGAGACGCCGACGTCGGAGATGTCGCACACGCACGCCTCGCCGCCCTCGTGCGAGGCCACGGCGGAGAACAGCCGCAGCCGCACCGGATCACCCAGGGCCTTGAACATCCGCGCGGCCGTCTCGGCCTCCTCCGCGGTGAACGGGCGCTCCGTGAGCGGCGGGCAGCACGGCGCCACGGCCTTGGGGGCGGGTTCCAACAGCGGCAGCACCTTCGTATTCGACATGCATCTATGTTGACATGCGTCGAACCAATGGTGTGAGATCCGGACGCTCTCAGGTGCCGGAGGGGTGGCGGCGATGCGCCACGCGACCCGGGAAGCGTCCCGACCCACCCCGCGCAAGGAGTTCGACGACGGGCTGCGCTGCCACTCCAGGCCGACTGAGGCCTGTCCAGTCCCGGCAGGTCAGAGCGGTACGGGCGTCCGAAGGTGCCGGATGCCGCGGTCGCGGCCCGCGCTGCCGGCTGCCCGTCGCCCTCCAGACTGAGCGTGAACGTGCCGTCCCCGGAATGGACTTCGCGCACTGTCGTCCGGATGCGGATGCGGATGTCGGCGTCCAGTCGGTCGGCGTAGCGCAGCAGACAGGCGACGACCTCGTCTCGGTGCGGGTAGCGGTCCGGGGCGCCGCCGAACGGCAGCCCGGGCAGGGAGCTGTACCCGGCCGGGGAGAACGGGGTGGCGCTGTCGTGGTAGTGCGGCCACGACCCCGCCGCCTGCTCCGACGCCTCCAGTACCACCGGCTCGAGCCCCTCCCGGGGAAGGGCGTGCGCTGCGGCCGGCCCGGACTGACCGTCGCCGATCACCGCGACATCGACGTGCTCCACAGGAGGTTTCAGATTCGATGAACGTCTATGTTGACGTTCATCGAAGCAGCTGCCATGCTGGCAGTGCAAGCCATCGACGAACGTCGAAGCAAAGGGGAGTTCTCGTGAGCGCGTCCACCACCGACCAGCTGCCCGTCGTGGTCATCGGAGCCGGCCCGATCGGCCTGGCCACTGCCGCCCGCCTCGTCGAGCGCGGCCTCGACCCGCTGGTCCTGGAAGCCGGACCGTCGGCCGGCACCGCCGTACGCGGCTGGGCGCATGTCCGGCTGTTCTCGCCCTGGACAGAAGTCACCGACCCGGCCGCCGAGAAGCTCCTCGCGCCGACCGGCTGGACCCGCCCGGACGGCGCGACCTACCCCACCGGTGGCGACTGGGCCGAGCGGTACCTGCAGCCGCTCGCCGACGTTCTCGGCGACAAAGTCCGTTACGGCGCCACGGTGACGGGCGTGGCCCGTGCCGGACGCGACCGCATCGTCGACTCAGGGCGTGAAGAGCAGCCCTTCAGCGTGCACGTCTTGCTGGCCGACGGTGGGGAGGAGCGGATCACCGCCCGGGCCGTCATCGACGCCTCCGGCACCTGGTCCGCCCCCGGCCCGCTGGGCGCCAACGGCCTGCCCGCTCTCGGCGAGAAGACGGCCGCCGACCGCATCGCCTACCGCGTCCCCGACCTCAACGACCCTGCCGTACGCGCTCGTTACGCGGGCAGGCGCACCGCGGTCGTCGGCTCCGGCGCCTCCGCCTTCACCGCCCTCGCCCACCTCGCCGACCTGGCCAAGGAAGAGCCGGGCACGCACGCGGTGTGGATCCTGCGCCGTGGTATCACCGGATCCACCTTCGGCGGCGGCGAGGCCGACCAGCTGCCCGCCCGCGGCGCCCTGGGCCTGCGCGCCAAGGCCGCCGTCGAGGCCGGCCACGCGAGCGCGGCCACCGGCTTTCGTACGCAGACCGTCGAACGACTCGGCGACCAGCTGGTGCTGGTCGCCGAGGACGGCCGCCGTCTGGACCCGGTCGACGAGGTGATCGTCCTGACCGGCTTCCGTCCGGACCTGTCCTTCCTCTCCGAGATCCGCCTCGGCCTGGACGAGCGGCTGCAGGCCCCGGCCGCGCTGGCCCCGCTGATCGACCCGAACGTGCACTCCTGCGGCACGGTCTACCCGCACGGTGTGAACGAGCTCTCCCACCCTGAGCAGGGCATCTACCTGGTCGGCATGAAGTCCTACGGCCGCGCCCCCACGTTCCTGGCGATGACGGGCTACGAGCAGGCTCGCTCCATCACCGCCGCCCTCGCCGGTGATCGCGAGGCCGCCGAGCGTGTCGAGCTGACCCTGCCGGAGACCGGCGTGTGCGGCGGCGCGGGCCTGTTCGACGAGCCCGACGGCGTCCAAGGCGGCGAGTCCGGCGGCTGCTGCGCCGCTCCCACCACCCTCCAGATCGGCATCGGCGCCCCGGTCTCCTCCGGCGGCTGCTGAACCCCACACCACTCAAGGAGGCTCGCCATGGCCCGCGTACAGCTCGCCCTCCGCGTCCCCGACCTCGACGCGTCCGTGGCCTTCTACACAAAGCTCTTCGGCACCGAGCCCGCCAAACTCCGCGACGGCTACGCCAACTTCGCCATCGCCGAGCCCCCGCTCAAGCTCGTCCTGATCGAAGGCACCGCGGGCGAGAACACCCGCATGGACCACCTCGGCGTCGAGGTCGAGACCACCGAGGCCGTCCACGCCGCTACCGCCCGCCTGACCGAGTCAGGCCTGGCCACCGACGTGGAGAACGACACCGCCTGTTGTTACGCCCTCCAGGACAAGGTCTGGGTCCACGGCCCCGGCCAGGAACCCTGGGAGGTGTACGTCGTCAAGGCCGACGCCGACACCCTGGCCAAGCAGCAGGGCAGCACCTGCTGCGCCGCCCCGGCCGACGCGGCCACGCAGGAGCAGGCCGCAGCGGGCGGCTGCTGTTGATCCGCCGATGACCAACCTCGACACCAGCGAGGCCGTGACCGGGGCGGAGGACCGGTCACGGCCTCGCGCCGCCCTGCCCGCCCTGTGCGTCACCCAGATGACCAGCTGGGGAATCGTCTACTACGCCTTCCCGGTCCTGAACCCCCGGATCACCGCCGACACCGGCTGGTCCACCACAGCCACGACCGGCGCCTTCTCGGCGGCCCTGATCGTCTCCGCGCTCGCCGGAATTCGCGTCGGCCGCATCCTCGACCGCCGCGGCCCGCGCGCCGTGATGACCACCGGCTCGCTCCTGGGCGTGACCGCGGTGCTCGCCGTAGCACAGGCGTCCAACTTGGCGGTCTTCACCGCGGCCTGGCTGCTGGCGGGGCTGTCCATGGCCGCCACCTTCTACCAGCCGGCCTTCGCGGCCCTCACCCGCTGGTGGGGACCGGACCGCGTCCGCGCCCTGACGATCGTCACGCTCGCCGGCGGCCTGGCCTCCACCGCCTTCGCACCCCTGACCGCCGCGCTCGCCGAGCACCTGAGCTGGCGCACCACCTACACGGTCCTGGCACTGATCCTTGCCGTCGTGACCGTTCCCGCCCACGCCTTCGCGCTGCGGGCCCCATGGCCACCGGCGCCGGCGCACCCCACCCAACCGGCCTACGACTGCAGGTCAGTTGCCCGCAGCCGGCCCTTCATCCTGCTTGCCGCCGCACTGACCCTCAACGGCTTCGCGATGTACGCCGTCGTCATCGCCCTTGTCCCGCTGCTGACAGAACGCGGCGCGAGTCCCACCGCGGCGGCCTGGGCCCTCGGTCTCGGCGGCGCGGGCCAGACCCTCGGCCGCACCCTCTACACCACCCTCGCCCGCCACACGAGCGTCACCGCCCGCACGGTCACGCTGACCGCTGCAGGCGGAGCCACCACGATGGCACTCGCCGTTGTCCCCGGCCCTTACACGCTCCTGCTCCTGCTGGCCGTCATCGCGGGCATGGTCCGCGGCAACCTCACCCTCCTGCAGGCCACCGCGGTCACCGACCGCTGGGGTACGACCCACTACGGCGGCCTCTCCGGCATCCTTGCCGCTCCCGTAACCATGGCCGGCGCCATCGCCCCCTTCGCCGGCGCGGTCCTGGCGGGCGAACTGGGCGGCTACCCGCACCTGTTCGGCGTACTTGCAGGCGTGTCCCTCGTGGCCGCCATCCTGGCTGCGGCAACGGGGACCCGAACGCGGTGAGGCTCGCGCTTCGGGAGCTGGGGTGTCTTGACCTCAGGCAGCCCAGTGCTACCGCGTGCCAGGGCTGTCATCGGGCAGTCAGGGGAACCGTAACGGCGATGCCGTGCTGCTGGTGGTGTCAGAGCTGGTCGCCAATCGAGGAATGCCGTAGCGCGGCCAGCCGCTCGGGCACGCGGCGTCAGCCCGAGGCGGCGAGTTGGCTGAGCAACTGCATGATGAGGGCGTCGCCGCCCCATTTGCCTTTCTGCTGGGCGTCGTTGAGACGCCGGCCGAGGTCGCGGGCCTTCTCGGCGGCCTTGCCGGTCTCTCCCGCTGGATCTCTTTCTCGATCTCGGCGGCGTCCGGGTGCCTTCCTGCGCTGGTCGGGCAGGGCGATCAGGGGCAGGTCCATCCGTCACGCCGCTCGCCCGCCCGCAGCAGTGGCTCGATCACATACCGCGTGGGTCGGCCCGGCCGGTGTTCGGCCGTCAGGAGCCGCCCGACGCCGCCCGGGTCGAACTCGTCCGAGGTGATCGGCGCGAACACCATGACCAGGTCCCCGCTCGTGGGTGGTCCGTGCGATCGCGTAGCCGGGTCACCACCGGGGCCGGGTTGCCGAGGTGGGTGGCTGCCCACAATGCCGGCTCACCTGGGCGATGTGCTCCACCAACTCCTCGGCGGTGGGTATGTCCGGCGGTGTTGTACTCACGCCTGTCCTCCCGTGCGGAGTTGCCCGTCGGTGCGGCCGCTCGCGTGCGCAGGGTGTCCACCGACGCGCTTCTCCCGCCCCGTGCACCGCCGATGCCTTGTCGCACGATGGCTTGCCCTTGGCCAATGGCCCAGGTGTGACATCTGCAGCGCCCGGCGCGCTGTAGCAGGTGGGCCGCCTGGGCGGCTCCGTGAGGCCCGCTTTCCCCCCGTGAGCGGGTACTCGTTGCCGGGGCAGGCAGGCGCGATCCCCCGTCGCCTGCCTGCCCCGCGCGCAGTCCGCGTGACCCCGGCCGCTCCCCGGCCGGCCCCGCGGTCGGACCCGGTCCCATGGCCGGGCCGACCGGGGCCGAATGCCGGCACTTCTGTACGCTGGTGCACGCAACGGCGTAATTGTGTTCATAACGCATGATCCGGGCGTAGAGCTATGCGGTGCCCGCGGGGGAAGGACGGGTGTGCACGTGCTGGTGGCGGATCGGTACCAGCTCGACGAACCGCTGGGCCGCGGCGCGATGGGCGAGGTCTGGCGCGCCACCGACCAGATCCTGCACCGGCCGGTCGCGGTGAAGCTCCTGCACACCGACCAGCCGGAGCAGGTAGCGGCGACCGACGCCGAACGCTTCCGCCTGGAGGCCCGGACCGCCGCCCGCCTCAACCACCCCCACCTGGTCGCCGTCTACGACTTCGGCTCCCACGACGGCCGGCTCTACCTGGTCATGGAGCTCGTCGACGGCTGGACCCTGGCCCAGGAGCGGTCCCTGCGAGGAACCCTGCCCCCGCAGGAAGCCGCCGGCTTCGCGGCGCAGATGGCGGCCGGTCTGGCCGCCGCGCATCGCCAGGGCGTGATCCACCGGGACATCAAGCCCGCCAACGTGATGCTCACCGCCGACCGCACTGTGAAGATCACCGACTTCGGGATCGCCCGCTTCACCGACGAGGCCGCCGGCACCCTGACCGCAGCCGGAAAGATCGTCGGCAGTGCCGCCTACCTGGCGCCCGAGCGTGCCCTGGGCCGCCCCGCCCAGCCCGCCTCGGACGTGTACTCCCTGGGCTGCGTCCTGTACGAACTGCTCACCGGCCGCCCGCCGTTCACCGGCGCAACCAGCCTGGCCGTGGTCCAGCGGCACGTCGACGCCGCCCCCGTGCCGCCCACCCGGCAGCGCCCGGACATCCCCGGCCCGCTCGCCGAGCATGTGCTGCGGCTGCTGGCCAAGGATCCCGCGCAGCGCCCCACCGCCGACCAGCCGGCCGCCTGGCTGTCCAACACGGCGGAACCGGCCGGCCCGCCGGCACCGCAGATGGCTCCGGCCGGCTCGCCCCCGCTGCCGCCGTCTGCGCACCTGCCCCGGACGGAGGGGCTCCCAGCGGTGATCCGGCCGCGGGCCGTCCGGCGCGCTGGTATGTCCCCGAAAGCCCTGCTCGCCCTCGGCGGCATCGTCGTGTTCGCCGTGTCGGCAGCCGTCGGGATGGCACTGACATCGGACGACGGCTCCTCGCCGAATCCCGCGAGCACGCCACCTCCCGCTTCCTCGCCGGCCACCGAGAAGTCCACCACGGCGCCCCTGCCGTCGATGTCCTCCGCACCGGTGGCGGACGACGGCAACGACGACGAAGAGGCGAAGGAGGAGCGCAAGGCCGCCGAGGAGGAACAGAAGCGACAAGAGGAAGAACACAAGAAGCAGGAAGAGGAGAGGAAGAAAGCCGCGGAAGAAGCGCGCAAGGACGACGGCTGACCCGACACCGAGGCGAGCTGGACGGCCGAATCACCCCGTATGCGGCGGTCTCGCGCCATCAGGTCCCTGCGCGCAGTGTGCCCGCCGGGGCGTTGAGCGGGTCGCTGAACGGCTGCCCACTGTGCCCACCAGGATTCCGGGCTTCCGAGCGTGAATGCCTGGCGTGGTTTCTGTGATCTCTAGGGACAGAACAGTGCACAGAGCCCTCGCCGGTGCTTTCCGGCACACGTGCGACGAGGCGATCGAGAGCAGTGCGGCATCGGCATTCGGCGACAGCGAGGCTCCGCGCAGGCTGAGGGGCCTGTTCCGCCTGCCGTCCCCCGCGTGCCCGGAAGGCGGACCAGGCCTCGTCCTGATCACGCCGTGGCGCGTCAACTGAAGGCGCTTCGGCGGGAATCCACGGCTCCGATGCCCAGAGTTCGCGTAGCGGATTGGTCAAAGCCGCTCGAACCTGAACGGCGCCAGGACTTCGCCCAGGTCCTCGCCGAGCGCCTCGGCCGCGACCAGGTCGCCGGCGTGCACACTCAGGGTCGCACCGCTGTGCGAGACGGCGAAATGGAGGTTCGGCAGCTCGACGGCCCGTCCCAGGACCGGTAGGCCGTCGCCGGGGATGGGCCGTTCACCCACCCGAACGCTTTCCACGGTCGCGGCTCGGATCCCGGGGTACAGCGCACGGGCCGCCTCAAGCACTCTGGTCACTGCCGATCGCTCAACGCTGACCTCACCGGTGTCGGACACGTACGCCGCACCGTCGGCCTCAGGGGTGTGCAGAAGGAGTCGTCCGGCGCCGTCCGGGCGTAGGTGGACGTGCGGGGCGTGGATGACACGCGACACCGAGACCGCGACCGGCGACGTGTAGATGAGCACACCGCGGGTGTTGCGCATCGGCAGAACCAGGCCGGCGAGCTCGGCGATCCTGGCAGCCTGCGGCCCCGCACAGTTGACGACCGCGTCGGCGTCGAGCCGCCGCCCCGAGGCGAGCCGGACAGCGCGCACCAGACCGGCGGTCGACTCAAGGCCGGTGACAGGGTCGTCGCAGACCAGCTCGGCACCACGGGAGACCGCGCTGGAGAGCAGGTGGCCGATGAGGCGGGTCGGTTCGATCCAGCCCTCGCGTGGGAAGTAGGCGATCCCGTCCGCCGGCAGTCCGGCGGGGTCGATGTCCGGTTCGAGGCGCAGCGCCTCCGCCCGGCTGAGCCAACGCGCCTCGTATCCGTAGTCCAGGACACCGGCGACCTTCTTGCGCAGCTCCTCGTGCTCGGTGTCGTCGGCGGCCCACTCCAGGTTGCCGCCTTCGTGGTACCAGTCGCTGTCAGGTATTTCGGCCGCCAGCTGCCGGTGGGCTTGCATGCCGGCGACACTGAGATCGTGGTACGGCCGTGGCTCCTTACCGCAGGAGTTGGTCCACGAGAACGTCGCACCGGAGGTGCCGCCCGCCGGCGCACCGGCGTCCACGACGGTGACGCGAGCACCCCGCCGCGTCAGCGAGGCAGTCACCGCCGCGCCGTAGACGCCGGCGCCGATGACGACTACGTGCTCAACCACCCTGATCCGCCTCCGTTTTTAGGTGTCGGTGCGCAGAGCGATTTCTCGTGTCGGCCACCCCTTTCGGGAAGTAGCTGGTTACAAGCCGAGCATGCGCGGTCGCATGCAGTCAACGGTCCGGGCCATACCCGGCGCAGTGGCTGTGACCCACATCACTCTCCCGTTTTCGGCTGCGACGACGGATTTTCCTCCGGTGGCTGGTCTTGATGCGGACCGAACCCGACCACCACTTCGGAGAGTCCGATGTCTGATCCCCTCCAGAGCGCCGTCGTCACCGGTGCCGGCCGCGGCTTCGGGCACGCGATCGCCGCCGCGCTCGTCACGGTGGGCACCGGCGTCGTCGGCATCGCCCGCGACGAGCAGGAGTTGCGCGCCGTACGCGACGAACTCGGCGAGCGCTTCACACCCCTCGCCGCCGATGCCACCGACGAAGCGCTCGCGCGGGACGTGATCCGCGAACGCCGTCCGGGCCTGCTTGTCCTCAACGCCGGAGCCACACCGCACATGGCGCCCGTGCATGAGCAGACCTGGGAAACCTTCAGCCGCAACTGGCACGCCGACACCCGGCACGTCTTTGCCTGGACTCGGGCGGCACTCCGGGGGCCGCTGGCGCCGGGCAGCGTGGTCGTCGGGATGTCCAGCGGAGCCGTCCTGGGCGGATCCGTGCTCAGCGGCGGATACGCCGGCGCCAAGGCCGCCATTCGGTACGTACTCGGGTACGCGGCCGACGAGTCGAAGCGGGCCGGGCTGGACATCCGGTTCGTCACCCTGCTGCCGCGGCTGACCCCCGCCACCGGCGTCGGCTCGGTCGCGATCGAGGGCTACGCCGCCCGCCAGGGCGTCGACCGTGACACCTTCGTCGAAGGGCTGCGGCCGATCCTCACCCCGGACCAGGTCGCCAAGGCCGTCCTGGAAGTCGCCAGGGACCCCGCAAGCGCCCCCGAGTACCTGGTCAGCGGCGCTGGACTGCGCCCGGTCGGCTGAGCCGCCGCCTACAGTGAATCTCACCGGACCTTCAGGAGAAGCCGCGATGGCGTCGGACGCCGAGTTCGCCACCCTGGCCGAGCCGTTCCGCCCGGAGCTGCTCGCGCACTGCTACCGGCTCCTCGGCTCGATCCATGACGCCGAGGACCTGGTGCAGGAGACGTACCTGCGGGCGTGGCGAGCGTTCGGCGCGTTCGAGGGCCGCTCGTCGCTGCGGCGCTGGCTTTACAAGATCGCCACCATGGCCTGCCTGACGGCGTTGGAAACTCGCTCCCGCAGGCCGCTTCCGTCGGGACTGGGCGCGCCTTCGGACGATCACCGGGTGGCCGTGGCTCCCCGAGAGCCGTCGGTGGCGTGGCTCCAGCCGGCGCCCGACACGCTGCTCGGCGCCTACGACCCCGCGGCGATCGTGGCCGGGAGGAGTGGAGTGCGGCTCGCCTTCATCGCCGCGCTCCAGTTCCTGCCCGCGCGGCAGCGGGCCGTACTGACGTTGCGCGACGTGCTGGCGTTCCCGACGGCCGAGGTCGCCGAGATGCTGGATACGACGACCGCGGCCGTCGACAGCGCGCTCCGCCGTGCCCGGGCCCGCCTGGCCGAGGCCAGGCCGGTGGAGGACGACCTGGCCGAGCCGGACGAGGAAACCCGGCGAGCCCTCCTCGACGGCTATGTCGACGCGTTCACCCGGGCCGACCCCGACGCGCTGGTGAACCTGCTGCGGGCGGATGTCGAGCTGGAGATGCCGCCGATCCCGACCTGGTTCACCGGCCGACCCGCGGTCCTCGGCTTCCTGGCCAGCCGGGTACTGCGCAGGGACCTGTGGCGGATGGTGCCCACCCGTGCCAACGGCCAGCCCGCCGTCGTCGCCTACGCGCGTGTGGCCGACGGCCGGTACGAGGCGCACGGCGTCGAGGTCCTGACCCTGATGGGGTCCCGGATCGCCCGCATCACGGCGTTCCATGACCGGGGCCTGGTGCCGACGTTCGGACTCGCGCCCGCGCTCGCGACCTGAACCGGACAGCCACTGCCGTACGCAGGCCCACCGCCCCGGCAGACGGGTGATCTCGGTGATCGCCAGGGCGAGGGCGCGCATCGACTCCATGACACAACAAGGAAGGCGCACATGAGTACGCAGCAGGCGGCGCCGAGCCCGGGCAGGACGAACCTCGCCTTGGCCGCGCTGTTCTTGGGAATGTTCGTGCTGGGCAGTGCCGAACTGCTCGTGGTCGGCGTGCTGAACCTGATCGCCGCCGACCTCCAGGTCTCCATCCCCGCGGCCGGCCAACTGGTGACCGCGTACGCGTTGGGCCTCGCCATCGGCGGTCCGCTCCTCGCCGCGCTGACGATCAGGCTGGACAAGCGGACCATCCTTGTCGGCACACTCCTTCTGTTCATCCTGGGCAACCTGGTCGCGGTGCTGACCTCCAGCTACGGCCTGTTCGTCGCGGCGCGTGTCTGCACCGGAGCTCTCCAAGGCCTCTTCATCGCCGCCGCGTTCGCGGCGGGCATATCGGTCGTCCCGCCGGAGCGGATGGGCCGGGCGATCTCCGCGGTCGTCTCCGGTGTAGCCGTGTCGGCCGCGCTGGGCGTTCCCTTGGGCACGCTGGTCGGCCAGGCGCTGGGCTGGCGCGGCTCGTTCACCGCGATCGTGGTGCTCAGTGTGATCGCGCTGATCGCCACGATGGTGCTGGTCCCGTCCGTGCCCAGTGCCGGCGGCGGCGCGGGCAGCCAGGCCAGGTACGCGTTCGCCCCACGGGTGCTCGCCGTGCTGTTCCTGAACTTCCTGGTGTTCGCGACGCTGTACGCGGCGCTGACCTACATCGTGCCGTTCCTGGAGAGCGTCACGGGCATCTCCGGTGCGTTGATCAGCGTGTTCCTCCTGGCCTACGGCGTGGCCACGGCGGTGGGCTCGTTCGCGGGCGGCCGGTTCGCCGACAAGAACGCCGCCCGCACCCTGATCGTCGCGACCATCGGCGTCGCGGGCTGTCTGCTGGCGCTCCACCTCGTCGGCGCGATCGCGTTCCTCGTGGTGCTGGTACTGCTGGTCTGGGGCGTGTTCAGCTTCGGCATGGTGCCCTCCCTCCAGTACCGCGTGGTCAGCCTGGCCGGCCCCGGCGGTGCCCTGGCACAGTCGCTGCCCGCCTCCGCGGCCAATGTGGGCATCGCGTTCGGCTCGGTTGCCGGTGGCGTGGCGATCGGCAGCTTCAATGCCTCTTCCGTGGTGATCACCGGCCTGATCATCGCTGTGATCACCATTCCGGTCGCCTGGGCCACCAGCTTCCTCGAGCCACCGGTCGTCGAGGAAGCGGTGGAGCACACTCGCGAGGCCGCGTAACACGCCCTCGGTCGATCGCCTGCTCCGCGGGGTGGTACTCCCGGCACCGGTGCGCGGCCGCCGAGACGACGGCCCTCGGGCACAGCGGGAACCGGGAGGAACCTCCTTGACGTTGAGTAGTAGGCGAAGAAAGTCAGGGGGTTCTGATGGCGTACGGACCGCACGGCGTGACCCGCCCCGCACCAGCACCGCGTCGTGAGCGGGCCAAAGACGCGGCTGTCCTGGTCGCGGGCTGGGTTGCCCTGCTGTGGGCGCTCGAGGCCCTCGACACCATAAGCGGCCACTCCCTGGACACCTTCGGTATCACCCCGCGCGAGCCCGGCGAACTGCGTGACATCGTGCCCGCCGCCTTCATGCACTTCGGCTTCGACCATCTCGCAGCGAACAGCGTGCCGTTGCTGGTCCTCGGCTTCCTCACCGCGCTGTCCGGCATTCGCCGCTGCCTCGCTGTCGTCACCATGATCATCGTCGTCAGCGGCCTGGGCGTCTGGCTCACGGCACCCGAACACTCCGTGACCGCGGGCGCGTCCGGCGTCGTCTTCGGCCTCTTCGGCTACCTGCTGATCCGCGGCTTTGTCGACCGCCGCGCCGGTGACGTACTCGTAGGTCTCCTCGTCGGCGCGGTCTACGGCTCGATCCTGTGGGGCGTACTGCCCACGACGGCCGGAGTCAGCTGGCAGGGGCATCTCTTCGGCCTGATCGGCGGAGTGGCCGCCGCCTTCGCGTTCCGGCGGCCTCGCGGCGTTTGAGCGAGGCCGGCGTGGAGGGAGCCTCGGCCCCGCCGCACCACCGGACATGTCGTGGCGGCCACGCCCGGCGAACAGGTCCCGTCCAGGCGCTGTGAAGTACGGGTCTTCGATCTCCCGCCCGACGGTCGTACCCGAGCACGCGGGTCTGCTACTTTTGGTGATCAAATGATTTCGGAGAGTGACTGTCGCCTGGGAGAACACCACTCATGGACAACGTACTGCTCGATCGGTATGAGGGCGCCCTGCGGCCTGCCCGGGAACGCCTGGCCGGGAATCGGGCCATGCGGGCGGTGCTCGACACCGACACCGACCCGCGAACCGTGGAGTTGATGCTCACCGCGTACGCCGTCAACGGCGTGGCGATGGTGGAGCCCGTGGAAGGCTGGATTCGACGCGCAGCGGAACGCTGCCTAGAGCTGGGATACCAGGAGCTGGGTGACGCGCTGCTGCGGCACGCCAAATCCGAGGCGGGCCATCACCGCATGATGCTCAGCGATCTGCGTCTCCTGACGGACAGCTGGAACGGACGGGGACTTCCGCCGCTCGACCCCGACGAGCTCCTCGCTCGCCCTCCCCGGCCTGCGGTCCGCCAGTACATCGACCTCCACGAGGACGCCATCGCGGGCCCGACCCCGTTCGTGCAGATCGCCATCGAATACGAGATCGAGAACCTGTCCGCCCAGTACGGCTCGATCATCGTCGAAGGATGCAAGGCCAGGCTCGGCGACGGCGTCCACGGCGCGCTGAGCTTTCTCGTCGAGCACGCCAAGGCCGACGTGGGGCACACCCTGTTCAACCGCCGTCAGATGGCCGGGTTCCTCGAGCGGAACCCGGCCGCTCTCGACGATCTGGTCGCAGCGGGAACGCGGGCGCTCGACGTCTACGGCCGATGCCTCGACGAGTGTCTGCAGTTCGCCACCGATTTTCAGGCCGAGTACATGCCGGTGCCGTAGCACGCACAGATGCGCGTGGCCGGGATGCGGGACTCACCGCACCGCCTCCCGGCCGAGTAGGGGTCGGACGTGCCGTACGAGCAACTGCCGGCTCAGTTCGCGAAGTCGCGTACTTCCGTCCTGGGAGGGATCCGCCAAGCCGATGCGTACCTCGTCGTCGAAGTGCGGGACAGGGATGTCTCCCATTTCGGGCAGCCACCGGTAGCCGGCGATCCTGGCGAGGGCCCGTGCCTGTCCGTCCCGAGTCCCCGCCGCGCTGAACACCGCACTGACGCCCAGGTGTTGCGCCAACGCGCAGGCGTACGCGGTCAGCGTGAACGCCACACTCGTCCTGCGGTGCTCCGGTGCGACGGACCAGCCACCACACTCGGCGGCCGAGGACCGACGGAGTCCGGCCCGGGAGAGAGCATCGGCCAGGCCCGCGGAGCCGAGGAGCCGCTCGCAGACGCCCAGGCTCAGCTGGTCCAGCATTCCCAGACGGACACAACCGACGATTCGGCCCTCGGTCTCAGCCATCACATGGAACGACTGCAGATCCGCCGGGTCGGGGTCATGGAAACGGCCGCTCGGGGTCTGGAAGCCGGGACGGCGACCGCGATCGTGCAGCACCCGCCCCCGGAAAGCCCGGATCTCCTCGAGCCAGTCCGGGACGGCCTCTCCCGACGGCGGTGTCTGAATCGACCACCGCAGCGAGGGATCCGGTTCGCCCGCCCGGCTCATGCCGCCCGCCGGGGCGTACACCGGAGCCCAGGGCGATCCTGGAGGAAGCCTTCAGGGCGGAGCCGGTGGCAGGAATCGGAAGTAAGGGGCGAAATTCGCATACGCGATCAACGATGACCTGTCCGGCCGGTCACGAGCGACAGTCGGCCCGTCCGGTTACCGTGCGTGAGAGATCTTACGAACCGTGACTCATGTCCCTGATGCCCGTATCCTCGTCAATGCCAGGTAATTCCGAAGTGTGGATTATCTCCGGGGTTAGTGAGGCGAAGCGTGGCTCGGTCCGGCGCAGAACCGATACCGGCGGGGCGTGCGACAGGCGGCACGGGGCCCGCCCGTTTGCGTGAGCGCTTCCTGCAGGGTGAGTCGGTCGAGGCGGGTGTGCGAACGTCGATCCTGCATTCCTGGCGGCGCAGCCAGTCCCTGGGGCTGTCGCCGGACCAGTCCGACCTTCCCTTCCGGGGGGATTTCGATCCGGACGAGCGGATCATCCGCGCAGCCGTGCCCGTGCTCGACCGGCTGCAGTCCCGGTTCGCCGGCAGCGCGATGAACATCTCCGTCGCCGATGCGAGCGGGACAGTTCTCCTGCGTCGTTTCGGAGAGGCATCGCTGGCCAGAAGTCTCCCGGCGATCCAGAGCGTCCCGGGATTCGTGTTCGCCGAGCAGGTCGCCGGTACCAACGGCATCGGTCTCGCGCTGGCGGAGCGGCAGCTCATCAGGGTCTACGGTGCCGAGCACTTCGCCGAGCGTTCCCAGGGCAGCGCCTGCCGCGCGCTTCCCCTCCGGGACCTGCTCAGCGGCCGCATCGAGGGCGTCCTGTGCTTCGGCTATCCGCGCAGCGCCGAGGACGAGGTGCTGGACACCGTGATACGCAAGGCCGCCGAGGCCATCGAGCGGCGACTGCTGGGGCAGAGTTCCGCGCGGGAGCGCGCGCTGCTGCGGTCGTACCTGGACACCGGAGCCGAAGCCGCCGCGGGCCTGCACCACAGAGTCGGGGTGGACGAACTGGCCTTCGAACTGCGCCCCCGTGACCGGGCGATCCTCATGGAGCAGGCCGCAGAGCTGATCTCCCACGCACAGCGGGCCGCCGTCGACGTGTCCCTGCCCGACGGCCGGCGGGTCACGCTCCTGAGCCGTCCGATGACGAGTGGCTCCGGAGTGGAAGGCTTCGCCGTCGAGGCCGTCCTCCCCGGCCCCTCACCGCGCGATCCCTTCGCCATCCCGCACCAGGTCGACGAGCCGCCGGGCCGCCCCGCCGAACTCGCCGTCCTGCCTGCCACCCCGCCATCCGGGCACCTTCCCGGCGCCGCGCCCGGCCCGGCCGCCGTGGGCATCACGACCGCCGGCGTCGACGGCGCGACGGACGACCAGCTCGGCTCCCCGGTCGCGGCCAGGGGCCTCGTGCTGGTGGGGGAGCCGCACGTGGGGACGTACGCCCTGGCCGCGCGCCGCCGCCTGGAGCTGCTGTCCGAGGCCGGCGCCCGCATAGGCACCACCCTGGATGTGCGCCGCACTGCCCAGGAACTCGCCGAGGCCGCGGTGCCCCGACTGGCCGACTTCGTCACCATCGACCTGCCCGAGGCCGTACTGCGCGGCGAGGAGTCCGCCGATCCCCGCACCGACCTGCGCCGTACGGTGGTCCACGGCATCCGCGACGACTGTCCCTTCAGCCCGGTCGGCAAGCAGGTCGAGTACGGCCCGGCCACGCCCCAACTGCGTTGCCTGGCCGACGGGCAGGCAGTACTGGAGCCGGACCTGAAGGCCGCCGCGGGCTGGTTCGCGCAGGACCCCGAGCACTCCGAACAGCTGCTGAGCCACGTCCACTCCCTCATCGCGGTGCCCCTGGTAGCGCGCGGTGTCGTGCTGGGCGTCGCCGGCTTCTACCGCGCGCAGGACCCCGCCCCCTTCGGAGACGACGACCGCTCGCTGGCCCAGGAACTCGCCACCCGTGCCGCACTGTCCATCGACAACGCCCGGCGCTACACGCGCGAACGCACCATGGTCCTGGCCCTGCAGCGCAGCCTGCTCCCGCACGGTCTGCCCGACCAGGACGCCGTCGAGGTCGCCCATCGCTACCTGCCCGCCGAATCCGACGTCGGCGGAGACTGGTACGACGTCATCCCGCTGTCCGGCACCCGCATCGGCCTCTTCGTCGGCGACGTCGTCGGCCACGGGATGCTCTCCGCCGCCACGATGGGCCGGCTGCGCACCGCCGCACGCAGCTTCGCGGAACTCGACTTCCCCCCGGACGAAGTGCTCACCCACCTCGACAACCTCGTGGCGCGTCTGGACCGGGAGGACCCGGTCTCCGACGGCGGCGGCATCATCGGCGCGACGTGTCTGTACGCCGTCTACGACCCGACCTCGCAGCGGTGCACCATGGCCCGTGCCGCCCACCCCCCGCCCGCGCTGGTCCACCCCGACGGCAACGTCTCGTTCCCCGACCTGCCCGCCGGGCCGCCTCTCGGACTCGGGGGCCTGCCCTTCGAAGCCGCCGAGATCCCCCTCCCCGAAGGCAGCCAACTGGTCCTCTACACCGACGGACTCATCGAGGACCGCCACCGCGACGTCGACGTGGTCCTGGACCAGCTGCGCGGCGCCCTGGCCCACCCGGAACGCAGCCCCGAAGAGACCTGCCAGGCGGTCCTGGACACCGTGGCGCCCGCCCATCCCGGCGACGACATCGCCCTGCTCGTCGCCCGCACCCACGCCCTCGACCCCCATCAGATCGCCACCTGGGACCTGCCCGCAGACCCGGCACGCGTCAGCGAAGTCCGCGCCGGCGCCATGCGACAGCTGTCCGACTGGGGACTCGACGAGGCCGCGTTCGCCGCGGAACTGATGCTCAGCGAGCTGGTCACCAACGCCATCCGCCACGGTGCCGGGCCCATCCGGGTACGGCTGCTCCACGACCGCACCCTGATCTGCGAGGTCTCCGACACCAGCAACACCGCCCCGCACCTGCGCCGGGCGGCCACCACCGACGAGGGCGGCCGCGGCCTGTTCCTCGTCGCGCAGCTGGCACAGAGCTGGGGCACCCGCTACACCCCGGAGGGCAAGGTCATCTGGGCCGAATGCGGGCTCGACGGCGTGTGAGGGCCCGAGCGCGGCGCTGAGGCAGGCGTGACCGTCCGGACACGGGCGGGGGAGTGGGCCGGCTGAGTCAGTCGGCGGCCGCTGACCCGTTGGGGTCACGAGAGACGACAAATGTCTGAGATATGGCTATATGACCAGCTAGTATCGCTCATGACAGTCGGGAAGTACGCGCCAGGCCGATCACCGGAGATGTCCGTGGAACCTCTTGTCCGCGTCCGCGGGCTCACCAAGCGGTTCGGCGGGACCCTCGCGCTGGCCGGGGTCGACCTGGACGTCCACACCGGCAGCGTTCTCGCGCTTCTCGGTCCCAACGGTGCCGGAAAGTCCACGCTCATCAAGGTGCTCGCCGGTGTCCACCATGCCGACGCAGGACAGATCACGGTGGACGGGCACCCGCTCGGCAGTCATGCCGCTTCCCGCAGTATGTCCTTCATCCACCAGGATCTCGGTCTGGTGGAGTGGATGACGGTCGCCGAGAACATCGCCCTGAGCACCGGATATCCGCGGCGCGCCGGACTGATCTCCTGGCGGCGGGCCCGAGAGCGCTGCACCGACGCCCTGCGGATCGTGGCCGGACACCTCGATCCCGACGCAACCGTAGCCCAACTCGCCCCGGCCGAGCGTTCCTTGGTCGCCATCGCCCGAGCCCTGGCGGCACGGGCGAAGCTCATCGTCCTCGACGAGCCGACCGCCCGCCTCCCCGCCGCGGACTGCGCCCGGCTGTTCCGCGTCCTGCACACCCTGCGCGACCGGGGGCACAGCATCCTCTACGTCAGCCACCGTCTGGACGAGGTCTACGAGGTCGCCGACTCCTTCGCCGTCCTGCGCGACGGCCACCTCGTCAGCCACGGTGCGCTGGCGGGCCACAGCCCAGCCCGCCTGGTGCGCGACATCATCGGCGAGGAACTGACCTACCACCGCCCCGCCCTGTCCCCGTTCGGCGGACCCGCCGTCCTCACCCTCGACGGCGTACGGACCGCCGGCGTCGGACCGGTCAGCCTGGAGCTCAGAGCCGGGGAAGCCCTGGGCCTGGTCGGCCTCTCGGGCGCCGGACACAGGGACCTGGGCCGGGCCCTCGCGGGTGCCCGGCCCCTCCTCGGCGGACGGGCCCTTCTCCGCGGCCGCCCGTACAGGCCCCGTACGGTCGCCGACGCCGTGAGACTCGGTGTCGCCTTCGTGCCCGGCGACAGAGAGCAGGAGGGCTGCCTCGCCGAGCTGACCGTACGGGAGAACCTTCTGGCCAACCCCCGCACGGGAGACCTGCCGGCACCGCACTGGATCAGCCCCCGCCGTGAACGCGCCGAGGCCGCCACCCTGATCGAACGGTTCTCGGTGCGCCCCCGCGACAGTGAGGCCCTCATCGCCACCCTGTCCGGCGGAAACCAGCAGAAGGTCATGATCGGCCGATGGCTCCGGGCGGGCCTGCGCCTGCTGATCCTCGAGGAGCCGACCGCGAGTGTGGACGTCGGCGCCAAGACCGCGGTCTACCGACTGCTCGACGAGGCACTGGCCGCCGGCCTCGCGGTCCTGCTCATCTCCACCGACTTCGAAGAGGTCGTGGACGTGTGCCGACGCGCCCTGGTCTTCGTCCGCGGGTCCGTGACGGTCGAGCTGAATGGTCCGGCCCTCACCGTCGCCGGACTCACCCGGGCGGCATCGGCCATGCCCCACTCCGAAACCGCAACGGGCCCGTGACCGCCTCGCCCCCGCCCTCCTCTCCCCGGCCGCGACCACCTCGGCTGGGCCGGCTGAGCCGACTCGGCCGACGAGGCGGGCCGAGCCTCCCGGCCCGACTGCGCGGCCCGGGCGGGCACCTCATCGGCGCCTACGGCCTTCTGGCCCTCACCGCCCTGCTCTTCCTGATCTTCTCTCTCACCCTGCCGCGCACCTTTCCCACCCTGGACACCGTCGACTCGATCCTGTCCAACCAGTCGATTCCGGCCGTCCTCGCGCTCGCCGCCATGGTCCCCATCGTGACCGGCGCGTTCGACCTCTCCATCGGCTACGGCCTCGGCCTGGCGCACGTCATGGTGGTGCAGATCGTCGTCAACAACGGGTGGCCCTGGCCGCTCGCCTGCCTCGCGGTGCTCGTCGGAGGGCTGGTCGTGGGCATCCTCAACGGCGTCATCGTCGCGTTCGGCCGGATCGACTCCTTCATCGCCACTCTCGGGACCGGCAGCATGCTGTACGCCGTGACCGGCTGGGTCACCGACGGCGGCCGGATCGTCCCCGGCCCGCAGGGACTCCCGGCCGCGTTCACCGAGATCTACGACTCCACGTTCCTCGGCCTTCCGGTCCCCGCCTTCTACGTGCTCGCGCTCGCCGTCGCCCTCTGGCTGGCGCTGGAGCGGTTGCCGCTCGGCCGGTACCTGTACGTCGTCGGGTCGAACCCGCGCGCCGCCGACCTCGTCGGCATCCCGATCCGCAGGTACACCGTCTACGCCTTCGCCGCATCGGGTCTGATCGTCGGCTTCGCCGGAGTGCTGCTCGCGGCCCAGCAGCAGATCGGCAATCCGAGTGTCGGCCTCGACTATCTGCTGCCCGCGTTCGTCGGCGCCCTCCTCGGATCCACCGCGATCAAACCCGGCCGCCCCAACGCGATGGGCACCCTCGTCGCCGTCGCCGTCCTCGCCGTCGGCCTCACCGGCATCGGCCAGATGGGCGCCGATTTCTGGACGGTCCCGTTGTTCCATGGCGGCACCCTGCTCCTCGCCGTCGGCCTGGCCGGCTACTCCGCGCGCCGCCTGCGCACCGGCGCCGTCGCGGCCCGCGATTCGCCTGCCGTACCACCGGAGCCGCCGTCCTCCCCGACGCAGGACGGTGGCGCAGCGGGCACCTCTCCATGATCCACGCCACGGGCGTCACCTCGGTGCCCCCCGGCCGCGTCATCCCGCTCATCTCCGCGAGGAGCTCTCGTGCACTGCAACCGCAAAGCCGCCCCCGGTGTCCGCAGGGCTCGGTCCGCCGCCATCGCTCTGCTGGCTGCGGCTACCGTCCTCGCCGGCTGCGAACGCGGTACGTCGAGCGGCCCGGAGGACTCCACCACAGGCCCGAGCGGCTGCCCCGCGGTCACCGCCAGGGCCCACGCCGCCGTCAGACAGGCGGAGAAGACGGACGTCCCCTGGAACGGACCGACCAGCGGCCCGCGGGCGGTGTCCGGCAAGACCATCGTCTACGTCGCCCAGACCATGACCAATCCCGGAGTGGCGGGCGCCGCCAGAGGCGTGAGGGAAGCCGCGCGGGTCATCGGCTGGGACGTCCGGGTGATCGACGGTGGCGGTACCCCCGCCGGCATCCAGGCGGCGATGAGCGAGGCCGTGGCCCTCAGGCCCTCGGGCATCGTCATCGGCGGATTCGACCCCAACTCGACCTCGCGACAGGTCGCGCGGGCCAACGCGGCACGCATCCCGCTCATCGGCTGGCATGCGGTCGCGTCCCCCGGCCCCAGTCGGCGGCCCGAGCTCTTCACCAACGTCACCACCAAAGTCGAGGACGTGGCCGGAGTCAGCGCGCAGTGGGTCATCTCCAACTCCAACGGCAATGCCGGGGTCGTGGTCTTCACCGACGCTTCGATCCCCTTCGCCAAGAACAAGTCCGAGCTGATCAGAAAGGAGCTTGCCACCTGCTCGGGCGTGAAGCTGCTGGCGTACGTGAACATCCCGGTTCCGGACGCGAGCAGCCGTACGCCCCGGGAGGTGTCCTCGCTCCTGTCCCGCTTCCAGGACGGATGGACCCACTCCGTCGCCATCAATGACCTGTACTTCGCCGATGCCGCCCCGGCCTTCCGCGCGGCGGGCAAGGAGGGCTCCGGCCCGCCCTTCAACATCGGCGCGGGAGACGGCGACCCCTCCGCGTTCCAGCGCATCAACAGCAGGCAGTACCAGGCGGCCACCGTGCCCGAGCCGCTGTCCCTGCAGGGCTGGCAGATCGTCGACGAGTTCAACCGCGCCTTCTCCGGCCGTCCCGCCAGCGGATATGTGGCCCCCGTCCACATCAGCACGGCCGACAACAGCGACGGTGCGACGTCCTGGGACCCGGCGGGCTACCGGGAGGCGTACCGGAAGATCTGGGGCCCGTGACAGCGGCGTCGGAGCCGGTCAGCGGGATCCACGCGGCGCGCGTGCTTTATGGCGACGGGCCGGACCCGGCGCGTGTGGACGGTGCCTCACGTAGCCATCCGCGGTGGCGGAGCGTACTCGGTGAGCAGCAGTGCGATGTCGTCCGCCCTGTCGGGGGACCGGCAGGCATCCCGCAGCAGCCCGTCGGCCAGATCCTCCAAGCGACCCCTGCCCATGCGGGACAGTGAGGCCCGTAGCCGGTCGATGCCGGAACCGATGTCCGAGTCGCGCCTCTCGATCAGCCCGTCGGTGTACAGGGTGAGGACCGACCCGGGCGCGAGGTGCAGCTCCGACTCCGGATAGTCGGGCCTTGCCTCGACGCCGAGCAGCGGACCACCCGGCACATCCAGGATTTCGGTGTGTCCGTCGGGCAGGCGCAGCAGCGGCGGGCAGTGGCCCGCGCGGACGATGCGCACGACCCCCGAGAGGGGATGGAAGCGGGCGTAGCAGCAGCTGGCGAGCAGCGTGGGGTCGAGGTCCAGATGCAGCCGGTTGGTGCCGGCGACGACGTCGGTCGGCCGGTGGCCGGCGGTGACGAAGGCGCGCATCGCACTGCGCAGCTGGCCCATGGCGGCCGCGGCGGCGACGTTGTGTCCCTCGACGTCCCCGACGATCAGCGCGACCTCGTCGCCGACGGGGATGACGTCGTACCAGTCGCCGCCGATGTCCATCCCCCTGGTGCCCGGTAGGTAGCGTCCGGTGACATGGAGGCCAGGCAGCGTGGGCAGCCGGTGCGGCAGCAGTGCGTTCTGCAGGCCGCGAGCGAGGGCGAATTCGGCGTCGTAGAGCCTGGCGCGCTCCAGGGCCTGGGCGATCAGGCCGCCCAGCGCGGTGAGGACGCCGCGCTCCTCGTCGGGGAACCGGTGGACGTCGTCGAAGCCGAGCATGCAGGCGCCGACCGGACGGTTGGAGGCGATCAACGGCAGGAACGCCCAGGAGTTGGAGTGGCCGACCAGGGTTCCGGGGTACGTCTTGAGGAGCTCTTCCCGGGACTCGATGAACAGGGGTGCGCCGGAGGCCAGCGCATCCGTCACGGGCAGCCGGGCATGCAGTGGGGTGCCTTCGAACCGGGCGAGAAAGCGCTTCGAGTAGCCGCGCTGCGCGAGCAGGCGCAGGCGCCGCTCCTCCACGACGGCGATCGCCAGCTTCTGGCCACCGAAAGCGGGCAGCAGTTGCTCGGCGACGGCATCGAACACCTCGTGCGCGGTGACCGCCTCGGTGAGGGCGCTGCCCAGCTGGAGCACCCGGTACAGAGCCCCGAGGCGCGGGGCCGCGGGCGGAGGCGACAAGGATACGGGCGGACCTTCCTCCGGGACGGGCTCCCCGGGCCCGGTCCCGGCCGGTACCGGCTGCCTCACGGGCGCCGCCCAGCCCGTCATGCCCTGCCCACCAGGGTGCAGGGAGAAGACGAGCCACTCGTCGGGCGGGCGGCGTACCAGGAAGGAGACCGGCTGCTGGGAGACCACGGCGGCCCGGTAGCGGTCCTCGTACACCGGATCGGCCAGCCAGGGCAGCACGTCCCAGGGGCGCCTGCCGAGCAGCTCGTCCTGGCGGACCCGGAGCAGACTCTCCAGACTGTGGTTGGCGTAGGTGACACGCCCGTCCAGGGAGAGCGCGAAGAAACCGTCCGCGAGCCGTTCGAGCGCCGCCACGGCAGCCATGCCGCTCCCGGAGTCGAGCACGGCGCCGACCAGATGGGAGGGCGCCCGCGGGTCGTGCGGGTGCTCGGGCACCCGGCCCCACAGCTCGACGGTGCGGAGCCCTGCTCCGCCGTCCCGGATGCGCACGCAGTGCGCGAGCACGTGCCCCTCCTCGACCGCGGCGCGGGCCGCGGACCGGAAGCCGGGCAGATCCGCGGGCTCGATCCTGGCCGCCAGGGTGGCCGCCCGTCCGTCGAACTCGTTGGGCGGGATGCCGAAGATCGCGCACAGCTCGTCGTCGGCCGTCAGGACTCCTGTGTCGAGGACCCAGTCGAACAGGCCCACCCGTATCACCGGAGCGGACGGCACCGGGGCCACCACCGGGGCCGTCCGTTCGTCCCACTCGGCGAGCAGCCTACGGGCGCTCAGCCCGGCGAGGGCGGTGCCCAGACGGTCGGCCGCGGAGCGCAGCCGCCGACGCTGCGCCCGCGACAGCCCCGTCCGGTCTGGCCCGGGCGTCCACAGCACGGCCATCGTCCCGAAGGTCCGCCCGCCCGCTCTGACGGGCACCGAGGCAGAGCCGAACGGGTAGGGCACGGCGACCGAGAGCTGAGGGAAGCGCCGCATCGTCTCCTCCGCGTCGGCCAGATGGACCATGCGCCCCGAACGGTACGCCTCCGCCACCGGGATGCGGCTGTGCACCGGGATCCGACGCCACCCGCCCAGCAGGGAGGGCGGTGTCCCGCACGCGGCGGCCAGTACGAGCGACTGATGGTCACCGGAGAGCAGGAACACGCTTCCGGCATGCGAGCCGGTCACCTCCACGGCACTGACCACGGCGCTGACCAGCGCGTCGTCACGCTCAGGCGCTTCGCCGACACTCACGGCGCCGAAGGGGTACGAGCTCGATGCCACACCGTTGGCCGACACGTTGCCCTCGATCATCCATGGAGGATTTGTTCCAGTTTAGGTTGCCTTGCGGCTCCCTGTGGGCGGGTGTGGGGCCGGAAGCAGGGGACGGTGATCCGAGACCGGGCTCGACCAGGCGTCTGTGTGGCGCGCCAGCCAGCGGCGGCCGCACCGTTGCGCCGACCGCCACGCCCGCTGGTCCGGCCTGGCCGCGGGCGCCGTGGCCGCACGGCAGTTCGGCTGGGCGGGCAAGTCGCGTCGTGGGCACCGTCTGTGTGCGTGTGTGAGCCAGACCACATGTCGGGGGTGCATAGCGGGGTGGGGGCCAGTGTCTTTATTGGAGGTGTAGGGGCGTGCGGGGGTAAGGAGCGACGCGGATGGGGCAGTTGCGGGCCGATGCGTTCGACCGGTTCGTGGCGGCTCGGTGGTCGGCGTTGCTTCACCTGGCGCGGCTGCTCACCGGCGGAGACCGGCACCGGGCCGAGGATCTGCTGCAGGAAGCACTTGTCAAGCTGTGGTTCGCCTGGCCGAAGGTGGCAGAGCAGGCCCCCGAGGCATATGTGCGCAGGGTCCTGGCCCGTGCCGCGGCTCGCTCGGCACGGCGTCGCTGGTGGGGCGAGCACCCCGTGGACCAGCTGTCCGACCCGCCCGAGGTGGGAGACGAGACCGCCGCCGTGGACGAACGGACCCGGTTGGAGACCATGCTGGCGTTGCTGCCGGCGCGGCAGCGGGCCGCGGTGGGATTTCTTCCGTCTCCGACGTGACGTTGCACCGTGGCGCACACGGGTCGGACGGGACAGGACCGTCCCACCGGCGAGGAGTGGCCGTTCGTCCTTCATCGGCATCAGATGAGTTCATCGGCGACATCCGCGACTCCGTCGTCGGTCGTGAGCCCCGGTTCGAGCTAGCCGGTCTACGGCCAGGGGCTGACGCAGACGGAGTGGCAGTTCGCGCTCATGGAGCCATGACATCGCCGAGGCTGCCTTCACCGGCAACGTGTGTCGAGCCGCTTTTCAGGGCGAAGACCGGTCGCCGCAGTGGCCGTGCCGCGCATGCGGGCAACTGCCTACCGCGGCTTGGTCGCGATCTGGATCAGGTTGCCGCAGGTGTCGTCGAAGACGGCGGTGGTGACGGGGCCCATCTCCAGGGGCTCCTGGGTGAAGCGGACGCCGAGGTCGCGCAGGCGCTGGTACTCCGCCTTCACGTCGTCGACGGCGAACTGGGCGAGTGGGATGCCGTCCTCGACGAGCCTGTCGCGGTACGTCTTGACGGCCGGGTGGCCGGCGGGCTCGAGGAGGAGTTCGGTGCCGTCGGGCTCGTCGGGCGAGACGACGGTCAGCCACCGGTCCTTCTCGCCCACCGGGACGTCGTGCTTCTTCACGAAGCCGAGGATCTCGGTGTAGAAGTGCTCGGCCTTGGCCTGGTCGTCGACGAAGACGCTGGTCAGATGAATCTTCATGGGGTGCTCTTCTCCGGTCCGGATGTGTCGGGCACGAGCCATCGCGCGGTGATCTGCCGCAGTGGGGCCGTGTTCAGGTCGTGGAACTTGTAGCGGCCCTCCCGCCTGGTCTCGACGAGCCCGGCGGCCTCCAGCACGGCGAGGTGCTGGGAGACCGCCTGGCGCGAGATGCCGAGCTGGTGCTTCATGCTCAGTCGGGAGCAGATCTCGAACAGTGTCTGTCCGGACTTCTCAGTGAGCTCGTCGAGGATGGTGCGGCGGGTGGGGTCGGCCAAGGCTTTGAAAAGGTCGTCGGCCACGACCACATGATAGGTAACTACTCACTTGCCTATCAAGCCGAGGTGCGTCTCGTAAAGCGCTCAGTCACATGCATGGTCACGGACGTCAACTGCCCGATCGACCCAACGTCGACTGGGGACCGGACGGCCGGCTGTACGTCTCCTGGGGCTCCTGGACCGGCTCGGGCACCTTCATGCACGTCCTGGACCAGTCCACCGGCAAGCTGTCCACCACCGACCACAACCTCTGGCGCATCGCCGTCAACATCGAGAACCCGACGATCATCCTCACACCGTGGTCGGCCGGTCCACCAGCGTCACGGGGCCGTACCTCGACCAGAACGGCACGGACATGGCCTTCCGGCGGCGGAACCACCGTCCTCACGGGCGCCTACCCCAAGGTGGCCGTCGGCGGTGCCGACGCCTACGACGACGGCACGTCGAAGTTCCTCGCCTACCACTACTACGACGGTGACAACTCCGGGCAGGAGACCCTCGACATCCGTCAGGTGACCTTCGCGAACGGCTGGCCCGTCATCGCCGGTCCGCTGGGCGCTGCGAACAACCACCTGCTCGGCAACTGCAACTCCGGCGCCTCAACCGCCGAGGGCGCGGTGGCCGTCCAGTCAACGTGCACCGGCGCCTCGCACCAGCTGTGGACGAAGACAGCGATGACCGGCGGCTACGTCACCTTCACCAACGTCAACAGCGGCAAGTGCCTCCAGGTCGCCGGGGCGTCCACCGCCAACGGCGCGGCCCTGGACCAGTCGACGTGCACCTCCGGCGCGAATCAGCAGTGGATGATCGTCTGAGGCTGCGCGGAGGCATTTCCTCACCGAGAGCGTGAAGAACCCGGGCGGACGAGGCGTGTCTCGGCCGCCCGGGCGAGCAGGAAGCGGCCGCCGACGAAGCCGAGGGACACCGCGACCGACTGCTGCGCCGGGAGACGTCCCTGCTGGTCGAACGGCTGGCGCGCCGTGACCCCGCCGACCACAAGTACATCGCCGGTTCAAAGCACATGTCTTCGAGGGCATGGCCGCCGTCGCCAGGACACGGCGGACTGGGCCCGCGAAGGGCAGCGCCTGCTCGCCACCCGGAAGTCGTCCGACAGCGACTGATCCCCCGGCGCCGCGTGGGGCTTCGGGTGTGCGCGTCGATCACGTCGCCGACGCAGGCGTGCAGCCACAGCGGCCTGCCCCCCACCCACCGTTGTGCCGGGGCGGGCCGGCCCGGCGAACGGCAGACCTCCTCAGCGGTCCGCTCGCAGGACGCGGCGGCGCAGCTCCGCGTACCACCGCGTCTCCGCCGCGGCCACCGCCGCCAGGATGACGACGACGCCGGCCAGGGCGGCCACCGGTGGACGACAGCCGCCGCCGGTACCCCGGCGAGGAACAGGCAAAGTGCCGTCAGCCGGAAGCCGCCCCACACCTTCAACATGATCCGGCCGAAGAGGAGCAGCCCGCCTACGTACAGGGCTGCACCGCCGCACAGTGCCCAGGCGTAGAAGGTGCCGAGCGAGTTGCCGTCGTCCGCGTGGGCGACCACTCCTTCGACGCCGAGGGCTGTCACGACGATGCCCGCCGTGATGGGGAAGTGGGCGTAGCCGTAGGCGTGGACGGCCAGGGTGAGGCGGGCCTGGCCGTGGGCCTTGTCCAGCTGGCGTTCGCCGATGTGGGTCGCCAGGTCGAAGTACAGCCACCACAGGCCCGTCGCGGTGGCGACGCCCAGGACGCCGGCGGCCAGCAGAGGAGTGCTGACCGGATGGCCGACGGAGCCCGCCCCCATCGCGAGCAGGGACTCGCCGATCGCGATGATGACGAACAGCTGGTGGCGCTCGGCGAAGTACGCGGCGCTGTGGATGCGCCAGCTGCCGCGGCGGGATGTGGCGTACACACCACCCCAGTCGACGGCGATGGCCGCCGCGAACAACGCCGTCTGCCACCGGCCTCCGACCACCGTGCCCGCGATCAGCAGGGCCGATCCGCCCAGGACCGGCGGCCAGGAGACGGCGATCTGCCGCATCAGGCCGTGGTCGCCGCGCGCGAGCCCGCTGTAGAGGAACAGATGCACGCTGCGGACGAACAGGTAGGCGCACGCCAGGACCAGGGGACCGTGCAGGCCGCCCGACAGGTCGTGCCATGACTCCGGGACCGCCAGCGCGACGACGAAGACGCCGGCCATCGCCAGGGCCATGCCCACGCGGACCACGGCGAGGTCGGTCCGGGCCTGGTTGCCCAGCCAGGCGTAGGCCGACCAGGAGAACCACACCAGGGCCAGGAGCAGCATCCCCCGCAGGGCGCCTGCGCCCGTGTGTTCATGGGCCATGTACTCGGTGATCTGGGTGAGTGTGAAGACGTAGACCAAGTCGAAGAACTACTCGAAGGTCGTGACCCGGCCGGTCCGGAGTGCGCTCAGCACGCCCGTCAGTGACCCGCTCCCGGATTGTCTGCCGTCCTCGTCCGTCTTTGCCATCCGCACGTCGTCGTTCCTCCGGGGCGGGTCGTGGTGTGGTCGTAGGGATCAAGCTGACCGCAGGGGCGGCTTCGGCAACGAGCGGTGGTCAGCAGGGTGACGAAGGGCCCGGTCCCAGCCGAGTGACGTGGGATCACCAGGTGGTGGCGACTGCCCGGAGGGCGGTCCAGTTGTCGCCTTCGCGGGCGTAGTCCATGGTCAGCCGCAGACGCCGGTCGGCGCGCGTGCCGTAGACCGTCGCGTCCGTGATGATCTGGCCCACGAGGTGTGCTTGTGACGAGGTCTTCCACCGCCTGCGTGACTCCATCGTGCGCGGCGAACTCGTCCCCGGCGAGAAGGTCAAGGACGGTGAACTCGCCGAGCGCCTCGGCCTCAGCCGCACCCCGGTGCGCGAGGCACTCGCCCGGCTCGCCGACATCGGCCTGGTCGAAGCCAAGCCCGGCGTCTACACCCGCATCACCACCCTCAGCCGCCGCGACGTCGAAAAGACCCTCGCCGTCCTGCGCTCCCTCGACCAACTCGCCATCGAGACGGCCGTGCCGGTCATGACCGAGCAGGACCTGCAACACATGCGAGAGGCCAACCGCGACTTCGAACGGGCCGTCGCCGCCAACGACACCGCCGCCGCACTCGCCGCCGACGACCGCTTCCACGCCGTCCCCATCACGGCCGCCGACAACCCCGTGCTCAGCCGGATCGTCGAGCAACTCCACCCGCAGATCCACCGCATCCTCTACCGCAAGTTCTCCACCCTGCTCGGCGGCCGCAACACCATCGAACACCACGACCAGCTCATCGACGTCTGCGCCGGCGGCGACGCCCGCGCCGCAGCCGAACTCTCCGGACACCGCTGGTCCGAACTCGGCGGAGACATCAACCAGCTCTTCGACACCAACCAGTTCGCCGAGGCAGCCATCGGTTAGGACGCCAGTCTCCGCCGGCGATGGCCGGGCTCCGTACGGACAACGCGATTGCCGGAGCGTCCCCAACGAAGGCCCGACCGGAATCCGGTCGGGCCTTCGTTTGCCCAGCTGGGCGGCTGCGGAGGACGCGTCGGCGGCGAGGTCACGGTTACCCGGATGCCTGCCGACGGCGCCCACAGCGCCCGATGACACCGAGCTCGGTGTCCGACATCCGCCCTGTGATCATCGTGGCCCTGGCACCGAGACCTTCGGCGGGTCGGCGATCCGGCGGTCCTCGGCGCGGTCCCGGCCTTCGTCCTGATCGCCTCCGCGGAGCCGCTGTCCAGCGTGGTCGCGGGCAACGCGGTCTGCGGTGCGCCGGGTGCGCTGCTGATGTCCGCGACGCTGCTGTCGTCCGCGCCGACGCTGATCCCGATTACCCGCGTCGGCAGACATCCTGGTCCGTCCGGCGTCTCACCAGGGTTCGGGAACGTCGGACAGGGCGCGCGGGTGGATGCAGGAGGGGGCAACGACGGTTGGCTCTCGGACTGGTGGCATCTGCTGCGGAACCTGTCCGCCGCGGTGGAGGAGACCTGCCACCAGCACCGCGTGGTTGCGCAGGCCCCTGACGGGCCGTACCGCACTGGACATCGCGCATCGGCTGTCCACCATTCACGATGCCGACCAGATCCCTCGTCATCGACGAGGGGCGGATCCACGGGGGATCCACGACCAGTTGCTCACCGGCGGTGAGCTCTACGACGAGTTGTACCGCACGCGGTTCGCCCAGCAGCTGGACCTCGGCGCCGAACCGGTCAAAAGTACGGTCGCCGACAACGGGAACCGTGCTTTGGGTTGGTGCTGGGAAGGACGTGGTCTTCCAGGATGAGGTCATGCCAAATGCAGACTCTCCTCCGGCATTTCATGCAGAGGGCTTGACGAAGAAATACGGTCGCCGCGGCAAGCCGGCCCTGAGCGACGTGAACCTCGCTATCCCCTCCGGCCGTGTCATCGGTTTGGTCGGCCCGAACGGAGCCGGCAAATCGACTCTGCTGCATCTGGCCTGCGGGCTGATCGAGCCGACGTCCGGCTCGTTGACCGTGCTGGGGTCACGTCCGGCGGCGAACGCGTCACATCTGGCCCGGGTGGGGTTCGTCGCGCAGAGCACTCCGGTGTACAGCTCGTTCACCGTGGCCGAGCACATGAAGCTCGGCGCGAAGATGAACCCGGCGTGGGACCCCGCCCTGGCCGAGCGGCGTATCCGCCAGGTGGGGCTGAACCCCGCGCAGAGGGCGGGGCAGCTCTCGGGTGGCCAGCGCGCGCAGCTGGCGCTGACCATCGCGGCGGCCAAGCGGCCCGAGCTGCTGATCTTCGACGAGCCGGCGGCGGCGCTGGACCCGCTGGCCCGCAAGGGGTTCCTGCAGAACCTGATGGAGTTCGTGCTTGAGCTCGGCGCCAGCGCCGTGCTGTCCT
This sequence comes from Streptomyces sp. NPDC002838, assembly GCF_040295365.1. Lineage (NCBI taxonomy): Bacteria > Bacillati > Actinomycetota > Actinomycetes > Kitasatosporales > Streptomycetaceae > Streptomyces > Streptomyces sp. NPDC002838. Next base: position 52,353 of record NZ_JBEOVF010000002.1, on the reverse strand, counting down.
CGCACCTGCTCGGCGACATCGAGCAGGTCTGCGACTACCTCATCGTGCTGTGTGACTCGCGGGTGCAGGTCGCCGGCGAGACCCGGGATCTGCTGGCCGGGCACGCGCGACTCGTCGCACCTCGCGGCGAGTTCGACCGGCTGCCCGCCGGAGTCGAGGTGATCTCGATGGAGCACAGCGGCGAGCACAGCAGCGCGGTCGTCCGCACCGACGCCTCGCCCGCGTCACTGCCGTACCCGGTCGAGCCCGTCTCGCTCGAAGAACTCGTCCTCGGTTATATGACCCGGGCGGCCGCGGTGCCCGCCGCCCGGGTCGAGGCCGCGGCCTGGGGGTCGCCGCGATGATGTGGCTGAACTGGCGGCAGTTCCGCGTCCAGGCGCTGGTCGGCGTCGGCGCGCTGGCCATTATTGCCGCGTATTTGGTGTACTTCGGCGCGGACATCCGCGATGGCTACGACGTCTACCAAGCCCATTGCCAGGGCGTGGCCGACTGTGCCCAGGCAAGGAGCCAGTTCCTCAGCGCCTACAAGAACACGCTGTTGTTCCTCGCGGCGGGGCTCGGTCTGATCCCCGTCGTCCTCGGCACGTTCTGGGGCGCGCCGCTGATCGCCCGGGAGCTCGAGAACGGCACCCACCGGCTGGTGTGGAACCAGAGCATCACCCGCCCGCGCTGGCTCCTCACCAAGGTCCTGCTCGTCGGCCTGGCCGCCATGTTCCTCACAGGCGCGTCCGCGGCCCTGCTCACCTGGGCGGCCCACCCGTTCGACGGGGTCATCAAGAGCGAGTTCAGCACCTTCGAGTTCGGCGCGCGCAACATCGCCCCGATCGGCCATGCCGCGCTGGCCCTCACTTTCGGCACCGTCGTCGGGCTCCTGCTGCGCCGGAGCCTGCCCGCGATGGCTGTGACGTTCGTCGTTTTCCTCGCCTTCCAGTTCTTCTTCCCCAACGTGGTGCGGCCCAGCCTCATGCCGGCGGAGAGGGCCACGTTGCCGATGACAGCCGAGGCCATCAACGAGGCGCAGAGCCTGGGCAGCATCGGTGGTGGCTCCGTCATCAGCGGGGTGAAGATCCCGGGCGCGCCCGACGCGTGGATCGCCGAGACGAGCCCGCTGCGCACCGCGAACGGCAAGGCCCTCGACGGGACGAAGTTCAACGACTGTATCGACGCTCCGCCCAAGACCGGCGCGGGCGGCACGTTCGGTGACGCGGCGGTGTGCCTCGCCAAGTACGATCTCCATGTCGACATCCGCTATCACCCCCGCAGCCGCTATTGGGCGTTCCAATGGCTGGAGACCGCGATCTACCTGACACTCAGCGGGATCCTCACCGCGTTCGGCCTGTGGCGGATCCGACGCAGGGTGAGCTGACCCCCGTCTCAACCGGCGCTGTCCGGGGGCCGCCGGGACTTTCCTGGCGGCGCCCCTCATGCGCGAACGGGGCCTGCTGTCACTGCCCCGCGCGCCAACTCAACCCGACTGTGCGGGAACTGGCGGTCGTGCTGAGGGAGTGAGCGGTTTACTCGGAGGTGCTCTCGACGATGCGGTTCTCCCAGGCCCAGACGGCGATCTCGGTCCGGTTGCGCAGCCCGAGCTTGGTCTGGATCCCCGACAGGTGACTCTTGACCGTGCTGAGCGAGATGAACAGCTCGGCGGCGATCTCCTGGTTGGTGCGGCCGCGTGCGATGGCCCGCACGACCTCAAGCGCGCGTCCGGACAGCGGTGGCGACTGACCAGCGCGGCCGCGGGGCGCCGCCTCGGCCTCGTTCAGGTGCTTCAGCAGCCGGAGGGTGACCGACGGCGAGACCAGCGCCTCGCCGTTGTAGGCGGCGCGGACTGCTTCGATGAGCAGGGCGGGTCCGGCGTCCTTGAGGACGAACCCCACCGCACCGCCACGCAGTGCCCCGTACACGTACTCGTCGAGGTCGAAGGTGGTGACCACGATGACCTGTATCGGATCGGTCACCCCCGGGCCGGCCAGCGCGCGGGTGACGTCGATGCCGTCGAGCTTGGGCATCCTGATGTCCACCAGGCACACATCCGGCCGTAGCCGCCTGGCCAGCGCGATCGCCTCGGCGCCGTCCTCGGCTTCCCCGATGACGGCGATGTCGGGCTGGTCCTCCAGGATCAGCCGCAGGCCGCGGCGGATCATCGCCTGGTCGTCGGCGAGCAGGACCTTGATGGTCATCCGGGCTCCCTGGTGGGGACGGGCAGGGTCGCCCGCACGGACCAGCCGGCGCCGGGCCGGGGACCGGCGCACAGCGAGCCGCCGAGCGTCTCGACGCGTTCGCGCATACCGACCAGACCGTACCCCCCGCGGTGATGGGGCCGGGCGGAGTGCGGCGGGGCGTCGTCGGCGACCTCGACGGTGACGGCCTCGGTGTCACGGCCGACGGTGACGTCGATGGAGCGGGCGTGTCGCGCGTGCCGCAGGACGTTCGTCAGCGCCTCCTGGACGACGCGGTACACGGTGCTGCTCACCTCCGGCGGCCAGTCCGTGTCGTCGTCGGGCACGCTCAGACGGACCTGCGGGCCCTGGCGGCTGAAGCGCTCGACCAGCGTCCTCAGCCCCTCCGGCCCGGGCGAGACGGGCGCCGCATCGTCGGTGTCGCGCAGCAGCCCGACGACACGGCGCATCGCGGCCATGGCTTCGGACCCGGCGCTCTCGATCTCGGTCAGCGAGTCCGACACCTTCTCCGGGGCCCGCCGCGCGACGATATGGGCGGCCTGCGCCTGAATCAGCATCCCTGTGATGTGGTGGGCCACGATGTCGTGCAATTCCCGGGCGAGCTCCAGCCGTTCAGCCCGGCGCACCTCTTCGGCGGCGGCTTGCGCCCGGCCGTCGAACATGCGCAGCGCCAGCCCGATGCCGACGGCGGCCAGCCAGGCCGCGGCGGCGATGGCCGGAACCGCCGACGGCGGCCGGACGGCGAACTGGGCGGCGATCACCAGCAGCCCGGCGCCCGCGATGGCCCCGGCCCGCACCGTCGGCAACGCCCTGACCGCGGATCCGGTGAGCACGGCCAGGCCCAGGGCGACGGCGGGTCCGAGCCCGGCGGGAAACCGGGTGCCCGGCAGCAGCGGGACGAGGACCGCCAGCGCGGTTACGACGAGGCCCGCGGCAGCCGTCCAGGTTCGCTCCCGATGGCGCATCAGCGCGAGGGCGCACACCAGCACGGCGGTGGCGGCGCCGGGGGCCCAGGACGCGGCCCCCCAGGTCTGCGCGAGGGCGAAGGACTGGATGGCGATCGCCGCGAGAAACGCGACACCGAGCCCGACGGTGGAGACGGCCCCGACCCATCGCTCCGGAATCACGTTGATCAGATTACCGAATCCTCGCCCGCGATCCGCGCCGTTCGGCGGAGCCTCGGGCGGGGTGACGGGCGGCTCCGCGGTCCTTGCGGCGGGCTGGGCGGCGCCCACCGCGTCCACCAGATCTGCGGCCACACTACGACCGCGGGAGGTTCGCCCAAGGCCCGTGCGGTGCCGGGGCGTTGACGTTCTGCTTGCGGTCGAGGCCGCGCAATACCGGCCCCATCACGAGGGCGGCGACCATCCCCATGGTGGCCAGGTTCGTCACGCCGCTCCATCCGGAGAACCAGGCGACCCCGGTCACCACGACGCCGCCCACGGCGATCCCGGCGGCCGGTCCCATCGGCAGCGTCCTGATCGCGGAGCCAACGAGCACCGACAGGGCCAGCGCCGTGATGGGCGCGGGCTCCTGCGGCAGCTCCTTTCCGGTGATCAGGGACACCACGACGGCGACGACCGTCACGGCCATGCCCGCGACCGCGGTCAGTACCTTCTGCCGCTCGCGCATCAACGCGAGGCCGCCCACGATGACTGAGACGGCGGAGCCGGACACCCAAGACACGCCACCCCAGCTGTCCATGAGCATGAATCGCGACGGGCGACCTGGCCACTGCCGAGACCTACCTTGAGGGTGATCTGCGTGGCTGGGCCGGGAAGTTCGGCAAACCGATCATCATGAGCGAGTACGGAGCGACACCCCTGCGGCCACCCGCTGCCACAGCCGCACGCCGGGGATGCCCCCGCCGTAGCCGGTGCCCAGGGCGTCCCGGCACTCGACGGCGCCCTGAACCAGACGCTCGACCATGGCCCTCGGCCGGGGATCGTCCGTCACCGCGCTCATGAGAGCGGCGCCCGACAACGCGTGCCCGACGGTGTGGCCGTCGAGACCGGAGCTCTCCCAGTTGCCGTAGGACTCGGCAACCGGCGGTAGGCCGACCTCGCGCCGCAAGGGCGCGAGCAGCCGGTCGGCGTCGAGGGACAGCAGCTAGTCGAGGGCGGTGGCCCGCGCGTCCAGGAACGGGCCCGGAAGTAGGCGTACCGCGTTGCGGGGGAGTGCCTGCATGACTGCTTGTTTCGTTAGTTCGAACGCTTCGCCCCTGCGGGGAAGCGGCGTCGTGGTGCAAGGCCCCCGTGTCACCGGTCAGGCCCTGCGAGAGGGAGGATGGGGGCCTCAAGGGCTTCGTCGCGGTCGCACACGAGGGTGTCTCCGCTCATCCGCAGGCGGGCGACCTGGATCGAGCTCCGGCGGTCGTCGTGGCCGCTGTGGTGTCCGGGGCCGTCGTCGGATCGCCTGGGGTGTGAGAAATAGAAGATGAACGCGCCGAGTTCGCTGGTGACGACATCGGCGTGGTAGCCGTACCCCCCGTCGTCCGGGCCCTGCCCGGGACGATCGAGGATGAGCCCTCGCGGTTCCCATGTCTCCAGGTCCCGTGAGTGAAGAACCCGCTGTCCATGCCATTCGTCGATGAGCATCCAGTAGCTGCCGCCGAACTCGAAGACGTTCGGGCCTTCGTGCTTCGAGCACTCGACGGCGGGCCCCCGGACGGTCCACCGCGCCAGATCGTCGCTGTCCGCCGCGTAGGTGTGCGAGTGATCGGCCTCGTCCTTGTACCACATGCGGTAGCCGCCTGTGGGGAGCCGCAGGACGCAGGCGTCGATCACTCTCTCGGACGAGAGCGACAAGGTGGAACGGTAGGTCCATGAGAAGAGGTCGTTGCTCGTGTAGTGACGGATCACGCGTGCATGGCCCGCCCACTGGGTCGGAACACCGCGGATCACGCTGACGAACATGTGGTACTCGGTTCCGTCGTCGACGATCTCAGGCGCCCAGTAGGTATGCCGCCCGGGCTCGATGTCCAGCCCCTCGGCGATTCCCCGGTACAGCCAGCTGGCTCCGCCGTCCGCGGAGGACGCGATCCCGATGTCGGTCCCGTGTACCCAGCTCACGTCGTTCATCGGCGGCGCGTCGGCGCGTCGGCTCGTGTAGAACATCCACCACTCGCCGGCCTGCCGGTTCCAGATGACAGTGGGGTCGGTCGCGCCGTCGTGCATGGGGTCTCGGAACAGAGGTCGGGCAACGGTTGTCATCGGTTCTTCCCAGGCGTGAGTGTGTTGGTGCCGCATGCGGGCCCATGAGCCGGTGTCCGCGACGTGGACGACGGCGGTGTCAGCGGCCCATGGGCAGTCGGTACGTCGGAGTGGTCAGTCCTGCCGGCCCGTCAGCCGGATCATGTTCCAGGAGAGCGGTTCGAGTTCGGCGTGGAGGACGCCGTCGGTGACGGTGGTGCCGGTGGCGGGGTGCGGGGTGACCCGGTCGGGCCGGTCCGCGGTGTTGGTGGCCTCCGGGTCGCTGTCGGCCAGGACCAGGTGCTCCGCCACGGTGTGGGCGCCGACGCCGCGCAGGTCGATTTCCAGAGGCAAAGCCTCTGTCTGGCCGCGGTTGACCGCGAAGACGGTGATGTCGCCGGTCTCGTCGTCCATGACGGCGGTGGCGTGCAGCAGCGGTACGTCACCGAAGCGGGCGGTGGGGTACGTGGGGCTGTCCACGTCGACGCGCAGCACCCGGCCGCGCCCGTACGCCGACGCCTGGGCGAAGGGGAAGAAGGTGGTCTGCCGCCAGGCGGGCCCGCCCGGCTCGGTCATGATCGGCGCGATGACGTTGACGAGCTGGGCCAGGGAGGCGGCGGTCACCCGGTCGGCGTGTCGCAGCAGGGCGATGAGCAGCGAGCCGAAGACCACGGCGTCGGTGACGGTGTAGACGTCCTCCAGCAGGCGCGGTGCCTGCTGCCAGTCCTCGACCTGGTGGGGGTTGGGCCGCTTCTGGTACCAGACGTTCCATTCGTCGAAGGAGAGGTTGATCCGCTTCTTCTCCTTGAGCCGCGCCCGGACGTGGTCGCAGGTGGCGACGACCGACTCGATGAAGTGCTCCATGTCGACGGCGGAGGCCAGGAAGGAGTCGCGGTCGCCGTCGGTCTCCTCGTAGTAGGCGTGCAGCGAGATGTGGTCGACCAGGTCGTACGCGGCTTCCAGGACGGTCGCCTCCCAGGAGCCGAAGGTCGGCATGGAGGACGCCGAACTGCCGCAGGCGACCAGTTCCAGGCCGGGGTCGATCATTCTCATGGCGCGGGCGGTCTCGGCGGCGAGCCGTCCGTACTCCTCCGCCGTCTTGTGCCCGGTCTGCCAGGGCCCGTCCATCTCGTTGCCCAGGCACCACATCTTGATGCCGTACGGCTCCTTGGCGCCGTGGGCGGCACGGCGGTCGGACAGCTCGGTGCCGCCCGGGTGGTTGCTGTACTCCAGCAGCCGCAGGGCGTCCTCCACCCCGCGGGTGCCGAGGTTGACGGCCATCATGGGTTCCGTGCCGGTCTTGGCGCAGAAGTCCATGAACTCCCCGAGGCCGAACTCGTTGGTCTCGGTGCTCTTCCAGGCGAGGTCCAGCCGGACCGGGCGTTCCTCGCGCGGGCCGACGGAGTCCTCCCAGCGGTAGCCGGAGACGAAGTTGCCGCCCGGGTAGCGCACGGTGGTGACGCCCAGCTCCCGGATCAGCTCCAGAACGTCCCGGCGCAGACCGTCGGCGTCGGCCTGCGGGTGGCCGGGCTCGTAGATGCCGGTGTAGACGCAGCGGCCCAGGTGCTCGACGAACGATCCGTACAGCCGGGGGTGGACGGCGCCGATGCCGAACGCTGAGTCGAGGGTGAAGCGTGCGGGGGTGGTGGGGCGGGACATGACTGCCTTTCGTTGGCTGTTTTCAGGCTGTCCGGCGTTCGGGGACGAGTCCGTTCGAGCCGAAGCGGGGGTCTGGGGGATCTGGGGGCGCAGCCCCCTGGGCGGAGGCCGGGGCGGCAGGCCCCGGCGACGGGAGGGGCAGGGGTGGCGGGGCGGAAAGGGACCGAAGCGGCCGTGTCAGAGGACGAGCGCGCAGACCACCGACGGAACGGACATCGCCGGGCCCGCCTGCCGCAGCGCCCCGTCGTCCAGGACACGCAGCGCGACGAGCGTCCCGCTGTGCTGGTTGGCGACCAGCAGATGATCGTCCGCGTAGGCCAGGCCGCGCGGCCACGTACCGCAGGCGGACATCTCGTCGATCGGTTCCAGTGTTGTGCCGGTGACCCGGAACGCGGCCACCGTGTCCGCGCCCCGATTGGTCACCCACACGAAACGGCCGCAGGGCGAGGCGACGATGCCGCCCGGCTGGTTGGTGACGTCCCGGACCGCTGTGGCGGGCACTGAGGAGAGGCCCGTCAGGGTGCCCGTACCGGCGTCGTACCGGTGGCAGGTGACGGTCGAGGACAGTTCGTCCGCGCTGAACACCAGCTCACCGCCAGGAGCGAAGGCGAGGTGGCGAGGACCGGACCCCGTGCGCAGCCGGTTCACGGCGACCCGCTCCAGGGTGCCGGTCCGGGTGTCGAGCCGGTAGGTGAAGACCGTGTCCGCGCCCAGGTCGGTGGCCAGGACGAAGCGGCCCGCCGGGTCGACGAGCACCTGGTGGGCGTGGCTGCCCTCCTGCCGGCCGGCGACCGGGCCCGCCCCTTCGTGGACGGCGACATCGGTCAGCTCCACCGGACGCCCGTCCGTGTCGAGGCGGTGCACGGCCACGCTGCCGGGCGCCGTGTCGCTGCCGTAGTTGGCGGTCAGCAGCCAGCCCCTGTCCGGGTGGACGGTGAGGTGGCACGGGTTGGCGCCGCCGCTGCTCAACGGGCCGTCCAACAGGGACAGTTGGCCGTCGCCGTGCCGGACCAGGGCGCTGACGGTGCCTGGATCGGTCTCGTTCGTGCTGTAGACGACGTCGAGCGAGGGATGCGCCGCCAGGAAGGACGCCCCGTTGACGCGCAGCGGCGGCACTCCGGTGTCGTGAGCCAGGCGGCCGGTGCCCGGGGTGAGTCTCAGGGCGGCGATCCCGGCGCCGTCCCCGCCGGACTCGGGTGTGTAGGAGCCGGTGAGGACAGCGACCTCATCGGCGGAGGAACGCGTGGGCATGGGTGTGTTCCCTGGAATTCTGTGAGCAGGTGGGTACTTGAGCGGAAGCAGTGCTGGGAAGGGCTCAGCGCACGATGTCGTCGTAGTGCTCCAGCAGCCCCAGTTCGGAGCGTCGGGGCAGGCCTTCCCAATCTCCGGTGGTGCTCACCGCGAAGGCGCCGAGCAGGGCCGCCGTCCGCAGCCGCCGCTCCGGGGGCTCACCCGCGAGCAGTTCGGCGAGGTACCCGGCGGCGAACGCGTCTCCCGCTCCCACCGAGTCGAGCTTGGTGACGGGCACGGCGGGCTGCCGGTACGACCGTCCGTCGAGGAGGGCGTACGCGCCCTCGGCGCCGAGTTTGATCACGGCTCCCGAGGGGCCGAGGTCGCAGATGCCCTTGGCGAGCTCCTCCGGTTCGTCGGCGTCGGGAGCCATGAGCCTGCCTTCGTGCGCTCCCGCGAAGACCAGGTCGCTTCTGCGCAGCAGCGGCAGCAGCGTGCACCCGGCCTCCTGCTCGTTCCACAGCAGCGATCGGAAGTTGATGTCCAGTGAGACCGGTACGCCGGCGTCGACGGCGATGTCCACCGCCCGGGTGACGGCACCGGCCGGACCTTCGCCCAGTGCCGGGGTGATCCCGGTGATGTGCAGGACCGCCGCGCCGGCGACGAGGTCCTCGGGGATGTCGTCGGCGGACAGCCGGGCCCCCGCCGTGTGGGTGCGGTAGTAGCGCGTACGGCTGTGCGTGGCCGTACGGCGTTCGCGCAGCAATAGCGAGGTGGGGGCGGGGTCGCGGGCGGCGGCCGTGGTGACGCCTTCCGCGCGCAGTTCGCGGAGGATGAGGTCGCCGAGTGCGTCGTCGCTGACACGGCCGATCCAGGTGGCTGCCCCGCCGAGCCGGCTGACGCCCACGGCGACGTTCGACTCCGCTCCGGCGAGCCCGAGACGCAGGTCGGAGCCCAGGGCCAGCGGGCCGGTGTCCGACGCGGCCAGGACCGCGAGGACCTCGCCGACAGTCACCAAGTAGCGTTGTTGGCAAGGGCCGTTCACGGACCCACCTCCTGATGACTGGACGCGGCCCGGATCGCGTCGAGCAGCGTGCGGGTCCTCTCCGTGAGGGCGTCCAGGGTCTCTGTCGCCGGGTTCCGGTCCGCTCCCCGCAGCAGCGGCGAACCGATGCCCACTGCGAGGGCGCCCGCGTCGAGGTAGTCGCGCGCCTGGTCGACGCCGACCCCGCCGACGGCGATGAGCGGGACGTCCGGCAGCGGCGCCCGCAGCTGCCGCAGGTGGGCGGGGCCGCCGGTGCTCGCCGGGAAAAGCTTGACGGCGGCGGCACCCGCCCGCCAGGCGGTGGACACCTCGGTGGGTGTCCAGGCGCCCGGGTAGAACGGGATGCCCCTGCCGACGGCGTCGCGGATCACGTCGGTGTCCACGGCCGGGGCCACCAGGAACTCGGCCCCGGCCGCGAGCGCTTCCCGGGCCTGCTCGGTGGTGATCACCGTGCCGGCGCCGACCGCAACCTCGGGCCCGAGCTCGTCCCGGATGGCGGCCAGAGCGTCGAGGGCACCCGATGTGGTGAGGGTGACCTCCAGGCAGGTGATGCCACCGTCCGCGAGGGCCCGGGCCACGGCGGGCAGTCCCGTCGCGTCGGCCGACCGGAGGATGGCCATGACCCGGGTCCCGCTCAGCTGCGGGGTGAGTGTGGGACGCTCCGTCAAGACCTCACCGCCGCGGACGACGTGCCGGAGCGCTGGGTAGTGGTCATGCGAAGTTCCTTTGCAAGGTGGTGCGTTGGTAAACAGCGTTACTTGAGTCCGGAGGTGGAGATCCCGGCTACGAAGCCGCGCTGCAGGATCAGGAAGAGCGCCAGCACGGGCACGACGTACATCACGGTGCCTGCCGCGACGAGGTTGCTGAGCTGGGCGCCATGCGCGTTGACGTAGCCGGTGGTGAGCTGGACAGCGAGGGTGGTGCGGCTGGTGTCCAGCAGCAGCGCGGGCGCGATCCAGTCGCCCCACGTCCAGCTGAAGGACAGGATCAGGCTGGCGGCGATGACCGGCCACGACTGGGGCAGGAAGATCCGCCAGAAGATCCGGATCTGCCCGCATCCGTCGACGATCGCCGCCTCCTCCAGTTCCTTGGGCATGTTGCTGAAGAACTGCCGGAACAGGAAGATCAGATACGGTGCGCCGCACAGCCCCCACAGCACCCACGGCATATAGGTGTTCAGCAGGTTGACCTTGGCGAACAGCAGGTAGGTCGGGATGAGGGTGATGACCTGCGGCAGCATCATCGTCGACAGCAGCACACCGAAGATCACCCGCTTTCCCGGCGCTTCGAGCCGGGCGAAACCGTACCCGGCCCAGGCTGAGGCGAGTGTCGCCAGGACCGAGTAGATGACGGCGATCGTCAGGGAGTTGCGGGCGTAGCCGAAGTAGTCCCAACTGGTCAGCGCCTCTACGAAGTTCCCGGGGCTCGGATGGTGCGGCCACCAGTGGATGGGGAAGGCGCGCAGCTCCGACGGGTCCTTGAACGCGGTGATCACGAGCCAGGCGAACGGGCTGAGCAGCAGGACGAGGACGCTCACCAGGAGCATGTAGACGACACTGCGCCGGGGGAGCACCATCACGCGCCTCCGATCGTGCGGGTCTTGGTCTTCACGCGCTCCGGTTCCACGGAGTAGAAGACCGCGCCCTTGCTGAGTTTGAAGACGAGGAAGGTGACGGCGACGATGATCAGGAAGAGCACCCACAGCAGGGCGGAGGCGTAGCCGTAACGGCCGTCGACGAGGTACTGGTTGAGGACGTGGATCATGATGAAGGAGTTGCTCTCCGGGACTGATCCGAGGCCCTTCGGGGTGGGGTCGAGCGAGATGAGCAGCGGTGCGAAGGTCTGCAGCGCGGCGATGATCCCGGTGACGACCTGGAAGAAGAGGACGGGGGAGAGCAGCGGCAGGGTGATCCGGGTGAAGGACTGCCATGGGCTGGCGCCGTCCACCCGGGCCGCCTCGTGCAGTTCCTTGGGGATGTCCTGCAGTCCCGCCAGTGAGATGATCATGACGTTGCCCACGCCCCACAGGGTCAGGACCATCAGCACCCAGCGGGCGTAGGGATCCGCCAGCCACGCGAGCCCGTTGATGCCGAAGAGGTCCAGAAGGCCGTTGGCCGACCCCGAGTCACGATCGAAGATCATCTTGAAGGCGAGGGCGGCACCGACCGGCGGCACCACGGCGGGCAGGTACAACAGCGTGCGGAACAGGCCGCGGCCCCGTATCGGCTGGTTCACCAGTACCGCCAGGAACAGCCCCGCCACGATTGTCAGCGGAACGGTCATCGCGGTGAACACCCCGGTGCGGGCCAGGGAGTGCAGCGTCTCCGAGTCGGAGAAGACCTCCATGTAGTTGTCCAGGCCCACGAAGCGGGAGTTGTTCGACAGTCCGTCGGAGTTGGTGAAGCTCAGCCACAGGGCGTAGCCGAGCGGATAGGCCGTCAGTGCCAGAAACCCCAGCACCCAGGGACCGGCGAAGGCATAGAAGGCCCAGGCCCTGCGCGTCGTCAGCGAGCGCCGCCGGCGCGGCGGCGGTGAGGCCGCCACGCCGGCCGGGCGCTTGGCACCCGGCCCGGCAGTCGTCTCGGTGAGCTGTCCGGTGCTCACCCCACCAGCTCCTTGCCCTTGGCGAGCTGGTCGTTCATCTGCTTGTTCAGCTCGTCCGCGACCTTGCCCGCGGAGGTGCCGGACTTGACCGCACCCGGCAGCACCTTGCTGATCACTCCGTCCAGGGATGCGATCTGGGCGTACGGGGTGAAGGTCAGGGCCGAGAAGTGGGCGAGCTCCTGCTCCTGCACCTTGAAGGCCTGCTTCTGGTACGGCTTGTCCTGCGGCATCTTCGCGCGCAGCGACTTCAGGGTGGGAATGCCCCAGCCGCCGGCGGCCCGGCCCTGGGCGGGCTCTCCACCGAAGAACCACTCGAAGAACTTCCAGGCAGCGTCCTTGTTCTTGGCGTCCCTGGGCATCCAGAAGCCGGTGGCGCCGAAGCAGGGGCTGACGCGGTTGCCGCCCAGCTGGGGCGCGGGGGCGAGGCGCGAGACCTCGGCGACCTTGGGATCGCCGGAGATGGCTCCGCCGAACCAGTAGCCGTCGGTGGCCATCGCCATCCGTCCCGCCTGGAAGGTCGGCCAGTCCCAGCCGTCCGGGTTCGGGTTGACGACGCTCGGGCCGATGTCGGCCTTCGTGTAGTCCAGGTACCACCGCAGCGCCTTGAGCGCCTCGGGGGACGAGAAGTCCACCGAGGCCAGGTCCTCGGCGAACAGGCTGCCGCCGGCAGACGCGGTCATGCCCATCATCTGGGAGAAGGAGCCGAGTCCCGTGGCGTTCAGGCCGTACACCTTCACCTTGCCCAGCCGGCGCTTGGTCAGGCGCTTGCCGAGGTCCAGCCACTCGTCGTGGGAGAGCGGCTCGGTCTCGCTGGGCAGGTCCAGCTTCGCGGCCTCGAACATGTCGGTGCGGTACCAGAACATCTGGTCCTGCGAGTAGTCCTTGGCCATGCCGTAGCGAGGGCCCGCGCCCTGCTTGCTGCCGTCGTAACGCCACAGGTCGTTGACCGGGTCGAGGTCGGAGGGCTTGAGCACTGCGCTCTTGGCGAAGTACGGGTCAAGGTCGGTCATCAGGCTGCGCGCGGCGAAGTACGGGGTTTCCAGAGCACCGAGCCCGCGCACCAAGTCCGGCGGGGTCTTGCCGGCCAGCATGGCGTTGAGCTTGGTGGGGTCGGTCTTGAGGAGCCTGATCTTCACGCCCAGTGCCTGCTGGGCGGCCTTGATGTCGAAGTCCTCCTTTTCGCACATGACCGTGAGCGTCGTGCTGCCGCTCTTCGAATCGCCGCCGCCCGAGCCGTCGTCGACGGAAGCGGCGCAGCCGGACAGCGCGGCGGCGCCGAGCGCGGCACCGGAGAAGGTGAGGAAACGACGTCTGTCGAGAGACCCTGTGGTCGGGACGGACATAAGTGGACAGCCTTTCGTGCGGGACGATGGGGAATGCGGAGTTGCCGCGGGGAGGGGCGGCAAAGGGGCACGGGGGAGGGGCGTGGGGACGGATCGGGCGGGAAGCGCCGGGCTCACTCAGCCCTGGCGCGAGATGTCCCGGACCGGGCGGGCACACGGCTGTCGTGCACGAGTGTCGGCACCGCATCGTCCGACCGCGACTACGACGGTGGTCGCGTCCGCGGTGACCCTCCCGGGGCGCCTCGTAGCGCACCCCGCCCATGGCCGGTATCCGGCGTTGACATTGCTGCGTTCAAATGGACCGGTTTCTACGGCTCTGCACAGACGTATCGCTTATTTCCGTCTGAGGAAACCGGTTGACTCGAACTTCGGCGAACGTTAGGTTCCAGCGCCAGAAGGTGTCAAGAGGTCGCCAAGAGATCAGAACGCGCCACCGCCGCACATGCCGAGCGGCCCCTGGCGCCGACCGGGAAGGAGGACCCACATGCCGGAACAGCCCGTGAGGGCGAGGCTGGTGGACGTGGCGGAGAAGGCCGGAGTCTCCAAGGCCACCGTGTCCAAGCTGCTCAACGGCCGGCAGGACCTGTCCGTGCGGCCGGAGACACGCCGACGCGTCCTTGAGGCCGCCGAGGCACTCGGCTACCGGCCTCATTCCGGGGCCCGGGCGCTGGCCGGCGCCAGCACGCATGTACTGGCCCTGCTGGTCCCCGCCCTCGGCAACCCCACGTACGTCACCATCGCTCGCGGCGCCTACCAGCGCGCCCGTCAGCTCGGCTATCTCTCCCTGCTGGCCGAGGACTTCGACGGGCAGGAAGCCGACGACTCCTTCAACGACCTGGTGCAGGAGGGCAGGGTCGACGGGCTGCTCATCGCCTCGGCCCGCCCCGGCCACCCCCTGCTGGACACCCTGAGCCGCAGCCCGGTCCCCCACGTCTTCCTCAACCGCTCCGTGCCGGGATCCGGCCGCAACATCACGATGGACGTCGCCCGCTCCAGCGTGACCGCGCTCGACCACCTGCACCGCCTCGGTCACCGCGCGGTCGGCCACATCGCGGGTCCGCCCGGGATCACGCCCAGCGAGGTCCGCAAGGAGACGTTCCTGCGCCACGCCGACGTACTCGGGCTGGATGCGGCTCCGGTTGCCTCCGGGGACTTCACCGAGGACGGCGGCGGCTTCGCGGCGCGGGAACTGCTGCGCCCTACCGACGGTGGCGAGCGCCCGCCGGTCACCGCCCTCTACACCAGCTCGCTCGCCCAGGCGATCGGTGCCATGGCCGCGATCCGGGAGCTCGGCCTGAGGATCCCGGAGGACGTCTCCGTGGTCGGCAATGACGACCTGCCCATGGCCGCGCACCTCCATCCTCCGCTGACCACCGTGGCGATGCCCCTGTACGAGCTGGGGACCGCGGCCGTGGACGCCCTGGTGGCCACCATCGAGGGCACCCCGGTGGGAGACGTCGTCGTACCGACCGAGCCGCGGCTGGTGCTGCGCGGCTCCACGGCCGGACCGGGACCAGGAGGAACGCCATGACCGTCACCGCCGCACCGGCACGTTTCACGGGCCGTACGGCCCTGCTCACCGCGGCCGCCTCCGGCATCGGGGCGGCCACCGCCCGCCGGTTGGCGGCGGAGGGAGCGTCCGTCCTCGTCACCGACGTGGACGCCAAGGCCGCCCATCGCGTCGCCGAGGAGATCCGCGCCGCAGGAGGGCGGGCGCGGGACCAGCGCCTCGACGTCACCTCGCCGGGTCAGTGGACCGCGGCCGTCGCCGAGGCGGAGTCCTGGACCGGGCGCCTAGACGTGCTGCACCTCAACGCCGGCCGCAACCTGCCCGGCGCGGCACACGAACTCGACGACGCCGCCTGGCACGACCAGCTGCGGCTCTGCCTCGACTCCGTCTTCTACGGTGTCCGGGCCACTGTGCCCCTGCTCAGGACGGCCAGGGGCGCGGTGGTGATCACCTCGTCCGTGCACGCGGTCATCGGCTTCAAGGGCTTCCCCGCGTACGCGGCGGCCAAGGGCGGGATCGACGCCCTCGTACGACAGCTCGCCGTCGAGTACGCCGGGCAGATCAGGTTCAACTCCGTCCTGCCCGGGGCCGTGGCCACCGCCCTGTGGGCCGAGGCACCCCCGGAATACAAGGCGCAGACCATCGCACGCACCCCCGTCGGCCGACTCGGGGCCCCCGAGGACATCGCCGCCGCCGTGGCCTTCTTCGCCTCCGAGGACGCCTCCTTCATCACCGGCCAGAACCTCCTCGTGGACGGTGGCCGCAGCATCAGCTCCCAGGAGTAGTCCGCCCGCCCGTTCCCGGTGGGACCCCTGCCCGCTCCAGGCACGACCCGGCCTCCGCATCCCAGTGGGCCGCGTCCGCAGGCGTCCCGTCCAGCAGACCCTTCCTCACAGCTCGCCTCTCTTCCCCGTTGCGGGCAGCTCCTCTCACCCGCCCCAACCGCACCGACTCACCCGCCCGCTGTCTCGCCCAGGCCCGCCCAGCGGTACACAGCACAAGACCCGGAGGTCCACCCCAATGAAGATCACTGGATACGAGCTCTTCCTCGTCGAACCGCGCTGGCTCTTCCTGCGCGTCGACACCGACGAGGGCATCTCCGGCTGGGGCGAGCCCATAGTCGAGGGCAAGGCCCAGACCGTCGCCCGCTGTGTCGAGGAGATGTTCGACTACCTGGTCGGCCAGGACCCGGCACGGATCGAGGAGCACTGGCAGGTGCTCGCCAAGAGCGGCTTCTACCGCGGCGGCGTCGTCCTGAACAGCGCCCTGGCCGGCATCGACCAGGCGCTGTGGGACATCGCGGGCAAGACCCACGGCGTCCCGGTCCACCAGCTCCTCGGCGGCCACGTGCGCGACCGGGTGCGCGTCTACGGCTGGGTCGGCGGCGAAACCCCCGAGGAACTGGCCGAGTCGGCGGCCGCGCAGGTCGCCAAGGGCATGACGGCGGTCAAGCTGAACCCCTGCGGCCAGCTGGAGCCGCTCGCCACGCCCGCCGCGATCAACGCCATCGTGGACGGGGTGACCGCGGTCCGCGAGGCCATCGGGCCGGAGCGCGACCTGGCGCTGGACTTCCACGGCCGGTTCAGCGGGGCGATGTCCCGCCGCGTCCTGCCCCTGCTGGAGCCGCTCCTGCCGCTCTTCGTCGAAGAGCCCGTGCTGCCGGAGTTCTCCCAGGACCTCGGCGCCGTGGTGCGCTCCACCTCCATCCCCATCGCCACCGGCGAACGGCTCTACTCCCGCTGGGACTTCCGCTCCGTGCTCTCCGACGGCATCGCCGTGGCCCAGCCCGACATCAGCCACGCCGGCGGAATCTCCGAGTCCCGCCGGATCGCCGCGATGGCCGAGGCGTACGACGTCCTGGTGGCCCCGCACTGCCCGCTCGGCCCGATCGCCCTCGCGGCCAGTCTGCAACTCGACTTCGCGATCCCCAACTTCCTCATCCAGGAACAGGCGCTGGGCATCGGCTACGGCGACAGCAGCGGACTGCTGGACTACCTCGCCGACACGACGCCCTTCACATTCCGCGACGGCTACATCGACCGCCCGACCGCACCCGGTCTCGGCATCACCATCGACGAGGACGCGGTCCGGGCCGCCGCCGAACGCGGCCATCGCTGGCGCAATCCGGTCTGGCGCAACACGGACGGCTCACTGGCCTCCTGGTAGTTCGGGACAGGCCCGCCCGGACGGTCACGTGAAGCCGAGTCCGGCCCCGGGGGGTCCGCCCATCAGGTCCCGGGACCGCGGTCGAGGACGCTGCGAGAAGGCCGGTCGCCGGCACACACATGAGGGGAGGGGGTGCGTCGACGGTGTCCTGTCGCCGAACTCGTCTGCGACTACAGGCCGTTCGAGGCCGATGCCACTGACTACGTGCGTCCCGGACACGATTTTCGGATCATGATCGGGGTGACGAGGCGAGAATGCCGAGAGCTGCGCTGCGCAGGAGGTTGGTGACGGCAGCAGCGTGGGCGTCGCGGTGGAGCTCGCCGCCACCCGAGAGGACGAAGGCGTCCTCGTACGCCGGGAGGCCCGGTCGCTGATGGTGTCGTTCGCCTTCGAGCGCACCCCCGTGAGCCAGTCTTCGGTGAACAGCAGCTGTTCGATCGCGGCGGTGGGCACCGTGGTGCCGGTCGTGGTGATGACGTCCTACATGCCCGTGCCGAGGTCCATCAGGCGCGCATCGAACTCGACAGCACGCCGGGCAAGGGCACGCGCGCCGACGTGGTCTTCCCGGTCCTGCGGGAGCAGGCGTCCGCGCCCGCTTGAGAGAACGAGTGGGCGACGGGAACGCGCGTTTCCCTCGGCGATCAGGGAACTCCGGAGGGCCGGGCGGCCGCCCGCGTTCGGCAATGCCGGGTCGGCGTCGGCTAGGGCCTGTCGTTTGGATCACCGGGCGGAACTTGGTAGTGGTCCAGTTGGAGCAGTGAGAGTTGCTGACGCTCGGGCCTGCGGGATGCGATGTGCAGGTGGCTGGGAAACTGAGCGTCGATGGGCTTCGCCGTATCGCTCGTCGCCGTCACGCTCGGCGGCGTCGACACCACGGCCGATCGACGGCGCCCAGGTTTGAGGGCCGGGACCGGATGCAGTGGGTCGGTCTGATCGCGGTCAGCCTGCCGGGGCTCGCCGCTCTGGGCGCGCTGCTGTTCACCTGGATGCAGGTCGGACAAGCCAGCAAGGAACTACGCATCTCCGAGCACGGACAGATCACCAGCCGGTTCAACGCCGCGGTCGATAATTTGGGATCGCAGTCCCTGGACATCCGACTGGGCGGCATCTACGCCCTGCAGCGCATCATGCAGGACTCCGCCCGCGACCATCCGACGGTCGTTTCCGTACTGGCCGCGTTCGCACAACGGCACGCCGGGTCGAGCGCCGACAGCCTGAAAGAACCGCAGGTGATTCCCACTGTGGAGCCGGATGTCCAGTCGAGCGCAGACAGCCTGAAAGAACCGCGTGACCCCGAGGAAATTCCCACTCCGGAGGCGGATGTCCGGGCAGCGATCGCCACGCTGGCCCATCGCCGCCCCGACCGCGACAGAGGCACGGTCATCGACCTGAGCAAAACCGACCTGCGTGGCCTCCGCTTCACTGAAAGGGCACCCATCAAGCTCCCCGGGGTGGATCTGACCGACGCGGATCTCCGCGCGGCCTCTCTGATCGGCGCGGACCTGCACAAGGCGACGTTGCACAAGGCGAACCTGGAACTTGCTGACCTCGATAGGGCGAATCTCCGGGGTGCGGATATGAGTGGGGCAAGCCTCCCCAGAACGTCCCTAGTGGGCGCGGATCTTCGCCGAGCGGACATGGGATGTGCGGAGGAATCGTTCGACGTGGAGACCGGCGACCTGCTAGGGCGATACAACTGTGTGGACCTGCAGTACGCCTCGCTTGAGGATGCGGATCTTCGAAATGCCAAGATCAGCGACGCGGACCTTCGCAACGCGTTGTTGGCCAGCGCAGATCTTCGTGGCGCGGACCTTGCTCGCTCGAACCTGAGCAACGCGGACCTGACAAATGCGGACTTCCGTGGCGCCAAGCTGACCGATGCGAAACTGAAGGGCGCCAAGCGGACCGGCGCGCGGGGGCTCCCGCAGGAGGGCTAGGGCGTTTCGTTTGATCATTGGGCGGACCAGAGGAAGATGCCCGCGACGTGCAGTCCTGCCAGGTAAATGGTCGCGGTCTTCTCGTAGCGGGTGGCGATTCCGCGCCACTGCTTCAAGCGGTTGATGCACCGCTCGACCGTGTTGCGCTGCTTGTAAGCCTCTCGGTCGAAAGCGGGTGGTCTGCCGCCTCGGCTGCCGCGACGCAGTCGGTGGCCCCGCTGGTCCGCCGGAACGGGGATCACCGCCCGGATACCGCGCTTGCGCAAGTGCTCACGGATGGCGCGCGATGAGTACGCCTTGTCGGCCAGGACCACGTCCGGCCTGGTGCGGGGCCGTCCGCGTCGACGGGGAACGCGCAAGCCCGCCATCACGTGCGCGAAGGCGGGCGCGTCGCCGGCCTGTCCGGCGGTGAGAACGAAGGCGAGGGGCCGGCAGTGGGCATCGGCTGCGAGGTGAACCTTCGTGGTCAGTCCGCCCCGGGACCGGCCGATGGCATGGTCGTCCGGCTCCCCGGCCGGGGCCCCCTTTTGCGGGCCCCGGCTGCGTGCTGGTGGGCACGCACGATCGTGGAGTCCACCGAGACAGCCCAGTTCAGGTCCTCGTCGGCGTCCGCCTGGGCCATGAGCGCGGTGAACACCCGCTCCCAGGTTCCGTCGACGGCCCACATACGAAGCCGGTTGTAGACACCCCGCCAGTTGCCGTACTTCTCGGGCAAGTGGACCCACTGCGATCCGGTCTGGAACTTCCAGGCGATCGCATCGATCACCTCGCGGTGGTCCCGCCACCGGCCACCCCGCTTCGGCGTCCGGTCAGGGAGCAACGGCTCGATCCGCGCCCACTGCGCGTCAGCAGGCCCTGGATCTCGCGGCCCGATCCGGGGGCAGGCGGGGGCTTGTGCGGCTTTGTCGAACCGGTTCGCCGGAAGCTAGCACCGACGAAAACGCGCCAGCAATACCTCCGACACGGATTGAACAGTGGTTTCCCGGAAGTGTGCGCGAAGTGTTGACAGCCGCTCCGACCGCTCCTAACTTCCCTCCCAGCGAACCGGTTCGACAACCGACTCGCTCTCGAACCGGTTCGATGAAGGAGTGGCCGTGAACATCGGTGAGATCGCCAAGCGGGCCGGTGTCTCGCGGAGCACCGTGTCCTACGCCCTCAGCGGCAAGCGCTCGGTCTCGGAGGAGACCCGTCGCAAGATCCAACAGGTCATCGACGAACTGGGCTACCGGCCCAACGCGAGCGCCCGGGCCCTGGCCAACGGCCGGACCAGCACCCTCGGTCTGGTCTTCCCGCCGGCCGGCAACCACTACACCGGAATGCAGCTGGACTTCATCGGCAGCGTGGTGGAGGCCGCGGCGGCCTACGACTACGACGTGCTGCTCTCGCCGAGCGGCGTGGACAGCGACCGCTCGTTCCAGCGGCTGCTGGGCGAGCGGCGGGTCGACGGCGCGATCCTGATGGAGATCAGGCTCCAGGACGACCGGGTCGACCACCTCGTCGCTGAGAACTTCCCCGCCGTCTGCATCGGCCGCACCGCGCACCCGGACGGCGACTGGTGGGTCGGGCTGGATCACACCGCGCTGGTGGAGGCGTGCGTCCACCACCTCGCAGACCTGGGGCATCGCAGGATCGCCTTCGTGAACCGACCCGAGCACCTGCTGCGCGCCGGCTACGAGTCGGCACACCGTGGCCTCGACGGCTTCACCAAGGCCGCGGCCGAGCGCGGGCTCACCGTACGCACGTACTGCTGCGGCGACGACGCTCCCTCGGGGCAGGCATGCCTCGAACGGATCCTGCACGACGACCCGGCCACCACGGCGCTGGTCACCCTGAACGAGGCCGCGCTCGGCGGTCTGTACCGGGGCCTGGCCGTGGCGGGCCGCCACGTACCGCGCGATTTCTCCGTCACGGGGGTCGTGGCCGGTCGGTGGGCGGAGACGGTGACCCCGCAGCTCACCGCGGCGGACGTACCGGCGGAGCAGATGGGGCGCCTCGCCGTCGAACTGCTCGTCGAGCGGCTCGACCACCCCGACGCGACCCCCCGCCACCACCTCCTTGCGCCGCCCATCTCCCTGCGCGCCAGTACCGGCCCCGCGCACCCCGGTTCCGGCTCCGTCGCCTGATCCACTCCCGCACAAACCGCCGTTCTTTCACCGGGCCACTCGCCCGGCCGCCTCCCGCCCGCTTCCGCGGCATGCCCGTCTTCGGCATGCCTTGCCGAGATCAAAAGGAACGCACCATGAACAGAACCACCGGACGGCGGCTCACCGCCGCGACACTGACCGTCGTCGCCCTCGCCACCGGTATCACCGCATGCTCGTCCGACGGCAGCTCGTCCGCGAAGGGCGAGGACAGCGGGACCTACACCATCTGGGACCCCTACCCGCAGTTCGCCAAGGACTCGGCGTGGGCCAAGCTGCTGGACGGCTGCGGCAGCGAGGCCGGCGTGAAGATCAAGCGGACCGCGTTCGACACCAGCGACCTGACGAACAAGGCACTCCTCGCGGCACAGCAGGACAACTCGCCGGACGTGCTCATCGTCGACAACCCCGTGGTGTCGACCCTGGCGGAGGCCGGAGTCCTCACCACCACGGACGACACCGAGCTGGACACCTCGAAGGCCGACCCCAACCTGCTCGCGGCCGGCCAGTCGGGCGGGAAGACGTACGGCACCCCGATCGGCGCCAACACCCTCGCCCTCTACTACAACAAGGACGTCCTCAAGGCCGCGGGCGTCGACGTCGCCTCGATCAAGGACTGGAAGTCGCTGACGGCGGCGCTGGACAAGGTGAAGAAGGCGGGTAAGAAGGGCATCACCTTCTCCGCGATCGGCACCGAGGAGGGCAGCTTCCAGTTCCTGCCGTGGTTCTGGGG
Source organism: Streptomyces sp. NPDC002838 (assembly GCF_040295365.1). Classification (NCBI taxonomy): domain Bacteria; kingdom Bacillati; phylum Actinomycetota; class Actinomycetes; order Kitasatosporales; family Streptomycetaceae; genus Streptomyces; species Streptomyces sp. NPDC002838. The sequence continues at coordinate 30,611 of NZ_JBEOVF010000002.1, read as the reverse complement.
CTCGGGCGCGAAGCTCACCGAACTCGACTCCACCCAGGCCGCTTCGGCGCTGTCGCTGTGGACCGACTGGCTGAAGAAGGGCTACGCGCCCAACTCGGTCATCAACAACACCCAGACCACCAGCTGGCAGGAGTTCGCGAGCGGCGACTACGCCTTCGCCGAGAACGGCACCTGGCAGCTCGCCAACGCCGAGAAGGCCGGCTTCGACTACGGCGTCCTGCCCATACCGGCCTCCGGCGGGGGCAACGCCGCGGCCCCGACCGGCGGCGAGTTCGTCACCGTCCCGGTCCAGGGCGACACCGGCCGCTACGCCACCGCGCAGAAGCTGGTGACCTGCCTGACCAGCACCGAGAACCTCTACGCCACCGACACCACCCTGTCCTACGTGGCCCCCACCGCCGAGGTCCAGGACAAGCAGATCGCGGCCAACGCCGAGTTGAAGCCCTGGGTCGAGGCGGTCAAGGCGGCCAAGGGACGCACCAGCGACGACCTCGGCACCAAGTACCCCAAGATCTCCGAGCAGATGTGGAAGGCGGTCCAGTCGTCTCTCAGCGGGGCCAAGTCACCGAAGGAAGCCCTCACTTCGGCGCAGAGCGCGGTCGAGTGACGTGGGCCCGATGAAACAGACGACGCACCCGCCCGAACGCCGGCGCGTGCTCGACCGGAAGGGGGCGGCCGCAGCCGCCCCGCTCCCGGCCCGCCCCGCGCCACGGCTCCGCCGCCCGGCCTCCCGACAGTGGGCGGCCTGGGCCTTCCTCACCCCTGTCACCCTCTACCTCATCCTCTTCTACGCCTATCCGCTGTACCGCAACCTCGACCTGAGCCTGCGCAACTACACCGTCCGTTCCTTCGTCCAGGGCGACGCGCCCTTCACCGGCCTCGCCAACTACCGGACCCTCTTCGACGACCCGACATTCGGCCCGGCACTGGTGCACACCGTGGTGTTCACCGCCGTCTGCCTGTTCTTCCAGTACGCCATCGGCCTGGCCCTGGCGGTCTTCTTCAACCAGCACTTCCGGCTCTCAGCGACCCTGCGCGCCCTGTTCCTCGTACCGTGGCTGCTGCCGCTGATCGTGTCGGCCTCCACCTGGTCGTGGATGCTCAACAGCGAATCGGGCGTCGTCAACGCCGCGCTGAACGCCGTCGGCATCGACTCGGTGAGCTGGTTGACCTCACCGTCGTGGTCACTCACCTCGGTGATCATCGCCAACATCTGGATCGGCGTCCCGTTCAACCTGGTCGTGCTCTACAGCGGCCTGCAGTCGATCCCCAGCAGCCTCTACGAAGCGGCCGCCCTCGACGGCGCGAACGCCTGGCAGCGCTTCTGGCACATCACCTTCCCGCTGCTGCGTCCGGTCTCCGCCATCACCCTGCTACTGGGGCTCGTCTACACGCTCAAGGTCTTCGACATCATCTGGATCATGACCAAGGGCGGCCCGGCCGACTCGTCCACCACCTTCGCCACCTGGTCCTACCGGCTCGGCTTCGGCAACCTGCTGCCCGCCTTCGGCCCCGGCGCGGCCGTCGGGAACCTGCTCGTCGTCGCCGCTCTCGCCTTCGGTCTGGTGTATCTGAGGGTCCAGCGAAAGCAGGCACTGTCGTGACCGGAACCGCCATGGACCGACGCAACCGTACGTGGTGGAAGACGGCTTCGGGCCTCCTGCTGACCGCGGTCATGCTCTTCCCGGTCTACTGGATGCTCAACGTGTCCTTCACCCGCGACCAGGACATGCGCAAGAGCCCGCCGGGTCTGTTCCCCGCGCACGGCACTCTGGAGGGCTACCGGGCCGTCCTGGACCAGCAGTTGCCCTATCTCGGTACCAGCCTCGTCATCGGCCTGGGCACCGTCGTCCTCACGGTGGCGCTGGCCGCACCCGCCGGCTACGCGCTGGCCAAACTGCGCCCGCGCGGCGGCGGTGTGCTCAGCTTCCTCTTCCTGGTCGCCCAGATGATCCCCGGCATCATCATGGCGATGGGCTTCTACGCCATTTATCTCAGCCTCGGACTGCTCCAGTCGGTGCCCGGCCTGATCGTCGCCGACTCCACGCTGGCCGTCCCCTTCGCGGTGCTGATCTTCACGGCTTTCATGTCCGGCATCCCCGGCGAACTGCTCCAGGCGGCGAAGACGGACGGAGCAGGGCCCCTGCGCACGTTCTGGTCGATCGTGCTGCCCATGAGCCGCAACGCCGTCGTCACCGTGTCGCTGTTCGCGTTCCTGTGGTCCTGGTCGGACTTCGTCTTCGCCAGCACACTCGCGGGCGGCGGCGCACACGAGCCGATCACCCTCGGCATCTACCAGTACATCGGCAACAACAATCAGGAGTGGAACGCCATCATGGCCACCGCCGTCGTGGCCTCGCTGCCCGCCGCGGTGATCCTCGTCCCCGCCCAGCGTTACGTCGCCGCCGGCGTGACCGCCGGAGCCGTGAAGGACTGACCTCCTCCGGCAGACGACTGATGACCCCTGCTCAAGAAACGAGTAATCCCTCATGACCGCCGCACCGTCCGGCCCGGCCTTCTCCCTGCACGACATCCCGTTCAGCACACACGGTTCCTGGTTCGACATCTCCCCGGTCCTGGCGGAGAAGACGTACGCCGAAGACCTTCACCTGGTCTCCCACCAGAACGGTATGCACGGGGTCCTGCGCTTCGTACCGCTCGACGCCACGACGGGCGTCCGGGCCGAGACCCGAGTCTCGGCGACACCGAGTCTGCTCACCTGGAACCACGAGAGCGGGCGCATCGACCTCGCCTACCAGGCGCCGGACACCGTACGCCTGCGCGGGGCAGGGCCGGGCCTGCACATCGGCGCGGCGGCACAGACCCTGACGCCGTTCACGGGCACCTACTTCTTCCGCGACCCGGCGGACGGAGCGCATGTGTTCACCTCGTACGAGACCGGGCGCCGCTACCGGGTCACCGCCCTGTCGGGTGTCGTGCGTGAGACCTCCGGCAGCCAGGCCCTGGGCAGTGCCGACCGCGGCCTGACGATCACCGCGGACGCCGGCGGAACCTGGGAAGCCGCCATCGAGGAGTTCGACACCGGACGCCGCCCCTACCTCGCCGGGACGACGTTCGGCGAGGTCGTAGCGGCGGCGGAGCGGGCCTTCGCCGCCTTCGCCGACGCGGTGGCCCCCTGGCGCTCCTCCCGTACGCCGGCCGCCGAACTCGCCGCGTACGTCCTGTGGTCGGCGACGGTCGACCCGGCGGGACTCGTCACCCGGCCGGCGGTGCTGATGTCCAAGCACTGGATGGACAAGGTCTGGAGCTGGGACCACTGCTTCAACGCCCTCGCCCTGGCGCCGGGAACGCCCGCGCTGGCGTGGGACCAGTTCTCGCTGCCGTTCGACCACCAGGACGAGAGCGGGGCCCTGCCCGACTCGGTGACCCACTCGGAGGTCCTGCACAACTTCGTCAAACCCCCCATCCACGGCTGGACCCTCTCCCACCTGCGCAGACGCCTGCCTGAACCCCTCGACTGCATCGAACTCGCCGACACCTACGACCGGTTGAGACGCTGGACGGACTTCTGGCTCACCGTGCGCCGCGCACCGGACGCCGCCCTGCCCCACTACCAGCACGGCAACGACAGTGGCTGGGACAACGCCACGACCTTCGACCCCGAGCGCGTGGTCGTCACCGCCGACCTGGCCGCGTTCCTCGTCCTGCAACTGCGCGAACTCGCCGCCCTGGCAACGGAACTCGGTCGCACCGACGACGCCCGCGACTGGACGCGCACCGCGGAGGCGACCCAGGCGGCCCTGCTCGACGAGCTGTGGACGGGGGAGCGGTTCGTCGCCCGGGGCGCCGACGGCGGCGACACCTGGAGCAGCTCCAGCCTGCTCGACCTGATGCCCATCGCGTTGGGCGAGCATCTGCCCGAGAACGTCGCAAAGACCCTGGCCGCCCGGATCGAGGCCCACCTGACCCCGTATGGACTGGCCACCGAACTGCCCACCTCACCGCACTACCGCCCCGACGGCTACTGGCGCGGCCCCATCTGGGCACCCGCCACCGTCCTCGTCGAGGACGGCCTGCGCCGCGCCGGCCACCACCGCCTCGCCGACGAGATCAGCGCCCGCTTCCGGGCCCTGTGCGAAACACACGGCTTCGCCGAGAACTTCGACGCCCTCACCGGCACCGGTCTGCGCGACCGCGCCTACACCTGGACCGCCAGCGGATACCTTCTCCTCGCCGAGGCGTACGAACTCCGGCATGCCGCACCTGCCGTACCGACTGGAGGATGAGAGACGACGTGGACGCGGCGGCCCCACCCACTCGGTCGGCGTGGGGCCGGGCGGGCCCGAGATCGTAGGCGAAGATCACTGCCTGGACGCGCGAGCGATGGAGCGGACAAGGCGGGCTCGCGCAGCGGTGTGGCCGGGGCGCCGGCGCGGCCGGTGTTGATGCGACCGGCACCGGCAGTGCGTGGCTGCCGGTGCCGAACTGCGGGTGCTGTTACGGATGCGTTCCAACCTCTTGACGCGCGGCGTATGACTGCGTAGACATGACAGCGCAGTCATACGGCTGAGATCATCGGAGATCCAGCAAGCGGCCATCAGGAGATGCCATGACGCGACCGGTAGGACGGGGCGGGAGTTCCGCCGCGCCGCGCAGTGTGGATGTGGCCCGGCTGGCGGGGGTGTCGCAGAAGACGGTGTCGCGGGTCTTCAACGACGAGCAGTACGTCTCCGCCGAAGTACGCCGACGTGTGCTCGAAGCCGCTGAAGAGCTCGGCTACCGGCTGAACAACGCGGCCCGGGCGCTGGCCTCCGGACGGACGCGTTCCATCGGTGTGGTGACGCTGGGAACGGCCTTGTACGGGCCCGCCTCCCTGCTCATGGGCATCGAGCGGGCCGCCCGGGACACGGGATACGCGCTCCGTGTCGTCAACACGCTGGAAGGCGACCCGGGCGGTATAGCCGGTGCCGTGGAGTCACTGCTCGAACAGGGCGTGGACGGCATCGTCATCTCCGAGCCGATCGACGAGGGCATCGACGAAGGAGAAGTCTCCATCCATGTCGACGTCCCGGTCCTCGTCCTCGGCGCGCCACCCGCCTTCGCCGGGCCCCGGGTGGTGACCGCAGGCGTCGGCGCCGACCTGCTCGCACGGGCCGCCACCGAGCATCTGCTCGACCTGGGACACGTGACCGTTCATCATCTGGCCGGCCCACGGCGGTGGTTCGCCGCCAGGGACCGGCTGGAGGGATGGCGAGCGGCACTGGCGGCACACGGCAGAGATGAACCGCCTGTCGTCGAGGGCGACTGGTCGGCCTCGTCGGGGTACGCGGCAGGCCGCGAACTGGCCTCCGACCACGACGTGACCGCGGTGTTCGCCGCGAACGACGACATGGCCATCGGTCTGGTCCGCGCGCTGACGGAAGCCGGCCGGCGCGTGCCGGACGACGTGAGCGTCGTCGGCTTCGACGACATCCCGGTCGCCGCCTACGTGAACCCTCCCTTGACCACGGTGCGTCAGCCCTTCGACGCCGTGGCGCAAACGGGACTCAAGCTCCTCGTGCATGCCATCGAGAACCCGCACGCAGAACCTTTACTGGCGAGCGACCCACCGGTCGAGCTCGTCGTCCGCACCTCGACCGCGCCCCCGCCGCCCCAGACGATCCCGGGACGTGAGCGACGCGTGACCTCCCGTCCCCGTGGCGGCCCCCACGAACCTCCGCACTCGGACCAAGGTCCACCCACCCGCCTCTGATCAGCGCAGACCGGCCCGAGACACACCGCCCGTGGCCGGGCCATGATCCCGGGGCAGGTCGCCGCACCAGCAACTGCTCGGTTCGTTCGGTTCTGTCCCCACCGACCGCGCTCCCGCCGCCCCGGACGAAGACCTCGGGGCGCGGGCGGCGCTCTGTCAGCGGCCCCTGAGTCAGGGCGCCGCACCGTTCTCCGCTCCGTGCCACACCCTTACGGCAGAGGCCCCGCATCGGGCCGGCTCGCGTGGCGTGCGCCGGTCGCAGTCCGCGAGGACGTGCACCCGAACGTGCCGACCTCGATGCCCCAGATGCCTCAGTAGCCGCAGCCACGCTTCCCCTCTTTCCCTCCTCATCCCTGATCCGCGCGCCGTCGCCAGGCGCGCCGTCGCCTTCGCCCATGGCGGGAGTTCACCATGCCCAGATCCTTCACCAGCCACGCCCACATAGGCCGTCGGACCCTTCTCACCGCCGCGGGAGCCGTGTCGCTGAGCACCGCGCTGTCCGCGTGCGGCGGTGGCGGCACCGGCGGTTCCTCCGCTTCCGCCAAGCCGGTCAGCCAGGCCGACATCGACAAGGCGATGAAGACGCCGACCGAGCTGACGTTCTGGACGTGGGTCCCGGACATCCAGCAGGAGGTCGCGCTCTTCCAGAAGAAGTACCCGGCCATCAAGGTCAAGGTCGTCAACGCCGGCCAGGGCGTCGCGCACTACACGAAGCTGCGCACGGCGCTCAAGGCCGGCAAGGGCGCGCCGGACGTGGTGCAGATCGAGTACCAGGCCATCCCGACGTTCACGATCACGGACAGCCTGCTGGACCTGCGACCGTACGGCGCCGCCGAGTTGAAGGACACGTTCGTCGACTGGACGTGGGGACAGGTCAGCGGCCCGAACGGCGAGGTCTGGGCGATACCGCAGGACACCGGCCCGATGGGCATGCTGTACCGGCAGGACATCTTCGACGAGTACGGGATCGAACCGCCGAAGACCTGGGACGAGTTCGCCGCCGCGGCCCGTAAGCTCCACAAGGCCAACCCGAGGATCTACCTGACCAACCTCGCGGGGAACGAGGCCGCCGCGTGGCACGGTTTGCTCTGGCAGGCGGGTGCCGAGCCGTACGCGACCTCCGGCAAGGGCAACGTCTCCGTCAACGTCAACGACGAGACGTCCAGGAAGCTCGCGGCGTACTGGGGCGGGCTCGCGCAGGACGGAGTCATCAGCGCCGACCCGGACTTCACCGACGCCTGGTACGCCGGCCTCAACCAGGGCAAGTACGCCACCTGGCTCACCGCGGCCTGGGGGCCGGTCTTCCTCTCCGGTTCGGCCAAGTCCACCGCGGGCAAGTGGCGGGCGGCCCCGCTGCCGCAGTGGGACGCCGCCAAGCCGAGCTCGGGCAACTGGGGCGGCTCGACGAGCGCGGTCGTCAAGGCGACCGAGAACCCGATCGCGGCGGCGCAGTTCGCACAGTTCCTCAACAGCGACCCCGCCAGCGCGAAGCTCTTCGCCACCAAGCAGTCCTTCTTCCCGGCGACGAAGTCGCTGCTCGCGGACCCCGGTTTCGTCGGTGACGCGCCCGCCTTCTACGGCGGTCAGAAGGTCAACCAGGTGTTCGCGGACGTCAGTGGCACGGTCAGTCCCGACTTCCAGTGGCCGCCGTTCCTCGACCAGGTGGTGACGGACTGGACCGAGACCGTCGGCAAGTCCCTCGCCAAGAAGTCCGACACCGTCGGTGCGCTGGACCAGTGGCAGAAGCGGATCACGACATACGCCAAGAGCCAGGGCTTCACCGTCAAGGGTGCCCCATGACGAATCAAGTCCTCCGTGGCGGCCGCCGCCCGGGCGGTACGGCAGGACCGCTCTTCGTCGCACCGTTCATGGTGCTCTTCCTCCTGCTCTTCCTCGCCCCGCTCGCCTATGCCGCCTACATCAGCCTGTTCCAGGAGAGGCTCATCGGCGGGACGGCGTTCGTCGGCCTCGACAACTATGTGACGGCCGTCAAGGACCCGCTGCTGCGGGAAGGCGTTCTGCGGGTCGCGACGTTCTTCGTGGTCCAGGTCCCTCTGATGCTGGTCCTGGCGCTGCTCTTCGCGCTCGCACTCGACAGCGGCCTGCTGCGGCTCGCGCGCGTGATCCGGCTGGGCATCTTCGTCCCGTACGCCGTCCCCAGCGTGGTCGCCACGCTCATGTGGGGCTACCTCTACGGGCCGGACTTCGGCCCCTTCGCCCAACTGAGCGAGAAGCTGGACCTGCCGGCCTGGCACTTCCTCAGCGACGGCTGGATGCTCGGCAGCCTGGCGAACATCGTGACCTGGGAGTTCGTCGGCTACAACATGATCATCCTGTACGCCGCGCTGCGGACCATCCCCGATGAGCTGTACGAGGCGGCCGCGCTGGACGGGGCGGGGTCCTGGCGGATCGCCTGGTCGATCAAGATTCCCGCGCTGAGGCCGGCGCTGATGCTCACGCTGCTGTTCTCCGTGATCGGCAGCTTCCAGCTGTTCAACGAGCCGAAGCTGCTCCAGAGCATCGCCCCGGACGTCATCGACAGTTCGTACACCGCCAACCTCTACGCCTACACGCTCGCCTTCACCGGCCAGCAGGTCAACTACGCGGCGGCGGTCTCCTTCCTCCTGGGCCTGGTCATCGTGGTCGTCTCCTACGCCGTCCTGCTCACCGCGAACCGCAGGAGGACGTCGTGACCACCACAACCCCCACGGCCACGACCCCGAAGGCCCCGGGCACCACGACGAAGCGCCGGATACCCGCGGCCCGGTACCGGCGCCGGTCATCGGCCCGTCGCCGCAGCACCCCGCTGACGATCGTCATGCTGGCCGCCCTGGCCTACTTCCTCCTGCCGCTGCTGTGGCTGCTCGTCGCCACGACCAAGAGCACCCAGGATCTGATCAACACGTTCGGGCTGTGGTTCTCCCGCGCCCCGCAACTGCTGACGAACATCCGCCAGACCCTCACCCACGACGACGGAATCTTCCTGCACTGGCTGCTCAACACCGTCCTGTACGCGGTCGGCAGCGCGCTCGGGGCCGCGCTCCTGGCGGCCGCGGCGGGGTACGGCTTCGCCAAGTTCCGGTTCCGCGGCAACAACGCCGCCTTCAACCTCGTACTCGGCGCCATCATGGTCCCGACCACCGCCCTGGCCATCCCGACCTATCTGCTCTTCGCGAAGGTGGAGCTGGTCAACACCCCTTGGGCCATCGTCCTGCCCTCGCTCGTCAGCCCCTTCGGCCTGTACCTCATGCGTATCTACGCGCAGGACGCCGTCCCGGACAGCCTCCTGGAGGCCGCCCGCATGGACGGCGCGGGGGAGGCCCGGATCTTCTTCCGGATCGCCCTGCGGTTGCTGGCGCCGGGCCTGGTCACCGTCGTGCTCTTCACGCTCGTCGCGACCTGGAACAACTACTTCCTGCCGCTGATCATGCTCAACGACCCGAGCCTGTACCCCATCACGGTCGGGCTCTCCTCCTGGGCCGCCCAGGCCCAGAACGGCGGGGCCGGCGCCAGCAGCGACATGCTCGCGCTCGTCGTGACCGGATCCCTGCTCTCGATCATTCCGCTCGTCATCGCCTTCCTCCTGCTCCAGCGGTACTGGCAGAGCGGCCTGGCCACCGGCGGCGTCAAGCAGTAACACCCGCACTCGCTCTTCTCTGGAGGTTCCTTCATGGCGGTTCTGCCCGCCCGTGTCCTCTTCGGCGCCGCGTACTACCACGAGTACACGCCCGCCTACGATCCCGGGTCGCAGCCCGACGAACGGCTGAAGACCGACCTCGACCTGATGGCCGAGGCGAAGTTCACCGTGATCAGGGTCGGCGAATCGGTCTGGGCGACCTGGGAGCCCGAGAACGGACGGTTCGACCTCGACTGGCTCCAGCCGGTGCTCGACGGCGCCCACGAACGCGGCATCTCCGTCATCCTCGGCACGCCGACGTACGCCGTACCCCCGTGGCTTGCCCGCCAGTACCCGGAGATCACGGGGGAGCACGCCACCGGGCGGCGCCTCGGCTGGGGCGCCCGCCAGGAGGCCGACTTCACCCACCCCGCGTTCCGGTTCCACGCCGAGCGGGTGATCCGCAAGATGGCCGCCCGGTACGCCGACCACCCGGCGGTCATCGGGTGGCAGGTGGACAACGAGCCGGGCCTGCACCTCTTCCACAACCACGGTGTCTTCCAGCGTTTCGTGGACCACCTGCGCGAGAAGTACGGCGACGTAGAGACCCTCAACCGTGAATGGGGCCTGGTCTACTGGTCCCACCGCCTCTCGACCTGGGCCGATCTGTGGACGCCGGACGGCAACGCCCAGCCCCAGTACGACGTCGCATGGCGGGAGTTCCAATCCCGACAGGTCACCGAGTTCATCGGCTGGCAGGCCGACATCGTCCGCGAGTACGCCCGGCCCGAGCACTTCGTCACCACCTGCATCTCCTACACCCGCCGCGGGGTGGAGGACGACGAGATGACGGACCGCCTCGACATCGCCTCGGGCAACCCGTACTACGACATGCAGGACGGCCTCGCGCTGCCCGACCCGACGCCCGAGGACCACGAGCAGATCTGGAAGACCACCGGCGTCTGGGCGATGTACCAGACCGCGGACTGGATGTTCTCCTCGCGCCAGGAGCCGTTCCTGGTCACCGAGACCAACGCGAACTCCATCGGTTTCCCGTGGGACAACCGCCCCGGATACGACGGCCAGTGGCGGCAGACCGCGTGGGCGCACATCGCGCGCGGGGCGCGGATGATCGAGTACTGGCAGTGGCAGACACTGCGGTTCGGCGCGGAGACCTACTGGGGCGGAGTCCTCCCGCACAGCGGCCAACCAGGCCGCACGTACGCCGAAATCGCCCGCCTGGGTGAGGAGTTCGAGGCCGCCGGCCCGCTCGTCGCGGGCCTCGAACCGGACGCCGACATCGCGATGGTCTACTCGATGCCGAGCAAGTGGCTGATGCAGAAGTACCCGCCCCTCGCGACCCCCGACGGCGAACCTGACCCCGCCGCCTACCACCGGTTCTTCGACCCCTTCTACCGCGGCGCCTTCGACGCCGGCCGCCAGGTGCGGATCATCCACGCCCGGCAGCTGCACGACCCGCGCGGCGAACGGGAGGGCACGACCCCGCGGGAGGCCGCACGACGCCACCCCGTCCTCGTCGCCCCCGCCCTGTACGTCGTCGACGACACGACGGTCGACTGGCTGGAAGCCTACGCCCGCGCGGGCGGCCATCTCGTCCTCGGCCCGCGCACCGCGTACGCCGACCACGAGGCCCGGGCACGCCACGAGCCGGCACCGGGACGGCTGGTCGAGGCCGCGGGCGTCCACTACGACGAGTTCAGCAACCTGTCGCACGACGTCCCGCTCCGTGCCGTACCCGACAGCCCGCTCCAACTGCCGGCGAACGCGACCGCGACACGCTGGATCGACGGCCTGACCGTCACCGATGCCGAGGTGCTCGTCGCGTACGACCACCCGCACTTCGGGCGCTGGCCCGCGGTCACCACCCGCCGCCACGGTGCCGGCCGCGTCACCTGCGTCGGCACCGTCCCCGGCCGCGACCTCGCCCAGGCGCTGGCCGCCTGGATGGCACCGGCCTCCCGCAGCGCGTGGCGGGACCTCCCGGCGTCCGTCACGGCGACGACCGGCACGTCTCCCGACGGCCGCCGCGTCCACATCGTCCACAACTGGAGCTGGGAGCCCGCGAGCGTCCCCGCCCCGGTGGGCCTCTCCGACACCCTCAACGGCACGTCCGTCCCCGCTGGCACGGCGCTGGACCTCGGCGCCTGGGACGTACGCGTGCTCGTTCAGCCGAACACCTGAGCATCCGAGCTTCACCAAAGGAGGAATTATGCAAGGAAGAAGGCTGGGGAAGGCGCTGGGGACCTTCATCGCGACGTCCGCGATGCTGGCCATACCCGCGTCCGGTGCGCAGGCGTACAACCCGACGGGCGGGATCCTCTACCAGCTCGGAAGCGAACCGTGCCTCAAAGGGCGGGGCAACTGCGCGATCTACCCGAAGTCGGCGCAGCTGCCGAGCGGGCGTCTGGTCGCGTCGTTCGAGAAGTCCACGGTCGTGACGGAGACGGGCAGCGCCGACAAGCAGACTCTCCCGGTCTACAAGAGCGACGATCACGGAACGACCTGGCAGCCGCTGTCGGAGGTCAAGGCTCCGGCGTACCTCTCCACTGACGCCAAGTACGCGAAGTACACGAGCAACTGGACGAATCCGTACCTCTACACGCTTCCGCAGGACGTCGGGAACCTGAAACAGGGCACGCTGCTCCTCGCGAGTGTCGTGTCGGGCGACGACCACTACTACAAGGAGCACAAGGCGGCCGCCCCGAACTGGACGCCGTCCAACGACGGAGACCGCAGCGACATGGCGATCGCCCTGTACTCCAGCATCGACGAAGGCGCGACGTGGAAGGTCGTCAACGTCATCGCGACCGGCGGCTGGCAGGGCGGCAGCGCGGGCGCGGTCGGGCAGAACATCGCGGGCGCGAACACGAACAAGCAGGTGGATCCCCTCTGGGAGCCGTACCTGATGGTCTACAAGGGCAAGCTCGTCTGCTACTACTCGGACGAGAACGACTACCTCGGCTTCGACCCGGCCACCGGCGTCCCCACACTGGACCCCGCGAACGACACCGCCCCGGATTCCCATGGCCAGATCCTCGTCCACAAGACCTGGGACGGCCGCAGCGCGAACTGGAACGGCCCCGTCGTCGATGTCGCCGGCCTGACCCAGGACATGGGCGGCGGCAAGACGGAGATCGGCGGTGGCCGACCGGGCATGACGAACGTCGTCCGGACGACGGACGGCAAGTGGATGCTCCCCTTCGAGTACTGGGGCGGCGGAGCCAACACCAGGTACGTGATCGCGGACAGCCCGTTGGAGTTCTACCGAGGCTCCCGCACAGGCACGGACGTCGCTTCTCTGCCGGTCGACTCCGGTTCCCGTCCTCTCGCGAGAGGCGGCAGTCCGGTGATCATCAGGCTTCCCGGAGGGCGCCTGGTCTACAACGCCGCCGGCAGCGGCAACGTCTGGGTCAACGAGAGCGGACGCAGCGACGGCGTCTGGAAGGAGTACCAGACGACCTCGCGGGCCGGCTACAGCCGCAACCTGCAGTACGTCGAGGGCACCGGCCGCATCGCGATACTCAACAACCAGGGCACGTCGACGCTCGCCTACGCCGAGGTCGATCTCGGCCACTCGGACGGTGCCTACTACCAGCTGGTCAACCGCAAGACCGACCAGGTGATCGGCACCGGGAACAACACCAACGACGCGAACATCGGCAACGGAGACGTTCCCGACGTCGTCCTGGAGGACCCCGGTTCGGCGTCGAACCCGGACACCCAGTACTGGCACGTGATGACCGAGCCGAACGGCGGCAAGACTCTGCTGAACAAGTCGGGCGGCCGCGCGGCAGCCATCTGGACCGGCAACGCGACGGTCGGCCAGAGGATCGGCCAGTGGGTCGACAACAGCGCCACCGGCAGCTGGAACCTCATCAAGACCGAGGACGGCTTCTACAAATTGCAGTCGGTCAAGAACCCGGACCTGTACCTGACCGGCGCGACCGACGGGGCGCCGCTCACCTTGCAGAACGCGGTCGGGGACGGCTCCCAGGAGTGGGAGCTCGTCAAGTAGGTCCGGCCTCCGAGTGCCTGGCGGAGGCCAAGCGCTCGGCGAACCCGACGACCAGGACCAGCAGAGGACCTGAGATGTGTTGGGGGCGAGTCAGCCCCCAACACGATCGGCTCAGCGCTGAGGCCGGTCGTCGGGCGCGCGAGCTCAGGCCTGCTTCTGGCCGAAGCCGGCGGCCGCGGCTCTGCGGCGCCGCAGGGGTAGGCGTTGACGGCCCGTCGGTCGGCAGTACGGCGGCGGCGCTCAGCTCGGCGACGGTGATCTCCCGGATGTCGGCCAGAACAGGATCGCACCGCCGTCGACCGGGGGGCGCGCCGCATGATGACTGGGGATCAGGTGCCTACGAACTCAGCCCTCTGCCGCAGCCACGCGTTGTGAGCGACGAAGTCAGGATCCGTGAGGCCCCGACACGGATCGACACGGTGGAGCAGCGCGCGTCGTACCTATCAGCGTCGGATGGTTCCGGCCTGATCACCACGGCCAACTGCGGCAGGCCCATGTGTGGCGCGATGTACTCGTTCGCGTCCGCCACCCATGTCGTGGCCCACACCAGATCGCACGGTAGGGCCGCCAGCCGGGATCCGTGGCCGGGATTGATCCTGTCCAGCGGGCGTACGGGACCGGTCACGGCATCTCGACAGCCGCTCACCTCGGACGGGCCTGACTCGCTGGGACGGGGCCGGCAAACGACTGCTGCCGTCCGCCACTCCGAGACCGGAGTACCAGGCCCGACCACGAGATCTTCGCCAGAGGCGGAGTACGTGATCGCCCACAGGCGTGTGCGGGTTACCGGCGGACGCGGTGAGCGGCCGCCCGCCGGGCTGGAGACGACGTCGGACTGCTCCACCGTGTCGATCCGGATGCCGGTCACGGTGAAAGTCGAGGATAAGAGAACGGTCATGTTCGGCTACACGCACGGATACTCGGTGGCGCCGGTGCTGTTGCGGATGTAGCGCAGGTAGGCGCGATCGTCGTTGCGCGTGTTGTGCACGTAGTCGGCGACCCACTCCGGGAGCCGAGGTTCTGGTAGGACGTGGTGCCGTCCTGGAAGGCGGCTGTGGGACTGCCGCTGTTCCAGTTGCTTGCCGTGAGGTAGAAGCAGACACGGGGGGATAGGCGCATCCGTTGTACGAGTCGGCGGAGGCGGTGGGAGCCATGGCCAGGGCGGCCGAGGACAGGGCGGCGACCGCAGTGCTCACTACGGCGAGCCGGCTCTAATCGTTGTGTTCATGTCGTGTGATGCTGCAGGCGGAACGTCCGCCTCAGCAGTGCTCCTCCGGTCAACCCTCGCCCGCCGGTGTCGCTCATATCCCGCCAGATTGGAAGGGCTGCGTCGTCCCGCTGCAAGGGCCCGGCCGGCCCGCACCGTTCCCGCGTCAAGCGGCGAAAGAGCTCACCGCCTCCGGAAGCCCAGCCCACAAGGGCGGGCGGTGCACAACGCCGACGTCGTCATCCTCATCCACCGCGAAGACGCCTACGAGAAAGACTCACCCCGCGCCGGCGAAGCCGACCCCCGCGGCCGCCGAGGGAGAGCGGCGAGGTCGGTGACACCCTGCGGCCAGGCTGCGGTGAGGGCTTCGTGGGCGATCTCGACGGTGTCGTCGTCGAGGGTGAGCAGTCGGCCCGGACGAGCGCCTCCAGAACCTGGACGGTATCCCGGTGGCCGGTGGCCGGTGCTCTCCGGTTCCGCGCGCTCGCTGTGGACCACCACTGAACTGCGCGCCACGCCCGCGACGGTGGATCCCGCAGGCCTCGCTGACCTCGTTGCTGCCGCCGCGGAAGGGCGCACGCCTGAGCAGCCCGTCGTGCTGACCGGCTGACAACTGCGACGGTCCGGTGGCAGAGGGGCAGGTTGGGCGGCCAACGCCACTCCTGGTCCGCCTCCCACCGGCGATCGCGTCATACCCGGGCGATAGCGTCGGGCGCACAGCCCACGGCCTGGAAGTCGAGTTCACCGACGTCGAACACTTGGAGTTCGATCTCTGACCTGGCCGTGACGACGCGCGCTCCGACCGCAGGCCCTTTGTCGAGGCGCGGTAGTTGGCTCGGCGCGTCAGTTTGTCACCAAGATCGATCAGGCGCCGACCGTAGCGCGGGGAGCTTGGACTGAGCGCCTTCTAGGGCATTCCGGTGCCAGTTCCTGCATCACGGTGAGCGGCAGCGACGGATTGGCGGCCGCCGCTTCCACCACCTGCCAGTCGTCGTCGGTGAGGAGTTCGATGATGACCTGTGGCGGCAGGCCAGGTGGCCGACGGCTGTATGCCTGGCCTGTTGGTCCGCCAGGCCGGAGAGCAGTGCCGGGGCCTCGCATCACGGTGCTGGGCGATTTCGCGGAACGGCCGGTCGGTGTGGGGGACAGGTCGGAGATCGAGAGTGCGGCTGCGGCGAAGAAGGCGGACTTCTGCTCGTTGGAGAAGTCACGGACGCTCCTCTGTTCGGACCTGGCAGCCCGGGCCAGCGCTTGCTCGGCGTGCTGGATTGGCCAAGCTCTGTTGTGCAGGAGTGGCGCAGCGTCAGGATCTCCTGACGGTCGTCGAAGCCGCGTCCTGAGGAACGTGTACGTCTCTCCACGACCGGATGCCGGTCTCTCCTGTGCCGTGACGGCTTCGAGCCCTGCTTGGCCGGTCCGCGACGACTGCCGTCCAGGCCACGGGCTGGAGATCCCCGAAGGGCCGCGCTTGGGGTTAGGACAAGTTGTTGATCTTGCTGCGGACCTTGTCCACGATGGAGGCCGGGAGCGTCGCGTAGCCCTGGAAACTCAGGTCCTCCTGACCCTCCGTGCTGGCGATGTACGTCAGGAACGCCTTGGTGGCGGACCACGTCGCCGGCTTGTTGCCCTTGTCGCAGACGATCTCGTACGTGACCATGGCGATCGGGTAGGCGCCCGGGGCCTTGGTCGCGTAGTCGAGCTTGAGCACGAGGTCGTCATCGTCGTCGGCAACCTTGGAATCGGCGATCGCCTTGGAGGCCGTGAGGACACTGGCGTCGACCGGAGCGGGGGCGCCGGTGGCGATCGCGACCGTGGGAATGTCGCGGGCGATCGCGTAGGACAGCTCGACGTAGCCGATCGCACCCACGGTTTTCTTGACCTGTTCGACGAGGCCCGAGGAACCCTCGGCGGACTGGCCGCCCTGGGCCATCCACTCCTTGCTGTGCCCGTACGGCCAGGCGCTCGGTGCGGCGGCGCTCAGGTAGGAGGTGAAGTTGTCCGTCGTGCCGGAGGAATCGGAGCGGTGTGACGCCTGGATCGGTGTCGACGGCAGCTCGGTCCCAGGGTTGAGCTTCGCGATCGCCGGGTCGTCCCACTTCGTGATCTGCGAGTCGAAGACCTTGGCGAGTGTGGGGGCATCCAGGACCAACTTGCTGACCCCTGGCAGGTTGTAGGCGAGTGCGATCGGGCCGCCGAGCATCGGGAGGTGGACGGCCCGACCGTCGTTGGAGCAGACGCTCCCGGACTGGGTGACCTGGGCGGCGCTCAGTGCGGAGTCGGAACCCGCGAAGGCGGTTCTACCCTTCAGGAAATCGGCCTGGCCGGCACCGGAGCCGTTGCCTTCGTAGCTGATCCGGGTACCGGGGCAGGCCCGCATGTAGTTCTTGATCCAGAACTGCATCGCGAACTCCTGCGCAGTCGAGCCGGAAGCCGACACAGTGGCCGCCTTGCCGCACTTGACATCGCCGGCACCCGTGGTGGCGGGCGAGGCAGCCGTGGGCGATCTGCCGGAGGGGGAGTTGCCGTTCGAGCCGCAGGCCGTCAGGATCAGGGCGCCGCAGACAACCGCCGAGCCGACCGCCAGGGTGCGCAGCCCGCTCTTCCGCTGAAGCTTCACCTTTGGTGCTCCTTCCTGCAGACCGCCGTGGATCGGGTAGCGATCACGACCCTCACCTGTGAATAACCATAAGTGGCAAATGCTTCACTTTCGGTAATAAGACCTCCGATCTCGAGCGGCTACGCCGCCGGCCACCCGGATCGCCTAGCCTCGCCGTTTCGGTTGGGCGGGGCCGGTTGGGAGCGCCAAGAGCCGCTCGAGCCAGTCCCGCGTTCACCCCGATGCTCTTGCCTGAGCTGGCCAGGGCGTCGCTGCCCGTGTGGAGATTGCAGATGCAGTGAGCGGAGTGCGCGTTCTTGCCTCGTCGTCGCGGACCGCGAGCCGCCCGCGCTCGTGCCGCCGCCTCCAGGCCCAGGCGCTGAGGCTTGCTCTGCTTTCTGGCACCGGCGACCGTGACAGCTCGGCGTACCACCGACTGGCCGACGCCGGGCGGCCTGTCAGCAGCTCGACGCGGGCATGGTTCAGGGCGAGCCAACCCCAAGGCCGCGCGGTCCGGGCGGCGATCAGTTCGTCGTACCCCCGGCGCCCGACCTGCAGCGCCTCCGTTGGACGGATGGCTTTCGCCGGCGCCGGCACCAGTGGGGACAAGGAAGCCGCGGGGTGGGACAACAGGGACTGTTCGTCGGCCTCCCGGGTGCGTCGCACACGCCTGCTCCGCCCGCGCGACGGCTTCGGACGTCCGACCCGCCGCCAGAGCGACGCCCTTTCCCATGGCACCCCACGGCCAGGTACCGACGTCCGGTTCCTCGCCCACGCCGTCCGGCAGCTCGTCCTCCAGCAGCGTTGGCCCTTCCCCAGGCTGCTGGAGAAGGCGCGGACGACCCCTTCGACGACGCGTAGCACCGACGATTGGCGCTGACTAGGGCCCGGCGCTCTGGCCGCAGCGACCGCCCGCAGCGCAGGCTTGTGCGCCGTTGCCTTCCGTGCCGCCACGTGTACGCAGAGCACCTCTTGGCAGGAACGCATGGTGAAGACGCAGGACTCCTGGCGAGCAGCGGTCCGCAAGAATTGCATGGCTCGGTGGTCGGCAGGACGCTGGACAGATCAGCCCTGCGGCATCCGATGACGCGATGCCCGCGCAACCTCGTGCACCGTAGCGACTTGGCGAACAACCCGGCGGGAGACCGAGCGGCGGGTGATCGAGGGGACAGCCGTAGAAGGCCGAAGCCGGGGCATGACATCGGCACCTCCAGAGGAGATCACCATGGACAGTGCGACCTTGGATGCGATGCAGACCTCTCTGCGGGGGCCGGTCATAGGCCCGCAGGATCCCGAATATCTCCAGGCTCGCAGCATCTACAACGCAATGATCGACAAGCGTCCCGCCGCCATCGTGCGGTGCGCGGACGCCGCGGATGTCAGCGATGCGCTGAACTTCATCCGCGACAACGGCCTGGAACTCGCCGTCCGGGGTGGCGGGCACAGCGGTCCCGGCCTGTGCCTCGTGGACGACGGCGTCACCGTCGACCTGTCGCCGATGCGCTGGGTGCGGGTCGACCCCGCCGCGAGGACCGCCCAGGTGGGCGGCGGCAGCCAGCTCCGGGATCTCGACCACGCCACCCACGGCTTCGGCCTCGCGACTCCCACCGGCATCGTGTCGATGACCGGCGTGGGGGGGGGGGCCTGACCCTCGGCGGTGGCCATGGATACCTCACCCGCAAGTACGGTCTGACGGTGGACAACCTGCTGGCCGCGGACGTCGTGCTGGCCGACGGCAGCTTTGTCACCGCGAGCGAGACCGAGCACCCGGACCTGTTCTGGGCCCTGCGCGGTGGCGGCGGCAACTTCGGCATCGTGACCTCGTTCACCTACCGGCTGCACCCGGTGGACACCGTCGGGGTGGGAATCACCGTGTGGCCGGTCGACCACACCCGGGACGTGCTCACGTGGTACCGCGACTTCCTCCCGCAGGCCCCCGAGGACATCTATGGCTTCTTCACGCTCTTCACCATCCCGCCCGGCCCGCCCTTCCCCGAACCGCTCCACGGCCAGAAGGTGTGCGGCATCGTGTGGTGCCACACCGGTGACCCGGACCGTACCGAGGACGCCCTCGAGGTGGTGAACGAGCCCGCGCCGCCCGCCTTCCACTTCACGGCACCGATGCCCTATCCCGCGTTGCAGAGCATGTTCGACGAGCTGATCCCCACCGGGTACCAGTGGTACTGGCGCGGCGACTTCTTCGACCGTATCCCGGACCTCGCCGTGGACGTGCACCTCAAGTACGGCGAGAACCTCCCCACCCCGCTGTCGCTGGTGCACCTCTACCCGGTCGACGCGGCCGCCCACCGGGTGGCCCCGGAAGACACCGCCTGGAGCTACCGGGACGCCGTCTGGTCCGGCGTCTTCGCCGGCGTCGACCCTGACCCTGCCAACGCCGAGACCGTCAAGCAATGGTGTGTCAACTACTGGGAGGAGATGCACCCCTACTCGATGGGCGGCTCATACGTGAACTTCATGGGGCAGGGTGAGGACCAGGAGCGGGTCCGGGCCACCTACCGCGACCATTACGACCGGCTCGCACAGGTCAAGCGGACGTACGACCCGGACAACCTCTTCCACGCCAACCAGAACATCAGGCCGGCCCAGCAGCACTGACTGCCGGGACCTTGCAGTCCGCGTCCATGGTGCTTCGAGGTGCGGCGGTCCCTGCGCGCCGCTGGTGGAGCTCTGCGTGAGGCGCCGGCGTCCGCCGACACATGGCTGAGAAGGAGATCAGTGAGCTGCACCCATTCCAGGAAGTGGGCAGTGCGTTCCTTCCGGATCAGCGGCGGTCCGCCGAAGGCAGAAATGCTCCAGTGACGTGATCACCTCCAACAGATTGCCCGGGTCGCACTTCGTCTGACCGCTGACAGCCGTTCGTAGTTCCCGCCGTAGCCCTCCCACAGGAGCTGCTCCAGGTTCTGCTCCGAGTCGGCATGACGGTCCCAGGCGCCCTCGATGCCGTACAGGTGGGGCCCCACGGTTGGCGAAGGCGCCGCGGCGGCGTGTTCGGTCAGGCAGCAGAGAGGCTCGGTGACCTCAAGAGCGGCAGCAGCGCGCGCTCCCCCTCCTCGGCCGTGTCCTCACGGGCACCGGTGGACACGAGGTTGTCGCAGCAACCCGTGTCGCCCGACAGGGCGAGCCCGGCGATGCCCGTCGCCGAGACCACCCCCACGGGTGCGGTGAGCCGGTATCGCTGGGTCGCGCGGTCGAGGTCTGCCAGGGTGCAGCCGCCTTGGACGCGGACGGTGAAACCCTCGGGGCCGACGTGTCGGTGCCCGTCATCCCCGACAGGTCGACGACCGGTCCGCCGTCGCAGACGGCATGGTCGGCCGCTCCGTGGCCGCGCACCGCGGGCGGCAGCCCGTTGTCACTGGCAAAGTTAACCGAGGCGACCAAGTCGTCGTCACCGCGGCGCCGTGCCACGAGCGACCACAGACGCCGGTCGATCACGCGGCTCCAGAGCGCTCGCGCCGACTCGTGGTCCGGTCCTGGGGCAGGATGAGACACCCGTGCAGCCGCGCAGCCGTGCGGCAAAGCGGTCCAGGAGCGGCGCGGCCGCCCGCGACCGCCGGGCTTCCCGTGCTGCTCCCCACTGATCCGGGCACGCCGGTACGGGGGGAGCTTGCAGCGGCGGTCACCCTTGCGGGTGAGCATGGGGAACCCACTCGACCAGGGCGCGAGGCAGGTCGAGTGCGGCAGGACAGGGAACCAACGAACCCCCTCGGCCGGTGAGTTGAGACGTCGAACATCGCTCATTGACTGGCGCTCGACCACGTACCGGTAGGTGCCAGAGCTGTGGGGCAACCGAACGGGGGAGCCCCGCATGCACGCTGCCGGTCCAGGCTTGAGCCTGGTTCCATGAGCATCCGCCCGTGGGTGATTGTCGAGGCTCCGGACAGTCGTGGTCTTCGCCAGGTCATCGTAGGCAGCGAGACCGTAGGCAGTGCCTGGTCACTGGGCGAGCTGCGAAAGATGCTCGATCGCCTCGGTTACCCGGAAAACATGGATATGGAGGACCCGGCATCCGTGTGTTGGCGTGGAGGGGACAGCAGGACATGGCCCGACCGCGCTGGGCGAAGGCGCACGACCATTGTGCTGATGATGGCGGGAATGCTCGCATCCATGGCCCTCAATACAGTAATCGGATGGCCGGACGCAACCGGCGCGCTGACTTTTGCGCAACGAATAAGTGGGGCTCTGTTCGTCTTGTCCGGTGCGGTGCAGGGTGCGGCGGCAATCGCGGTGCTCGACTACTGGGGGAGACGACAGTTCAACAGCTCCGGGGCGGTCGTCCTGCTTGGAGCGCTTGTTGCGTTGGCCACGGACAGCCTTCTGCTGTTCATGTGGTTCGAAGAAACGGAATACACGCCCTACCTGCTGGCATTCATGCCCCTCTGGTGCTGGTCCCTGTGGGCGCTCTGGCTCCTCGTCCGCGAGAAGTCGTGGCAGAGAATACCGCGACCCAAGACATTTGCAGCCGGGGTGGTCGCTACAGCTCTCCTGACTGCCGTGAGCCTGGCGTATTCCACCATGTACCAACCCGCAGCAGCTCCCATGCATTTCATCCTGAAGGCAGAATTTGGCAGGGCGCGGGCCGACCACAGACTCCCGTTCGTTCACGTCCCGCTGAAGCTCTACATGAAAAACGCCGGAGGGATTCCGGTTTACATCATCAACAATGACTACACGGTCTATGGCAGAAATGCCAAATATTCCGAGAAAGGGGAGTGGCTGGAAGAGTGGAGAAGGAGTCTGGATGAGAAACGCGAGGAGGACGCCCATCGTTACGTTGACAAGCTGAAATACACCCCGATAAGCAGCGATCGTTTCTATCGTCCTGGTAACTGGCTTGACGTCGGACAGGAATACGCTATGGAGCGCGCGCTCCAGATCCCGAGAAGTACCGAGTTCGACACGATGAATATCGTCTTGCAGATCACATACATGAGGAAGGATCGGGGGAAGCTTGACGTAGCTCAATTTCGACGCGCGCATCGTTCGTGGAACAAGGATGAAGGCCGGTACTATTGTGCTCCTGCAAGGTGTGGGGAAGAGCTGTATTACCACGGCAGGGTGCGGCACAACAACAACCTCATCAACGTGACGCGCAGGCCGCGATACGTGACGGCAATTTGGTCTCCCGAGAAACGGCCCATCTATTCTATTTCATCATTCCACTTCGAAGGTCCGGTAGCTCGTTCGGAAGAAAAGAGGGACGTGAATAGATATGGCGCTTCGACGGCTTACGCTGATTCTGAGGTGGCCGTCACGGAATTGCTGAGTTCCTCCGGAGCCGACGGGGTCTGATGTCCTGTCTACACCGTCGCTTCAGCCATCTGGGGCCAGGTCCCTGCTTTGATCCCCTGCTGGTCGAGGTGTCGAGCCGACTGCAGGCAGTGAAGACCCGGAGTGCCAACAGTGCTGAACAGTTCGCTTGCCGGCACGAACTCGGCGAGCTTGGTTATGAGCCGTGCGACTTCAAATGGGGCATTGTCGTACTTGTTGTTCTGCAACTGGGCCAGGACGTCGAGGGAGCCGGTTCCGGATTCTTTGGCCTTCCAGTAATCCTTTACCCCTTCGGTGTCCCAGTCTGCGGGAGTCAGTTCTTGCAGGCCCCCGATGAGAACTTGCTCGGGGACGGAATCAAACACGGCATTGGTGCAGACTTCAGATGCCTTGCCGAGCGGTACGTCCGGTAGTCCCTGGGCGGAGACGGTCTCCTCCAGCTTCTCCTTCATCCGAGCGATCTCCTCGTCCAATGCTTCCTGCGCTTTGGCCCGGTCCTCCTCCGACACCCTGGGGTCGCCAGCTTCTTGCAGCGACGAACTGGCCTCATCCGTGGTCTCCGCGAGGCCTTTCCGCTCCCCATCATGAGTCTCCGGGTCGCTGATTGTGGCCGACGCGACGCCCATCGGTACCGCGTACCGGACACTCCGCTCCATGTCGCTGCTTCCCTTCAAGTTCGCGCCGTGGCTCCGCCTCAGGACGTAGTTCACCTGATTCACGATGTTGATCAGATGTACCCGCAGTTCCTGCGGCGTCGTCAGGTCGCCGATCATGTCCAGGGCGGATGTCGACCTCTGCACAGTCAGGATGGTCATGGCCCGGTCCTCGGGCGGTACGCTCGGGTCACTGCCCACCTCCAGGGCGGAAGTCACCTGTTTCACGATCCCGATCAACTCTTCCCGCAGATCATCAGGTGTCCTTGGATCATCGATCGTTTCCAGTGTGGAAACGATCTCTTTTGCGCTCCTGATGACCCCGTCCCTCTCTTGCGGCGACGTCTCCGGGTCCTCCACCTCCTGCAGGGTGGTGATCAATTGCGTCACGCTCGGCGCTAGTTCCTCAGGGGCCTCTGTCAATTTCTGGCTCAGATCTACAGTTACGTCTTCAATTTCTTCGTTCTGTTCCATGGCGGGCTCGGACACCGTTTGGTCCGGCTCTTCTTCGGGCTCGGGTGACTGATCAGTGTCCGGCGTGTCATCCGGCTCCTGCGTATTGCCCGTTGGTGTGGGTGTGGGTGTGGGCGTGGGGGTAGGGGTTGTCGGTGCCGGCGTAGTGTTCGCCGTTGGCGATGGAGGCGGTGTGGGCGTAGGAGGCGTTGTCTGAGCGGGTACGTCAGCCGTTATCTCGTCGCTGGTGTGAGGTACTGCCATGACATTTGTCAGCCCTGCCGGCAACGCAAGCGCTGTAGCCAGGACAGATGCGCTGACCGTGCGGGAAACATGTCGCCGGGTGGTTCTGGCCATGATGGTTCCAGATGCGCTTTGCGTTGTGCTGCTTGGTCCAACGCGGACTCGGCCCTTTTGCGGGCGGCGCTGCAGAGAGATTGAGATCCGGCTCGGACAACGCGAAGCCGGTATAAATCCACTCTTCACCCGCACAGCGCGGCCCGCAACGCGAACGCCTCGCCTCGGGGCAGGGCGGACCGCTGCGCTACTGGATCCGGACGATCAGGTGAAGCCACGCTCGTGGAGCGCACGACACGCTTCACCATGCTTCTGCACCTGCCACGAATGGACGGCTACGGCGTCGAGCCACGGATCAAGAACGGCCCGGCGCTGGCCGGCCGCGGCGCCGAAGCCGTGAACGACGCGATCGCCGGCACGATCACCACGATGCCCGGGCAGCTGCGCCGCTCGCTGACCTGGGACCCCGGCAAGGAGCTGGCCCAGCATGCCCAACTCCGCATCGACACTGGGCTGCAGGTCTACTTCGCCGACCCGCACCGCCCTTGGCAGCGAGGCACGAACGAGACCAATGGACTGCTGCGTCAGTACTTTCCCAAGGGCACCGACTTGTCGCGATCGCAGGCCGACGCACTCGAGGCCGTTGCTCTCGCACTCAACAACAGGCCCCGCAAAACCCTCGGTTGGAAGACACCCGTCGAAGCCCTGAACGGGCATCTACCATCGGTCCAGGAAGCGAGTGTTGCGACGACCGGTTGAGTCCGGGCAATACGTCTCCATCCGCTACGCCGACCGGCTGGCCGAGATCGGCGCCGCCGCGTCGGTCGGCTCCGCCGTGGACAGCCACGACAACGCCATGGCCGAGGCCCTCAACGGCACCTTCGAGGCCGAGCTGGTCGAGATGCAAGGCACTTGGAATGACTTGGACCAGGTCGAGCGGGCGATCTTCCAGTGGGTCACCTGGTACAACGAGGAACGGCTCCACTCCGCCCTCGACCACGCACCGCCCGCCGAGCCCGAACGCGACTGGTGGCGACAACAGGAGGCCCCCGAAGTCCGCCTGAAACAAGATCAGCGGACTCTACGAGACTCGGGGCGGCTCGGGTCGGAACATCGGTGTGCGGAGCTGAGGGGTCGGGCGATGAGTGCGGTCAACTTGGCATGGGTGGCCCAGGCGGACACCGAGCTCGCTCATGTCGTGGTGCCGCGGTCGGTTGTGTGGCGGTGCCGAGGCCGCCTCGGCCCCGGCTGGCGGCCGGGGCTGGGGCGATTCGGCACGATGGCATCGACGACGCAGATGAGAACGGGGCCCGCCCCTCGCCGGGTCGGTGCTTCTTGTAGGTCGTGACCATCCTGCCGAACAGCGGCCCGTCGACCAGGCTCCGGACGACGACGTCACGATCGGGACCGGACCAGGATTCTGTTCGGACGTCAGGGATGCCCTGGGGTTTCCTTCGGGCGACTGCGTTGGGCCGGTGTCACCGCACGGTACCTTGCGCTTGTTCCGTCGTTCGCCGCCGGTCGCAGGCACTCGATGAGGTAGTCGCCGGTGTCGGGGTCCACGGTCACGCCGTGCGTCTCGCTGCGGAATCCGGGGAAGTGGCGGTCGAACGATTCCAGGGCGGTGAAGTAGCGCAGCAGAGGGCCGTCGGGGGCGCCGACGCTCTCGCCGGGCATGAGGACGGGGATGCCGGGCGGCGTGATGGTGACCATGGCGGCGGCCACCTGGCCCGGCACGTCGACCAGGCGTACGCGATGCGTGCCGCCGCGGATCAGCCGCTGATAGCACAGCTGCGGCGGGGCGACGGGTTCCGGCAACTGCCGGAAGGCGGTGTCCAGGAGGTCGACGAGGCGGGCCGAGCGCAGATGGTCGTGCATGCCCTGGCACAGTTCGCGCAGGGTCTGGCCGGTGTAGCGCTTGGGGTGCTCGGCGACCAGCGCGGGCAGCACGCGGTCGAGGGGGGCGTCCTCGTCGTAGAGGGCCTTGAAGTCCATCAGGGCGTCGAGGAGCGTGCCCCACTTGCCCTTGGTGATGCCCATGGAGAACAGCACGAGCGTGGTGTAGCTGTCGGTCTTCTCCACGACGATGTGACGGGTGGCCAAGTAAGCGGTGAGCACCCGTGCCGGGATGCCCCACTCGGCTGTCTCACCGGTCGCATCGATGCCCGGACAGGTCAGGGTGACCTTGATCGGGTCGAGCATGCAGTAGCCGTCGGTCAGTGCGGGGAACCCGTGCCAGGAGGCGCCGGGTTCCAGGTGCCAGCAGGACGGCTCCGTGCGCAGCAGGTCGGCAGGTGCCTCGTCGAACGGCAGTCGCGTGCCGGTGCCCGGGTCGGTGACCGTCTCGGGTTGCCACACGCCGAAGAACCATGGCGGCCGGTCGCCGGCCTCCTCGATACGGCGCCGGATGCGCACCATCTCCTGGCGGAACCGGACTGCCTCGGTCACGGCCTCGTCGACCAGCCAGCGGCCCTGCGGACCGTCCATCATCGCGGTCGCCACGTCCAGCGAGGCGATCATCGGATAGAGCGGGGACGTGGTGCCGTGCATCATCAGCGTCTCGTTGAACCGGTCGTGTTCGACGGGCGCCCTGGGAGCGAGCCTGACGTGGACCATGGCACTCTGCGAGAGCGCGGCGAGCAGCTTGTGGGTCGACTGGGTCGCGAAGACCGTCGGCCGGTCAGGGCCGGGGAAGGTGTCCTCGTCCACCGACATGCCGTACCGGCCCGCGTAGAGCGGGTGGAAGCGGGCGTACGCGAACCACGCCTCGTCGAAGTGCAGCCGAGGAGTGCTGGGGGCGAACGCCCGCGCCGTCACCGAGGCGTCGTAACACAGGCCGTCATAGGTCGAGTTGGTGAAGACGGCGTACTGGGCGTCCGGCGACAGGGCCTGCCCGGTCAGCGGGTTCGCCGCGATCCGCGCGGCGACCGCGTCCGCCGCGAGTTCCGCCGGAGGCAGTGGTCCGGCCAGGCCGTAGCCGTTGCGGGTGGGGATCAGAAAGACCGGGCGCGCGCCGGACACGACCAGCCCGTGCAGCACCGACTTGTGGCAGTTGCGGTCCACCAGCGCGATCTCGTCGCGGGTGACGCTGAAGTGACCGACCACACGGTTGCAGGTGGAGTCTCCGTGCAATACGAAGTAGGTGAGGTCGGCGCCGAAGACCCGGGCCGCGTTGCGCTCCGCCTCGCCGATCGGTCCGGTGTGCTCGAACAGCGAGCCGAGTTCCTCGACGGAGATCGACAGGTCGCTGCGCAACAGCCGTTCTCCGAAGTAGTCGTGGAAGGCCCGCCCCGCGGGCGACTTCAGCAAGGCGACACCACCGGAGTGGGCCGGTGTATGCCAGGAGTACTCGTGCGCGTCGTCGAAACGGCGCAGCGCCCGGAAGAAGGGCGGCAGGACGGCTTCTCGGTACGTACGGGCGGCGGTGATGATCCGGCCGGCGATGAAGCCGGGGGTGTCCTCCAGCGGCCACACGTATCCCACGATCAGTTCCGACACCCACAGCGGCAGATCGCGTACGCCGTCGTCCGTCATGACCAGGAAGACCGGCAGATCCTGGAACCGTCGGCCGATCGAGCGCAGCACCGTCGCACCCCCCGGCTCGCCGTCCCCGCCCCCTTCGCCCGGAAGGTCCCAGGCGACCAGCGCCGCGGTCAGCCCCGCCTCTGTCCTTAACACCGCTTCGGCGTCGGCCGCACCGACCGCCCACCGGACGTCGAACCCCTGCGCTTCGATCGCCTCAACGATTCCCACCCACTGCTCTGAGCCGACCCCCTTGTCCCGAGGATGCTCCCGCACCGCGACCAGAATCCTGCTGTCCGCCATGAGACCCCCTTCCCGGCGGCCCGTACCGCCCCGGCTCAGTCTCCGAGAGACCCGATCGGGCTCGGGGGCGCGCAGCCGTAAACCACCCGCACGACGGAAAGACAGCCGCTACTGCCGGCACGGCCCGGGGCTGCAGTGGTCATCGGTGCCGAGGGAGGCGGAGGTCATGGCAGGCGCCGGCACACAGTGAGTGGTTCCTTGCCTTCACCCAGGCCCTGGCAGCCGGCCGCACCTGCCCACCCCGCCTGCCGAGGACCCGGGCCCCTTCTCCCTCGCAGGCCTGGACCAGGTCCGGTCACTGCTGCGCGAGACCGGGTTCACCGAACCGTCCTTTCGAAGCCCTCAGCGCGCCCATGCGCTTCGGCGACGACGCCGAGCAGGCGTTCCGGTTCATCGCCGGACTGCTCTGATGAGTCAGGGGGCGCCGTCAGCCGGCGTTCCCGCACTTGCCCCGGACCACAGGGTTCGGGCCTGTCAGCTTCCCCTTAGTTCGTCCAGGACCAGGCGGTAGAGCTTCGCCCACACCCTGGTCTTCGACCACTCCGTGAAGCGCCGGTGAGCCGTCACTCCCGACGGCCCGAAGGAGGCCGACGGCAACTGCTGCCACGTGCAGTCGGAGGTGGCCACGGACACGATCGCAGCCAGGACTTCCCGGTCACCACCCGCTGGAACATGCGTGGCCGACCCCGGAGCCGACGGGGTCGGCCACAGAACGAGGTCACCCGTTACTGACCTCCCGCGCCACACGCTCCAGTCGGCTCCGGTGGCCTTCCCACCATGCCTGGTCGCCTGGTGGCATGTTGTCGTTGCCCTGCAGGTACCCTACGGTCCCGTCGATGAGCTCGCGCACGATGTCGGCGTGGCCGGCGTGCCGCTGGGTATCGGAGATCACGCGCACCAGGATGTGGTGCAGTGTCACCTCTCGGCGTTCCTCCGGCCACCACGGTACGTGACCGATCGCGTCGAGTGTCAGCGCCGTGATCGTGCTGTTGGAGTGCTCCCAAGCCTGGTGATACAGCCCCACGATCTCTTCACGCGACTCGTCCGCAGTGGCCCACATCTCCGAGTTGGGTTCTGCCTCCTCCGTATACCACCAGGGCGGCGGCTCCTCGTCGAAGAACGGCCGCCCGAACGTGTCGCCGAAGTACCCCAGCTCCACGCTGGCGACATGTTTGACCAGCCCCAACAGGTTCGTGCCCGTGGGCGTCAGCGGACGGCGGATGTCGTGTTCCGAGAGCCCATCGAGCTTCCACAAAAGAGCGTCACGCGCGTCTTGCAGGTATCGGAGAAGGTCCGCCTTCGGGTTCGGTTCGATCATGCCGGGCAGTCTTCCACCCGGCACTGACAGCCCGGCTCCACAGAACAGCGAGCGACGCGCAAGCCTGGGCCTCGACCGCCTCGACCGCCTCGACCGCCTCGACCGCCGCCAGCGGGGCCGCCATGTGCTCGAGCGAGGTGAACTGCCGACCGCTCCAGAACGAGTCGCGGATGTAGGACATGGGCCGCTCGCCCCCGGTCTGTCCTTCGGATGCGAAGCTCTGGCCGGACCGACCAACGTGCCGTAGTGGGAGGCGAGTTCGGCGTACAACTTGTTGATCTTTGGGTCGTAGAGGTCCGGCTCGTTCATGCCGGTCTGGCGGGAGCCGCCCGGTAGGCCATCGGCGGTTCGCCGACCCGCGCGGTGAAGCGGCGGGCGAGCGCGGCGCGGGACACCCCCGACTTGGCCGCCAGCTCCGCGACCGTCCACGGGTGGGCCGGATCATCGTGGAGCAGGCGCAGCGCCTGGCCGACCACCGGGTCGGCCAGCGGGCGGTACCACGGGCGGCGCGTGCGCCCCGGAGCGGTCGAACCAGATCCACAGCGTGGTGACGAGCATCAGGTCCAGCATCCGGTCACGCATCACCTGCTTGCCGGGACGGCGGGGGTCGCCGACGACCTCCGCCGTCCCGGCAACCCCCGCTTCCCCGGCGATCGAAGGAGCTCTGGAACTGGTCGCCGTCGTCTCCGATGCCCAGCGCCGCAACTGGCGGGAAGCCCGTCGGTGCCTGGAGCAGCTGGCCCTCCCGCTCGCCCGGAACGCGGGGGAGGGCAACGTCCAGTGGACGGTGTTCGGACCCACCAACGTGGCGCTGCACGCGATGAGTATCGAGATGCTCGCCGGCGAGGCGACCGAAGGACTGCGCGTGGCCGATCAGGTCGATGCCCTCGCCGAGCGCCTCCAGCTCGCCGACGGCCCACTGCGGGCCGTCGGACCCTACGCCGTCGACGTCAGACAGGGCTGATCGTCAGGTTTCCGTTGGTGTGAACGAGACGTACTCCCTTGGTGGTTGTGCATTCCGCGGGGTTGTGAGGGCCGACGGTCTCGAACAGAGTGCTGTGTCCAACAAAGTCGCCTGCGATCACTGTGCCCACCTCCGTCGTGACGATGTTGCCGCCCACGATCGTGGCGGTCCGGAGGTAGCTGATCGTGCTGAACCCGTGGGTGCCGCCGTTCCAGTCGATGCCGAACTCACCATCAGCCGGCCTGAGGAGATCGGCGCAGGAACGAACCGCGTCGAACTGCGCGCCGTACGAACCAGCGGTGATCCCCTGACCGCTGGTGTCCGTGCACGGCTCAAGATTGCCGTTCACCGTGACATGAACCGTCCGCGGAGTGATCTGCAGGCCGGGACTGTAGCGGACATCCGTCGACGAGGCACAGGAGAGGGCGGCGATGTCGGCCGCTGCCGATGGTCCTGGGAAGAGGAAGATGCCGACGAGTCCGGCCACCGTGGCGGCGGCAGTGAGCATGCGCCTGCATCTGGCGATCGCTGGGAACATGGGAATCTCTCCTAGGGCCTGTGTGACGTCGTGATCAATCTTGCTGACCCGGATCCGCATGGAAGGCGGATCCGGTAGGAAGTCGGTCGTGACGCGTAGGCAACTC